>NZ_JBEOVW010000037.1:0-56658 GCF_040295705.1 Micromonospora sp. NPDC002717 | reverse complement strand
TTTTTTGGGGCGGAGCCCGGCGCCCGCCACTTGGTAAAAATTTTTGGTAGAGCTACACCCTCGTTGGCCGCCCCGGTGGGGTGCCCGGGCGGCGCCCCCACCCCCCGCCGGGCCCCGCCCGCCGGGGCGCCCCCCGGCCGGCGGGCCGCGGCCCGACGCGGCGAGCCGGTCGGCGACCTGCCCGGCCTCGCCCCCACCGGAGCGGGCCCGCGTCCCGTCCGGGTGACAGAGCCCGAGCCGGCCCCGTCCGGCGGTCGCCGGAGCCGGCCGGAACCCGTTTCCGGCGCGACGCCGCCCCCGGCGCCACGGCCACTCGGCCCGCCGCCGGTCGCCCCGGCGCCCGTCGCGCCGCCGCCGGTCGCCCCGGCGCCGGTGACCCCGGCCGCGGTGGCCGGTCCGCCCGTCTCCGCGCCGCCCTCGCGGCCGGCCTCGGCGCCGAGCCGGATCGACGGCCCGACCAACCGCCCGGTCTCCGCGCCGCCGCCCCCGCCGCCCGGCATCACCCCGATCGCCCCGGCACAGCGCGGCACCGTGCCCCCGGCCGAGGCCGGGGAGCCGTTCCGGCCCACGCTGACCACCGCGGCGATCCAGAGCGCCCGCGCCGAGCGGCAGCGCACAGTGATCCCGCCCCGGCCCAAGACCACCGGCGAGCCCCCCGCGCCCACGGGCGGCTTCAGCGCCACCGACCACAGCGTGCCCGTGCCCACGCCGCGGCCCGACCAGGAGTCCGCTCCCCCCGGGTCCCGGGCCAACTGGCCACTGGTCAACAACCCGGAGGACCCGTCCGACAGCCCGGCCAAGAGCCCGGTCGCCGGCCCCTACCGCGACCGGGGCGGAAGCGGCATCGACGCGCCGACCGACCCGGGCGCCGAGCGTCGGGTCACCCCGCCCTGGCTCGCCGACGACCTGCCCCAGGAACCGCCGATGCTGCGCCTGGTCGAGCCGCCGCCGCTGGCCGACCGCGCGCTGCGTGGCGGGCCGGGCCAGGCCGCGGAGCCGGAGACGCCGCCGCTGCGGCTGGTCGACCGCGAGGAGCCCGGACGCAACGGCCGCCCGGCCGCCCGCGCCGAGCGCCCGGTGGCCGAGCATCGACCGGCGCCACCCGTGGAGCGGCGGCCCCCGCCGGTCTCCGACGAGGGCGACGGCGACCTGCTGATCTTCGCCCAGGCGAAGTCCGCCTGGTTCGTCGGGCACGCCGAGGAGTCCGACCTGGACTGGTCCACCACGGCCGACACCGGCTGGCAGGCGGCCGAGCAGGCCGCCCGCCCGGCGGTCGGCGCGGAGACAGCGGCCGGGCTGCCCAGGCGGGTCCCGCAGGCCAACCTCGTCCCCGGGTCCCCGTTGCGGGACGAGCGTCCGCTGCGGATCGTCCGGGACGCGGCGAGCCTCGCCGAGAACACCACCGGCTACTTCCGCGGCTGGCGCCGCGGGCAGGAGATCGGCGGGTTCGCGGTCGGCGGCCGACCCGGCCGGGAGGCCGCCGGGGGCTGGGACTTCAGCCGCGACACCGGCGACCGCGACGACGACCGGGAATACGAGTACCGTTCCGCCGGCTACCGCTCCTGAGTGGACAAACCGCCTTCCACCTGCGTGTTCCTGCCCACACCCGGATAATTTGACGCCGGGTCGCGGCGGCCGGGAGCATACCCGGCGGAACAGCCGGCGGCAGGGGTCGCCGGGGTGGGAAGGCGACTCGTGGCGACATCGGCAACCAACCCCTCCGTGCTCACCCGTCGCGGCCTGCTGGCCGCGACGGCGGGCAGCCTGCTGCTCAGCGCCTGCGGGCGCGGCGATGCGGGCGAGAGGGATCCCGTCAGGACGGCCGCGCCGGGCGGTCACGAGCTGCTGATCGGGGCCAGCCTGGAGCTGACCGGGCCCGGTGCGGCACTTGGCGTACTCCAGCAGCGGGCGTTGGACATCACCGCCGAGGCGCTCAACGACAAGGGCGTGCCGGTCGGCAACCTGCGCCGCACCGTACGACTGGAGGTGCGGGACAACGCCGGCGATCCCCGGCTGGCGGCCCGGCAGGCCACCGAGCTGGCCCGCGACACCGGCGTGCACGCCCTGCTCGGCGGCACCATGGCCGAGACCTCGATCGCCCTCGCCGAGGTGGCGCAGCAGCAGCGGGTGCCGTTCCTCTCGCTCGGCTTCGGCGACGGCATCGTGCTGCCGCTGCCGCAGCGGACGTACGTCTACAAGCTCACCCCGGACGCCGGTGACATGGCCCGGCGGCTGGCCCGGCTGGTCGCCTCGCAGCGGCTGCGCCGGGTGGCGGTGCTGGCCGCGCACGGGCTGCACGGCGACTCGGGCGTACGGGCCATGACGGGGGCCCTGCGGACGGCCGGGATGGAGCCGGCGGCCAGCATCCGGCTGCCCCGCACCGGCGAGGACTTCCGTCGCGCCGCCCGCTCGACGGCCGCCGCCCGCCCGGACGGCGTGGTGGTCTGGGCGACCGCCCCGGACTCCGCCGCCGCCGTCGGGGCGCTGCGCCGGGCCGGTTACGACGGGCCGGTGTTCCTCGACGCGGGCGCGGTCGCCGAGGAGACCCTGGAGGGCGCCAACGCCTCCCTGATGGAGGGTGCGTACGCGGTCCACCCGGTCTCGCTGGGCGGGGCCATGCTCGCCAACACCACCATGTCGGCGCTGCAACGCAAGGACTTCGTCTACCGCTACGTGCAGCTGCACGGCGGGTTCAGCGGCTTCGCCCCGTACGCGTCCGACGCCGTGCAGCTGATCGCCGACGCGGCCCGGCTCTCCACCAGCGTCGACCGTGGACGGCTGCGGGCGTTCCTGCAGAACCAGGTCACCGAGGGGATGGTGGGGATGTACTCCTTCACCCCCATCCGGCACGGCGGCATGGACCAGGGGTCACTGGGCCTCTACACCGTCAGCTCGGGCGCCTGGACCCGGGTGTCCTGACGTCCGCCCACGCCGGCCTGACCCGGACGCGGGCAGCGACGAGCGCCCGGTGACGGCCGAAGCCGCCGCCGGGCGCTCGTCGAAGCGATCAGGCCGGGGCGACGGCGCGCGAGCGCCGCATGGTGAGCACGTACTCGACCAGCGAGATCAGCACGTGCTTCGTCGACTCCCGGTTCCGGGCGTCACAGGCCACCACCGGCACGTCGCTCGAGATCGCGAGCGCGTCCCGGACGTCCTGCGGGTCGTGGTACTGCATCCCGTCGAAGCAGTTGATGGCCACCAGGTACGGCAGCCGCCGGTGCTCGAAGAAGTCGATCGCCGCGAAGCAGTCGGCCAGCCGGCGGGTGTCCACCAGCACGACCGCGCCGATCGCGCCGCGCACCAGCTCGTCCCACATGAACCAGAACCGGGTCTGACCCGGCGTACCGAACAGGTACAGGATCAGATCGCGGTCGATCGAGATACGACCGAAGTCCATCGCCACCGTGGTCGTCGTCTTGCCCGGCACCTGCCGGGTGTCGTCGACGCCCACGCCGGCGGAGGTCATGATCGCCTCGGTCGTCAGCGGCGTGATCTCCGAGACCGAGCCGACCAGCGTCGTCTTGCCGACGCCGAATCCACCGGCGATAACGATCTTCGCCGACGTCACGCGCCCGCTCGGGGCCGGCGGCCGGTGCGACATGTCAGAGCCTGCGAAGTCCACTCAGCACCCTCTCCAGCAGTTCAGTGCCCACCGCGTCGTCCGAGTCGTCCAGAATGGTCGGCTCGTGGACCGCGACCAGGCCGTCCGTCGCCATGTCGGCGATGAGCACCCGGGCCACACCGAGCGGGAGCTGCATCCGCGCCGCGATCTCGGCGAGCGACTGCACACGTCCGTCACACAGCGCGGCGATGTACTGGTGCTCGCGGCCCTGGCCGCCGTTGCCATTGGCAGCGGCCCGGCCGCGCACCGTCGTCTCGACGAGCGCCTCCAGCGCGATGTCGAGACGGGGGCGGGTACGACCGCGGGTCACGGCGTATGGACGGACCAACGCCCCGGTCGGTTCGTCACGATCGGCCATGTCGCCGCTCACCTCCTTCGCACCCGGCACCGGCTCCGGATGGAGCCCGTCGTTGTCGTTGTCGCCCCGCCGACCTCACCGGTCAGCAGTTCGTCAGCCCAGCATGCCCGCGGCCGCACGCGGCTGCGGGGTCAACGCGTCGCCCACCCGGTCGACCAGCAGGGCCATCTCGTAGCCGACCTGCCCGACGTCGCAGCTGCGGGCGGCGAGCACCGCGAACGACGAGCCGTCCGAGATGGACATCAGGAACAGGAAGCCGTTGTCCATCTCGACCACCGTCTGCAGCACCGCGCCTCCCTCGAAGCAGCGGGCCGCGCCCTGGGTGAGGCTGACCAGGCCGGACGCGATCGCGGCCAACTGGTCGGCCCGGTCACGCGGGAGATCCCGAGACGACGCGAGGAGCAGGCCGTCCGCGGAGACGGCGACCGCGTGCGCGACGCCGGGCACCCGGTCCGCGAAGTTGGCCAGCAGCCAACCGAGATCCTGCGTAGTTGTCATCCTTCTTGCTCCTTCTGCCTGCTCCCGGCCACCGGGCCTGAGCCAGACTGCGAGGATTGCTGCCCTCCCGGAGTCGCCTCCGGGTTGGTCGGGTTGCTGTCCGATGGGTGCGTACGCCCCCGCTGCACGCCCCGGTGGTATGCCGAGAGCAGGCCACGGACACCCTCCGGCGTGCGCCGCTGCACGGAGGTGGTGGGCTTCTCCACCGCGCCCGGCACCAACTGTGCCATGGGGGTGCGCTTGGGCAGCCCCGTCGAGGTGGTCGCCGCCACCGGCACCTCGGTCGCCGCCGAAGCCGCGCGCCACCCGTCGTCGGCGGCGGTCTGCCAGCCGCTGCCCTGCTGCTGCGAGGGCCGGCGATGACCGAAACTGTCGGCGACGCCGGGGCGGGCAGCCCCGTTGACCGTCGATCCGTTCTCGCGCGGCGCTCCTCCGGCCGTCGGCTTCTCTGCCATCGGTGCGTTACCTGTCCCGAGTGGTGTCTGCTGCGGGCCCGGACCGCCGGCGTCGACCCGGGCGAACTGCTGGGTCGCGGCGCCGTTGGCCGCCGTCTTCGCGGCGGGCGCTGCCGCCTCCTCCGGGCCCGGCCGACGGGTCCGGAACCAGGCCGACTCGAGCTCCCGGAAGATCGGCAGCTCCATCGTCTCGTCCGCGTACCGCTGCCGGTTCTGGGCCTGCTGCGGGGCGGTCGGCCGGGCCGGCGCGGCGACCGGCTCCGGAGCCTGGGCCTGGGCCTGGGCCTGGGCCTGGGCGGTCGGGTGCTCCGCGCCGGGGCGGGGCAGCCGCGGCAGCTCGGTGGTCATGTCCAGCGCGGCGGCGAGGCGCTCGGGCACCGGCGGGGTCACGGCGTCACGCTCCGCCCCGGCGACCGGCGGCCAGGCCGGCGGTGCCGGCGTGGCCGGGCCCTGCGCGCCGGGAACCGGGCGCTGCGGCAGCGGGCCGCTCGGCGGCGCCGAGACCGGCGGGCCGGAGAACGGCGCGGCCGAGACCGGGTGGCCGGAGACGGGCGACGCCGAGACCGGGTGGCCGGAGACCGGCGACGCCGAGACCGGCATGCCGGAGACCGGCGGGCTGGACACCGGGGGCGCGGAGTAGGGAATCGGCGGGGTCGACACCGGCGGGCCCGCGTAGGGCACCGGCGGCGCGGAGATCGGCGGGACCGGCGGAGCCGAGTAGGGCCGGGCCTCGGGGCTGCTGGGCAGCTGCCGCGGGACGGCGGACTGCTGGCCGGTCGCGTCCGGGTCGTCGCTGGACCGCCGCTGCGGCAGCGGATCGATCGGCTGGCCGTTGGAGGTGCGCGGCCGGAATGCCTCGCCGTTGGTGGTGCCGCTGGCGCCGGTCAGGTCGGACCAGGCCGGCATGGACCGCGTCCCACCCGTCGAGGCCGACGTGCCGGCCCCGTTGCGCGGCGCCGGGTCGAACGGCCGGCCGCCCAGGGTGACCTGGTTGCCGGACTCGCCGGGGCGCTGGGTCGGCGTCGGGTTGGCCGGGCGGCTGCCGAGCGCCGGCAGCGCGCCGAACGCCGGGGCGGGGCCGGACGACGGCCCGCCGAACGCCGGGGCGGGGCCGGAGGACGGCCCGCCGAACGCCGGGCCGGAGGACGGGGCGCCGGAGGCGGGCAGGGCGGGCGACGACTGCACGCGGCCGGAGAGGGCCCGGGGCACGAGCACCGACGTGGGCATGACCACCTCGGCGACGGTGCCCCGGTCGGTGCCGGGACGCAGCTCGACCTTGACGCCGTGGCGGGACGCCAGCCGGGCGACCACGACCAGGCCCATCATCCGCGAGACCGCCACGTCCACCTGCGGCGGCGTGGCGAGACGCTCGTTGAGCTCGTTGAGCTGCTCGGGGCTGATGCCGATGCCCCGGTCCTCGACGTAGAGCGACGCGCGGTCGCCGACCCGGCGGGCCTCGACCATGACGTGCGAGTCCGGCGGCGAGAACGCGGTGGCGTTGTCGAACAGCTCGGCGACCAGGTGCACCATGTCGTTGACGGCGTGCGCGGCGACCTCGATGTCCCGGTCGATCACCCCGAACTCGATCCGGGTGTAGTGCTCGACCTCGGACTGGGCGGCCCGGAGCACGTCGATCAGCGCGGCCGGCTCGCGCTGCACGCGGGTGGAGTCGGCGCCGGCGAGCACCAGCAGGTTCTCGTCGTTGCGGCGCATCCGGGTGGCCAGGTGGTCGAGCTGGAACAGCTCGGCCAGCCGGTCCGGGTCCTCCTCGCCGCGCTCCAGCCGGTCCAGGTGACCGATCAAACGGTCGACCAGGATCTGCGACCGGCGGGCCAGGTTGACGAACATCGTGGCGACGGACGCGCGCAGCGCGGCCTGCTCGGCGGCGGTACGGACCGCCTCCAGGTGCACCGCGTTGAACGCCTCCGTCACCTGGCCGAACTCGTCCTTGCTGCGCACCGGCAGCGGCTCGGCGATCTGGTTGGCGAGCTGCACCGGGGAGAGCTGGCCGGTGACCTGGGGATCACGCAGCCGGGCCACCGCCTGGGGCAGGCCGTACTGGGCGATCGAGAGGGCGCCCTGCCGCAGGTCGCGCAGCGAGCGGGCCATCGAGCGGGCGACCAGGTAGGCGAAGAGGATGGCCAGCAGCAGCATGCTGAGCAGCAGGCCGGTCTCCAGGAACACCTGGCGCTGCACGTCCGAGCGCAGGTCGTCGGCGACCGCGACGACGTCGCCGTCGATCTTCGACTCGACCGTGCGGATGAGCTTGGCGTTGGCCACCATGGCCGCGTCCCACTCGTCCGCGTCGAACGGCGCGCCGGTCAGGGTGTCGGCGGTGGTGATGCCGTTGAGCCAGCTGTTGTAGGTGTTCGCCTCGCGCAGGTCGGGGCCGGCGACCACCTGCGCGTAGTACTCCTGCTCGGACTGGGAGGCCACCACCCGGAAGCTCTGCAGCCACTGGCTGGAGCCGGTGCTGGCGGCGATGTACTCGTTGCGCAGGTTCGGCGTGAGCCGCTGCTGGATGAACGCGCGGTGCACCACGTCCCGGCGGCGGGACAGGAACTCCTTGTTCCGGGCGGTGGCGGTCGCGGCGCGCATCTGGTCGCTCAGCTCGTTGTCGCCGGCGAGCTGGGTGGCCGAGTCGCGGACGCTCAGCAGGTTGTCGATCAGGCCGTCGTACGCCTGCATCGCCGGGACGAGCCCGAGCTTGCCGTTGAAGACCTGACTGCGGGTGCCGGAAAGGTCGGTCAGGGTCTGGTCGATCTCGCGGAGCAGGGTCTCGAGGTTGGCCGGGAGGTCCTCGACCTTGCCCCGCTGCTGGGAGTACGGCCCCCATGCCTTGTCGACCCGGCCGTTGGCCTCCTCGTACGCCTGCTTGAAGCGGGCCGCGTCCTGCCCCTTCGGCACGCCCAGCAGGCGCAGCGCGTTGGTCCGTTCGTCCTGGAGCGTGTCGACCAGGTCACCCGAGTAGCCGACGAGATTGGCCAGGTCACCCGCGCGGTTGGCATTGTTGAGGGTCTCCAGGTGGTCCACCAGACCGCTGGTGCCCACGACGACCGTGGCGATGGTCGGCACGATCATGATGAGACCGAGCTTGGACCAGATCGGCATGTCGCGGAGCCGACCGGCCGGCCGGCGCAGCCGCGACAGGAAGGAGCCCGCCGTCTTTGGCCGTTTGCTCACGTCACCGCCCTCGCGATTATGCGTCCGCGTCGCCCTCGGGCAACGCCCAGCGGCCGACCCGGCGGGTCGGACCATCCGAGATTCCATCACGCTACCCCTCAAAGAGAAAGCCCAGGTTGGCCGTCACTCGAGGTGTGATGAGATGTTGATGCAATTTGATCGCAGTCCGTCTGGCCGGAGTCACTGAAGGTAATGGATCACCCCCACCGCGTTGTCCTGCTCGCCGGCCCTTCCGGCTCAGGAAAGTCGTACATAGCGCAGCGAACTGGCCTCCCGGTGCTATGCCTGGACGACTTCTACAAGGACGGCGACGACCCTACGTTGCCGCGACGCGACGGCCTGGTCGACTGGGAGTCACCCCGGTCCTGGGACGCCGAAGCCGCCGTGGAAACGATTGCCCGACTGGCCAGGGAGGGCAAGGCCGATGTGCCGGTTTATGCGATCGGTGAGGACCGCCGCGTGTCCACCCGGCCATTCGACATAGCTGGTTCGCCACTCTTCGTTGCCGAAGGGATTTTCGCTGCCGACATCGTCGAGGAGTGCCGCCGGCGGGGGCTGCTCGCCGGGGCGTACGCCCTGCGCCGGCCGCGCGGCGCGACCTTCGTGCGCCGGCTGGCCCGCGACCTCGCCGAACAGCGCAAGGCACCCCGGGTGCTGGTGCGCCGGGGGCTGACGCTGCTGCGCAGCGAGCCGGCCGTGCTGCGCCGGCAGACCGGCCTCGGCGCGGAGGCCGCCCGGGCGGGCGAGGTGTTGCGCCGGGTGGCCGGACTGCTCGCCGGCCACCCGCACCGCCCCTGACGCCGGCCGCGCGGCCCGCGCTCAGCCCAGCAGCTTGGCGTACGCCGGCTTGATCACCTCGTCGATGATCTTCAGCCGCTCGTCGAACGGGATGAAGGCGCTCTTCATCGCGTTGATGGTGAACCACTGGAGTTCCTTCCAGCCGTAGCCGAAGGCGTCCGCCAGCAGGGCCATCTCCCGCGACATCGAGGTGCCGCTCATCAGCCGGTTGTCGGTGTTCACCGTCACCCGGAAGCGCAGGTCCCGCAGCAGCCCGATCGGGTGGTCGGCGATCGAGGCGGCGGCGCCGGTCTGCACGTTCGACGACGGGCACAGCTCCAGCGGGATCCGCTTGTCCCGCACGTACGCGGCCAGCCGGCCGAGCACCGGCTCCGGGCCGGGGGTGATGTCGTCCACGATCCGCACCCCGTGGCCGAGCCGGTCCGCCCCGCACCACTGGATCGCCTGCCAGATCGACGGCAGGCCGAACGCCTCGCCGGCGTGGATGGTGAAGTGGAAGTTCTCCCGCTGGAGGTACTCGAAGGCGTCCAGGTGCCGGGTGGGCGGGAAGCCGGCCTCGGCGCCGGCGATGTCGAAGCCGACCACCCCGGTGTCCCGGTGCCGGACGGCCAACTCGGCGATCTCCTGCGACCGGGCGGCGTGCCGCATGGCGGTGAGCAGGGTGCCGACCCGGATGGGGGTGCCCGCCTCGGCGGCCAGCGCGCTGCCCTCGACGAAGCCGGCCAGCACCGCCTCCACCACCTCGTCCAGGGTCAGGTCCCGTTCCAGGTGCTGCTCGGGGGCGAACCGCACCTCGGCGTAGACCACCCCGTCGGCGGCCAGGTCCTGCGCGCACTCCCGGGCCACCCGGCGCAGCGCCGGCGCGGTCTGCATGACGGCGACGGTGTGCGCGAACGTCTCCAGGTAGCGCTCCAGGGAGCCGGAGTTGGCCGCCTCGACGAACCACCGGCCGAGCGCCTCGGGGTCGGTGGTGGGCAGCTCGTGGCCTGCCTCGGCGGCCAGCTCGACGATTGTCGCCGGCCGCAGGCCGCCGTCGAGGTGATCGTGCAGCAGCGCCTTCGGGACCTTGACGATGTCCTCGTAACGGATTGTCGCGACCATGCCCAGACCCTAGTCGGCCCCGCCCTCCCGGCCCACGCTGCCGTACTCGCAGAGCCGGGCCGAGAGGCCCCGGACCGCGCCGGGGACCGGCGGGGGCCGGGGTCACGCGCCCCGGGAGGCCGCCCGTGCCACGCCGGCCCGACCGGGGCGACGTCGCGTCGGTCAGGGGCGCCAGCCGTAGAGCCGGTCGACGGTGAGCCGGAGCATCAGCCGGCCGTCGGCGACCATCGCCGCCCGGTAGTCGGCCCAGTCGGGGTGCTCGCCGCGGATCCGCCGGTAGACCTCGACCAGCTCCTCGACGGTGGCGTCGTCGGGCGCCGCCGCCGGCGGGGTGAGCGCGGCCCTCCCCTCCGCTACGGCGTACGCCCCGCCGTCGACCGTGGTGACGTGGAAGCTGACCCGGGGGTCGCGGCGCAGGTTGCGCACCTTGGCCCGGCCGGCGGTGGTGGAGCACCGGATCAGGCCGGGCTCGGCCAGGTAGTCGACGTTGGAGAGCTGCGGTCGGCCGTCCCGGCGCAGGGTGACCAGCACGCCCCGGCCGCGTTCGCCGAACAGCTCCCACAGGCGGGCGGTCACGCCGACACCCGCAGCGGAGCGAGGGCGGCGGTGAGCCGGGCGACCTTGGTGAACCAGTCGCTTGGCCGGCGGCCCACCCGGCCGGATCGAGGGCTGGCGACGATGACGTTCAGACGGCCGAACAGCACGAGGCCGGTCAGCAGCCGGACCAGCCGGCCGGGCAATTTGGTTGACATGTCACGCACCCTAGGATCGGGTTGATGACATGTCAACCAGATGGCTACGATGACGGCATGGAGCAACCACGCTGGCTCGACGACCGGGAGCAGCGCGCCTGGCGGGGCTACCGGCGGATGCGCCGCCTGCTCGACCTGGAGCTGGCCCGCGAGCTCGCGCGGGACGCGGGCCTGTCCGAGCCGGACTACGACGTCCTGTCCGACCTCTCGGAGACCCCCGACCAGCGGCTGCGGCTCAGCGAGCTGGCCGACCGGATGCTCTGGTCCCGCAGCCGGCTCTCCCACCACCTCACCCGCATGCAGCAGCGCGGCCTGGTCACCCGCGAGGAGTGCACGACGGACGGCCGGGGCGCGGTCGTCGCGCTCACCCCCGAGGGCCGGCGCGCGATCGAGGCCGCCGCCCCGGGCCACGTGGCGGCCGTCCGCCGGCACCTCATCGACCTGCTGACCCCCGACGAGGTCGACGCGCTGGACGCGCTGACCCACCGCGTGGTCGACCACCTGACCGGGATGGACCGGGCCCGACGGTGAACCGATGGTGGTGCAGGCACCACCATCCGACCGGCGTGCGCGCACCATCGAAGTGACCCGTCCGGCTGCCTAGCGTCACTGGCGTCACCAGAAGCCGAGACGGGGAGAGTTGCACGTGTTCACGACATTGGCCACGGCGGTGGTCCGGCGTCCGGGGCGGGTGATCGCCGGCTGGCTGCTCGCCATCGCCGCGCTGACCGCCGCCACCTTCGCCGTCTACGGGCCGGAGGGGCCTCGGCCCGCCGACAGCCAGGCCGAGTTCCTGCCCGACCGGTACGAGTCCGCGCGGGCCGCCGCGATCGGATCCCGGATCTTCCCCGAACCACCGGGCAGCAGCGCGGTGCTGGTCGTCCGACGGGCCGACGGGGCGGCGCTGACCGCCGACGACAGCGCCCGGATCGACCGGCTGCCGCAGCAACTGCGGGTCGTCGGCGTCACCGGGGTGACCGCCGGCGCGACCGCCCCGGACGGGCGGCTACGCCTGGCCGAGGCACGCCTGCCCGACGCCGCGCACGCGGAGACGACCGTCCAGACGGTCAAGCGGCTGCGGGCGGCCACCGACGACGCGCTGGCGGGAACCGGCCTGGTCGGTGGCTGGACCGGGCAGGCCGCCGGCGCGGCCGACAGCTTCCTGCTCGACCTGATCGTCCACGGCGCCATGCTGCTGGTGATCCTGGTCCTGCTGCTGGTCGTCTTCCGCAGCCCGGCGATCGCGCTGCTCAACCTGTTCCTCGTGCTGCTGGTCGCGCAGGCCGCCACCGGGCTGCTCGCCCTGGGCGGGAAGGTCTTCGGATACGCCCTGGACGCCTCCACCACGGGCCTGCTTCCGGTCGTGCTGCTCGGCATCGGCACCGACTACGCCGTCTTCCTGCTCTTCCGCTACCGGGAACGTCTCCGGGCCGGCGACGACCGCCGTACCGCGATGGTCCACGCGGCCAGCCGGATCGGCGGGGTGGTCACCGTGTCCGCGCTGGTCGTGGCGGTGGCGTTCGGCGCGCTAGTGCTCTCCCGGCTCGCGTCCTTCCAGGTGCTCGGCCCGGCGCTGGCCGTCGCCGTCCTGCTCATGGTGGCCGCCGCGCTGACCCTGTTCCCCGCGGTCTACTCACTGCTCGGCCGCCGGGCCTGGTGGCCGGCGAAGCTGGTCGCGCCGGGTGCCGGGTCGACGCCGGGCCACGGCGGCGACGAGGCGACCGGGCGGTCGGCCCGGACCGCCCGTCTGGTCGCCCGCCGGCCGGCCCGGGTCGCGCTGGCCACGGTGGCCGCCCTCCTGCTGCTCGGTCTCGGCGCGCTGCAGGTCCGGCCCAGCTACGAACTCGACACGCTGCCACCCGGCTCCGAGTCGGCCCGGGCGCTGGAGTGGCTCCACTCGGGCCTGCCCGCCGGGACGCTCTCCCCGACGGTCGTGTACCTCACCGGCGCCGGGGTGGACGCGGCCACCGCCGAACGGTTCGCCGCGCGCCTCGCCGAGGTGCCGATCGTGGCGGCCCCGGGCGGGGTCGAGATCGAGGGGGACGTGGCCCGGGTGCGGCTGCTGCTCACCGAGCCCCCGTACTCGCAGCGGGCGATGGACGCGGTGGAGAACCAGCTACGCCCGGCCGCGCACGCCGCCGCACCGCCCGGCACCCGGGCGTACGTCGGTGGGGAGACCGCCACCTTCGCCGACATCCGGACCGTGCTCGACGAGGACCTCCGGCTGATCTTCCCGGTGGCCGCCGGGCTGATCGGGCTGCTCCTGCTGCTGATGCTGCGCGGCCTGCTCGCCTCGCTGGGCCTGCTCGCGGCGGTCGCGCTCGGGTTCGCCGCCACCCTCGGCACCAGCGTGCTGGTGTTCCAGGTCATCGGCGGCCAGTCGGGGCTCAACTTCCAACTGCCGCTGGTCGTGTTCCTCTTCGTCACCGCGATCGGGACCGACTACAACATCCTGATGATCGCCCGGTTCCGGGAGGAACTGCGCGCGGGACGGCCGGCCCGTCAGGCCGCCGCGGAGGCGGTACGCCGGGCCGGCCCGGCGGTCGCCGCCGCCGGGGTCATCCTGGCCGGCAGCTTCGGGGTGCTCGTGGTGTCGCCGATGCTGGCCCAGATCGGGCTCGCCGTCGCGGTCGGCGTGCTGATCTCGACGTTCGGGCTCTCCTGGCTCCTGGTGCCGGCGCTGGCCGCGCTCACCGGTCGGGCCGCCTTCTGGCCGGCCCGTACCCGGCCCCGGCCCGGCCCCGCTCCCCTGCCGGGCGTCGCGCCGGAGGCCGAGCCGGTCCCCGCGCCGGCGGGGGACGCCGCGCCGGCTGGGACAATGGCCCGATGAGTGGGGTGCGGCGGGCATGGCGGGACCTGCACCAGTTGGCTGTCGGGGCGGGGCTGGCCGGGGCGGGCATCGGGCTCGCGCTGGCCACGCTCCTCACCGCCGGGCTCAGCCTGCTCGGTGTCGGCCTGCCCCTGCTCGACCGCACCCTCGCCGGCACCCGGACGCTGCTGGACCGGCAGCGCCGCCGGGTGCCGGGCCCACCGGTCCGGTCCCCGTACCGGCCGGTGACCGGCGGGCTGGCGGCCCGGTTGCGGACGGCGGCCGGGGATCCGGCCACCTATCGGGACCTGGCGTTCCTGTTCGCCCACTTCTGTCTCGCCCCGGTCGCCGTGGTGCTGGCCGTGGGGCTCTGGCTCGGCGTCGCGCAGGGCCTCGCCCTGCCGCTGATCCACACGGTGGCGCCCGGCGCGATCGACAACTTCCTCGGCCTGCCGATCGACTCGCTGCGCAACGCCGCGCTGGCCGTGGTGCTCGCGCTACTGGTGGGGGTCGGGGCGTACTGGCTGCCCCGGGGGCTGCTCCACCTGGAGCACCGGCTGACCCGGGCACTGCTCGCGCCGACCGCCCGGGCGGCCCTCGCCGAGCGGGTGGAGGAGCTGGCCGACACCCGCGCCCAGACCGTCGACGCCCAGGCGGCCGAGCTGCGCCGGATCGAGCGCGACCTGCACGACGGCGCGCAGGCGCGGCTGGTCGCGATGGCGATGAACCTCGGCCTCGCCGAGGAACTGCTGGCCCGGGACCCGGAGGCGGCCCGGGGGCTGGTCACCGAGGCCCGCTCCGCCGCCGGCACCGCCCTGTCCGAGCTGCGCGACGTCGTACGCGGCATCCACCCGCCGGTGCTGGCGGACCGGGGGCTCGCCGGCGGCGTCGCCGCCCTCGCCCTCGGCGCGGCCCTCCCGGTCGACCTGGACGTCGACCTGCCCGAGCGACTGGCGCCCCCGCTGGAGTCGGCGCTCTACTTCACCGTCGCCGAGCTGATCACCAACGCCGCCCGGCACAGCGGCGCGGCCCGGGTGGCGGTGCGGCTGCGCCGGGTCGACGGCACGGTCCGGCTGACCGTCTCCGACGACGGTCGGGGCGGCGCCGACCCGGCGCGGGGCACGGGTCTGGCCGGCATCCGGCGGCGGCTCGCGGTCTTCGACGGCCGGGTGCGGATCAGCTCCCCGGACGGTGGGCCTACCGTGGTCTACGTGGAGCTGCCGTGCGCATCGTGATCGCCGAGGACCTGGTGCTGCTGCGCGACGGGCTGATCCGGCTCTTCACCGCGTACGGCGACGAGGTGGTGGCCGCCGTGGAGACCGGCGACGACCTGCTCGCCGCCCTGCTGGAGCACCGCCCCGACGTAGCCGTGGTGGACGTCCGGCTGCCGCCCGGGCACACCGACGAGGGGCTGCGGGCGGCGCTGGCCGCCCGCGCCCGGGTGCCCGGCCTGCCGGTGCTGGTCCTCTCCCAGTACGTCGAGCAGCTCTACGCCCGGGAGCTGCTCTCCGACGGCGCGGGCGCGGTGGGCTACCTGCTCAAGGACCGGGTGGCCGACGTGGCGCAGTTCGTCGCCGCGGTGCACCGGGTGGCCGGGGGCGGCATGGCGATGGACCCCGAGGTGGTCTCGCAGCTGCTCGCCCGGCCGGCCCACGCCGCGCCGCTGGGCCGGCTCACCCCGCGCGAGCACGAGGTGCTGGCGCTGATGGCCGAGGGACGCTCCAACGGCGCGATCGCGCAGCGCCTGGTGGTCACCGAGAAGGCGGTCAGCAAACACATCAACTCGATCTTCACGAAGCTCGACCTGCGCGACTGCGACGACGACCACCGGCGGGTACGCGCGGTGCTGACGTACCTGGACGCCTGACGTGGACACCCGCATCGTCGACCGGCTCCGCTGCCCGGTCTGCGCCGAGCCGCTGGCGGAGGCCGCCGCCGGCACCGCCACCGCGCTGCGCTGCCCGCGCCGGCACAGCTTCGACGTCGCCCGGCAGGGCTACGTCAACCTGCTCGCCGGCCGCGCCCCGCACGCCGGGGACACCGCCGAGATGGTGGCCGCCCGCGCCGACTTCCTGGCCGCCGGCCACTACGACCTGATCTCGACCGCGCTCGCCACCGCCGCGACGGAGGCCGCGGACCGGGTCCGCGCGGCGCGGCCCGGGGCGTACCCCCTGGTGGTGGACGCCGGTGCGGGGACCGGCCGGCACCTCGCGGCGGTGCTGGCGGCGCTGCCGGACGCGGCGGGCCTGGCCCTGGACGTGTCGAAGCCGGCACTGCGCCGGGCGGCGCGGGCGCATCCCCGCGCGGCGGCGGCGCTGGCCGACACCTGGCAGCGGCTGCCGCTGGCCGACGCCGGCACCGCCGTGCTGCTGAACGTCTTCGCCCCGCGCAACGGCGCGGAGTTCCACCGGGTCCTCGACCCGGCCGGGTCCCTGCTGGTGGTGACGCCGGCCGAGGAGCACCTCGCCGAGCTGGTCGGCGCGCTCGGCCTGCTCCGGGTGGACCCGGCCAAGGCGGACCGGGTCGCCGAGAGCCTGGGCGGGCGCTTCGCGCAGGTGGCGTCGACCGGGCACCGGCGGGAGCTGGCGCTGACCGGGCTGGAGGTCGCGACGCTGGTCGGGATGGGCCCGAGCGCGTGGCACACCGACCCGACCGGGCTCGCCGCCCGGGTCGCCGCGCTGCCCGAGCCGGTCCGGGTGACCGTCGCGGTGGACCTCACCGTCTGGCGGCCGGGCCCGCGCTGACCCGGCAAATCGGGTGGTGAGGCCCCCGGCCGACCCGGCGGGTCAGGTGGAGAGGTCGACCTCTTCCCAGCCCGGGGGCTCGTCGTGGTAGGGCCCCCGCAGGACCACCGCCCACTCCAGCGCCCACCGGCGCTGGCCGATGGCGTTGGCGTCGACCAGGCCGGGCGGCGTGCGGCCGGCCCGCTCCGTCTCCAGGTACGCCCAGTCCAGGCAGTAGTGCAGGTCGAGCAGCGCGGCCGCGTCGGCGGGGTGCTGCGGGGCCGCGAGGATCCGGGCACGCCACTGGCCGAAGGTCTCCCCGCCGGGGATGTGCGGCATCCGCTCCACCAGCCGCTCGTCCACCGGCAGGGTCGGGTCGAGCTGCTTGGTCAGGCCGAGCACCCAGGCCAGCGCGAAGAGCGCGTCGTGGTGCAGCACGAACGACCGGTGGTCGCCCTTGCCGCCGGTCACGAACTGGAACTCCGGCGGCGTGACCATCTCGACCAGGTGCGAGGCGAGCAGCCAGCTCATCGCGGCCTGCGGCGGCATCCCGAAGCAGCGCGCGAGGATCAGGTGCAGCACGGCGATCCGGGCCTCGATCTCCGCGGTGGGTCGCAGTTCGATCTGGTCGCCGGGCTCCCACACGAGCGGGAACTGGGGTGGCGGCAGCGGGAGACGCAGCCGGGACAACTCGTCCAGGCTCGCCTCACGCACCTCCCGTGGATCGGGGGCAGGTACGGTCACGGCGGAAATGTCCTGTCTGCTCGCGACGACTCGGCGCCGGTTGTCCCCCTGGCCAGGGAGGATAGCGCTCCGAGCCGGCCGGCACCATGCCGCCCCGGCGACCGCCCCGCTCAGCCGATGCGCTCGATGACCAACGGCGTCGCGGCGGGCGCGGTCGGCGAGATCCGCACCGCCCGCGCGGCGTCGTCCCGCGCCGCCGGAATCCGGGCGGCGTGCTCCGCGCGCAGCTCGTAGAGGGGGTCGCCGGCCCGCACCGGATCGCCGGGCCGCTTGTGCAGCACCACCCCCGCCGGCACGCTGACCGGGTCCTCCTTGCGCGCCCGTCCGGCGCCGAGCCGCCAGGCGGCCACCCCCATGGCGTACGCGTCGACCGAGGCGACGAAGCCGTCCGCGTCCGCGCGGACCACCTCGACCTCGTTCGCGGTCGGCATCGGGGCGTCCGGGTCGCCGCCCTGGGCGCGGATCATCGCGCGCCAGGAGTCCATCGCCCGGCCGTCGCGCAGCGCGGCCTCCGGGTCGGCGTCCGGCAGCCCGGCCGCGTCGAGCATCTCGCGGGCCAGCGCCAGGGTCAGCTCGACCACGTCGGCGGGGCCGCCCCCGGCCAGCACCTCGACGGACTCGGTCACCTCGACGGCGTTGCCGATGGCCAGGCCGAGCGGGGTCGACATGTCGGTGAGCAGGGCGACGGTCCGCACGCCGTGCGCGCCGCCCAGCTCCACCATCGTCCGGGCCAGCTCGCGGGCCTGCTCGACGGACTTCATGAACGCGCCGGAGCCGACCTTCACGTCGAGCACCAGCGCCCCGGTACCCTCGGCGATCTTCTTGCTCATGATCGAGCTGGCGATCAGCGGGATGGCCTCGACGGTGCCGGTCACGTCGCGCAGCGCGTACAGCTTGCGGTCGGCCGGGGCGAGCCCCGCGCCGGCCGCGCAGATCACCGCGCCCACGTCCCGGAGCTGGGCGATGAACTCGTCGTTGCGCAGCGCCGCCCGCCAGCCGGGGATGGACTCCAGCTTGTCGAGCGTGCCGCCGGTGTGGCCGAGGCCACGACCGCTGAGCTGCGGCACGGCCGCGCCGCACGCCGCGACCAACGGGGTCAGCGGGAGGGTGATCTTGTCGCCGACGCCGCCGGTGGAGTGCTTGTCGACGGTCGGCCGGTCGACGGCGGAGAGGTCGAGCCGCTCCCCGCTGGCGATCATCGCGGCGGTCCACCGGGCGATCTCCGGCGCGGTCATGCCGCGCAGCAGGATCGCCATGGCCAACGCCGACATCTGCTCGTCGGCGACCAGCCCCCGGGTGTAGGCATCCACCACCCAGTCGATCTGCGCGTCGGAGAGCACACCCCCGTCCCGCTTGACCCGGATGACGTCAACCGCCGTAAAAGCGCTCACCTTTGAGTTCCTATCAATCGTTGCGGAACCGGCCGACGGGCCGCGACCACCGACGGATCGGGCCGACCGTGACCGGCGGAGGGATCAAGCCTGACCGCCCAGAGCCGGTCATGGTCGGCCCGATCCCCAAGCTCAACCAACCGGAGCCGGGCACGGCAGGCCCCAGCCGGCTCTGAACTCAACCACCCCAGCGGACAGGGATCTCCATCGGCGGCTCGCCCTCGCCGGCCCAGAAGATCGTGCCCGAGGCGTCCACGACCACGACCCGGGGCGTGCGGGCGTGCCCCCAGGCGATCGCCTCCGCCGGGTCGTCCCAGCTCGGGCCCTCCTCGAGCACGCCGGTCTCGGCGCCCTCGCTGTCCCCCGCGGACCGCTCCCAGTAGGCCGTCCAGACCTGCTGGCCGGCGGAGAGGTCGGGGTGAACGAAGACCGTGCCCCGGCCGCGCCAGGCCGCCAGCCGCTCCGGCACCACCGGCACCGGCGCCTCCCCGGTGACCGCCTCGAGGTCTGCCACGTCGAAGGCGTGCGGCAGCAGCTCGGCCATCCGCAGCGGGCCGCCCCTGGCCTCGATCAGGCACTCCGGGCCGCCCTGCTCCCACAGCAGCTGGCGGCACCGGCCGCACGGCATCAGCGGCTCGCCGGTGGCGTCGACGCAGGACAGGGCGACGATCCGGCCGCCGCCGGTGGCGTGCAACGAGGAGACCACGCCGCACTCGGCGCAGAGCACCACGCCGTACGCGGCGTTCTCCACGTTGCAGCCGACCACCACGCGGCCGTCATCGACCAGGGCGGCTGCCCCGACGGGGAACTTCGAGTACGGCACGTACGCATGCCGCATCACGTCCGTGGCGGCGGCCCGCAGCCGCTCCCAGTCGATCTCCATGTCGTGCTCCCCCGTCAGCCCTTGATGTACGGCTTGCCGTCGGCGGCCGGCGCCCGGACCCGGCCGACCAGACCGGCCACCGCCAGGATCGTCGCCAGGTAGGGCAGCATGGCCAGGAACTGGCTCGGGATGGCGCTGTTGATCGCGCCCAGGTACGTGGCGAGCTGGTCGGCGAAGCCGAAGAAGAGCGCCGCGAGCAGGGCACCCGTCGGGCTCCACCGGCCGAAGATCAGTGCGGCCAGGGCGATGAAGCCCTTGCCGCCGATCATGTTCTTGGTGAACGAGTAGAGCGCCAGCGTGTACGAGGCGCCACCGATGCCGGCGACCACCCCGGCGAGCAGCACGTTGCGGTAGCGCAGCCCGAGCACGCGGACGCCCAGCGTGTCGGCGGCGGTCGGGTGCTCGCCGACCGAGCGGGTCCGCAGGCCCCACCGGGTGCGGAACAGTGCGATGTGGATGACCAGCACCAGCAGGAGGCCGAGGTAGAGGAAGATGTTGCCCCGGAACAGCGCCGGCCCGATCAGCGGGATGTCCGACAACAGCGGGATCTCCCAGTTGCTGAACCGGGGCGCGCTGTTGTACTTCTGCGCGTTGGGCTGCATCAGCCGCTCGTAGAGGAAGCCGGTGACGCCGACCGCCAGCAGGTTGAGCACGATGCCCATGACCACCTGGTCGACCAGGTAGCGGATCGAGAAGACGGCCAGCAGCAGGGAGATGAACGCGCCGCCGAGCGCCGCCGCGACCAGGCCCACCCAGACGTTGCCGGAGAGGCTGCCGAAGAGCGCCCCGCTGAAGGCGCCCATCAGCAACTGCCCCTCGATGGCCACGTTGACCACGCCGGAGCGCTCGCACAGCACGCCGGCCAGCGCGCCGAAGATCAGCGGCAGGGCCAGGATGAACGTGCCCCGGACGATGTTGACCAGCGGCATGAAGTTCTGCCCGTTCGGCGCGGCCGAGACCTGCCAGCAGAGGAACGACAGCACGAAGCCGACCAGGCCGACGCCGAGCACGAGGGTGAACCAGCGCTTCGGCAACCCGGCGAGCATCGCGACGCCGGCGGCCACGGCGACGACTCCGAAGAGAATCGCGCCGAGCGTGCCGTCGATCTTCAGGGCGGCGCCGGCGGCGTCCTCGCTGAGGGTGAAGCGGGCCTGCTCGCCGGTGGCGAGCGCCCCGAACAGCACCGTCGCCAGCAGGCCGAGCCCGAGCAGCACGGCGCCGACCTTGCGGGTGCGGGTCCAGAACCCCAGGTCGACGGGGGCGACGGCGACGTCTTCGACAGCCATGGTGGACATGAGTTACCAGCCCTTCGCCAGGCTCGTCTGCAACCGGGCGGCGCGGGCGGCCCGGAGCTGGAAGATCGCCTTCACCAGGGCCGGCGCGGCGATGAAGATGACGATCAGCGCCTGGAGCACGGTGACCAGCTCCAGCGAGATCCCCGAGTACGACTGCATCCGGTTGCCGCCGGCCTGGAGCGCGCCGAAGAGCAGCGCGGCCAGCGCCACGCCCCACGGCTTCACCCGGCCGAGCAGCGCCACCAGAATGCCGTCGAAGCCGATCTGCGCGACCACCAGCGGGGTGAGCGCGCTGGCGGTGGTGCCGAGCACCATGTTCGAGCCGCCGAGGCCGGCCAGGATCCCGGCGAAGACCATGATCAGGACGTACGTCCGGGTGACGCTGATGCCGGCGGTCCGCGCGGCGTCCGGGTTGGCGCCCACCGCGCGCAGCTCGAAGCCGAGCGTGGAGCGGTTCAGCAGCCACCAGACGGCCCAGGTGGCCAGCACCGCCAGGATGATGCCGGCGTGCACCCGCAGCCCGTCGCCGAACAGCCGGGGCAGCTGGGCCGACGGGTCGACCGGCTTGCTGATCGCGTCCGTACGGTTCGGGTCCTGGATGCCGTTCTGCACGATGATCCAGGTCAGGAAGTACGTGGCGATGTAGTTGAGCATGATCGTGTTGATCACCTCGTGGGCGCCGGCGCGCGCCTTGAGGATGCCCGGGATGAAGCCCCAGATCGCCCCGCCGAGCGCGCCGGCGAGCACCGCGACGAGCAGGTGCAGGCCGGGCGGCAACGGCAGCAGGAAGCCGGCCAGCGCGGCCAGGATCACGCCCATCGTGGCCTGGCCCTGGGCGCCGATGTTGAACAGGCCGCCCCGGAACGCCAGCGCCACCGACAGGCCGGTGAAGACCAGCGGCGCGGTGTAGGTGAGCGTCTCGGAGATCGGGCTCATCACGGCCTGGAAGCCGACCGCCTCGGGGTCGAAGACGGCGCCCTTGAACAGGTTGCCGTACGCCTCGCTGACCAGCGTCCAGCTCGCGTTGAGCGCGTCGGACGGCCGGGCGGTGATGTAGCTGTAGGTGGCCAGCACCTCGGGGTCGGAGACGATCATCAGCACGGCGCCGACGACCATCGCCAGGACCAGCGACAGCAGCGTCACCGTGAAGGTGTTCGCGGCCCAGAGGTTGTCCAGGAACAGCCGCCCCAGCGAGGGCTTCGCCTCCGGCTCCGGCTGCTTCGGGGAGGTGGCCGTCTCGGCGCGCTCGGTGTTGCCGAGTGCGGTCTGCGCGGCCTGCGCCTCGGTCGCCGGCGCCTTGTCCGGGGAGCCCGACGGGGGGTTCGGGTTGCTCATGCCGGCACTCCGCTTCGCTCCGTGCCGCCATGAGGCATCACCGCACAGAGCCTGATGATTCGCTCGCTTCGCTCGCTCATGCCTCGTCCTCGCTACCAGGGCCCTCGGCGGCGGGGGCCGCCGCGCCGCCGTCGGCCGTCGTGGCGCCCGCGGTCGTGCCGGTCGCGGCGGCGGGCGCCGCGTCGGGGGTGATGCCGGCCATCAGCAGGCCGATCTCCTCGCGCGGGGTGTCCGGGCCGACGATGCCGATGATCCGGCCGCGGTACATCACGGCGATCCGGTCGGCCAGGCCGATCACCTCGTCGAGTTCGCTGGAGACCACCATGACGGCGGTGCCGACGTCCCGCTCGCGGATGACCCGGCTGTGGATGAACTCGATGGACCCGACGTCGACGCCCCGGGTCGGCTGGGCGGCGATGAAGAGCTTCAGCGGCCGGGACAGCTCCCGGGCCACGATCACCTTCTGCTGGTTGCCGCCCGAGAGGGTGCCGACCGGCGCGTCGGCCGAGGAGGTGCGGACGTCGAACTGCGCGATCCGCTCCTTCGCCGACTTCGCGATGGCGTCCGGCTTGAGCGCCAGGCCCTTGCCGAAGGGCGGCCGGTCATAGATGTCGAGCACCAGGTTCTCCGCGACGGAGAACTCCTTGACCACGCCGTCGACGCTGCGGTCCTCCGGCACGTAGCCGACGCCGGCGCGGAGCACCTTCTTGGTCGACCAGCCGTTGACCTGCTGCCCGTCGAGCGTGATCGTGCCGGCGAGCGTCGGGCGCAGCCCCATGATCGCCTCGATCAGCTCGGTCTGGCCGTTGCCCTGCACGCCCGCCACGCCGAGCACCTCGCCCGCGCGTACGGTCAGGTCGATCCCGTCGACCGCCCGGATCTGCCGGTCGTCGTCGACGACCAGGCCGGCGACCTCCAGGATCGGCTTGCCGGGGGTGGCCGGCTCCTTCTCCACGGTGAGCCGGACGCTGCGGCCGACCATGAGGGCGGCCAGCTCGTCCCGGCTGGCCTCGGGAGAGGCGGTGCCGACGGTCTTCCCGCGCCGGATGACGGTGATCCGGTCGGCGATCGCCTTGACCTCGCCCAGCTTGTGCGTGATGAAGACGATCGACTTGCCGGCGGCCTTGAGCGACCGCATGACGGTGAGCAGTTCCTCGGTCTCCTGCGGAGTGAGCACCGCCGTCGGCTCGTCGAGGATGAGCAGGTCGACGTCGCGGGTGAGCGCCTTGACGATCTCCACCCGCTGCTGGATGCCGACCGGCAGGTCCTCGATCACCGCGTCCGGGTCGACCCGCAGGTTGTAGCGCTCCGAGACCTCGGCGACCTCGCGTCGGGCCCGCCGCCGGTCCAGGAAGCCGGCGATGCCGCCCCGGACCTGCTCGGCGCCGAGCATGATGTTCTCGGCGACGGTGAAGACCGGCACCAGCATGAAGTGCTGGTGCACCATGCCGATCCCCGCCGCGATCGCGTCGGAGGGCCCCCGCAGCTTCAACGGCTCGCCGTCGACCAGGATCTCGCCCTCGTCGGGCTGGTAGAGCCCGTAGAGCACGTTCATCAGGGTCGACTTGCCCGCGCCGTTCTCGCCGAGCAGGGCGTGGATCTCTCCAGGCTCCACCGTCAGGTCGATGTGGTCGTTGGCGACCAGATCACCGAACCGCTTGGTGATGCCGCGCAGTTCGAGTCTCAGCGCAACCTCCTGGAGTGCGAAGCGATGGTGCAGCGTAGCTGCCGGGGGACCGCTCGCGGCGCAGGGCCGTCGTCGGGGGTGGAGCGGATCGGCCGCCCCGGCGCCGTGGGGGTTCCCCGCGACGCCGGGACGGCCGGAACGTCGTGCTGTACCGCTCGCCGGCCCTACCCCGGTGATCGTCTCACCGGGGTGGGTCGGCGGTGCCTCACTTCGGCTGGGCTGCGGAGGTGACGGTGACGGTGCCGGCGGCGATGTCCGCCTTCAGCTTGTCGATCTCCGCCTTCAGCTCGGCCGGGACCTTGCTGTCGAACTCGTGGTACGGGGCGAGCCCGACGCCGTTGTTGGCGAGGTTGCCCAGGTAGCCCGGGTCGTGCGAGAGCTTCTCGCCGTTGGCGGCCTTGACGACGGCCTCCTTGACGGCCTCCGGGATGTTCTTCTCGACCGTGGTGATGATGGCCGAGCAGTCCGGGGTGCTCTCGCAGCCGTCGACGTCCACCCAGATGGTGTTGTACTTGCCGCCCGACGCCTTGGCCGCGCCGGTGGTGCCGAGGCCCGAGCCGCCGGCGACCGGCATGATGATGTCGGCGCCCTGGGCGACCAGCGCGTCGCTGACCTTCTTGCCCTCGTCCTGCTTGACGAAGTCGTTGGTGAAGGAGCCGTTCTGGCTCGCCTTGTCCCAGCCGACGACCTTGACGGTCTTGCTCTTCGTCTTGTTGTAGTGGGCCACGCCGTCGACGTACCCGTCCATGAAGATGGTGACCGGCGGGATCTTCATGCCGCCGTAGGTGCCCACCGTGCCGCTCTTGGTCATGCCGGCGGCCAGGTAACCGGCGAGGAAGCCGGCCTGGGCGGTGTCGAACTGCATCGGGTAGACGTTGCTCTCCGGCAGCTTCGCGTCGACGATGCCGAACTGCTGGTTCGGGTTCGCCTTGGCGATCTTGGAGGTGGCGGTACCCATCAGGCCACCGACGGCCAGGATGAAGTCGCACTTCTGGTTGACGTACTGGGTCAGGTTGACCTCGTAGTCGGCCTCGGCCTTCGACGCGACGTACTTGATGTCGATGTTGTCGTTGGCCTTCTTGGCGGCCTCGAGGCCCTGCCACGCGGAGGTGTTGAACGACTTGTCGTCGATGCCGCCGACGTCGGTCACCATGCAGGCGCTGTACTTCTTGTCGCCGCTGCCGGCGTTGTTGCTGTCCTCGGGAGCCTCACCGCACGCGGCGGCGCTCAGCACGAGCCCACCCACCGCGAAGACCGAGGCAATCCGCATCCCACGCACCGAGCGCAAGACGTCTCCTTCCCCATTGCACACCGCGTCCTGCACGGTGGCAGCCCTATGAGCCGGCTGCGCTGCGCCGCCGGCGTCCCACGTTACGGACGGGAGCGTACGCCCGCGCCCACCCACCGGCCGACAATCGTGCACGAACGTTGAGCGCCTGTTACCCCTACGTAACCCTTAGGTGGGGCAGATCACTCTGAGTGCTGGTAGGTGAGCGCCGGGGCGTCGCGGAAACGTCCGTTTTTTCCGGGCAGCCCCTGGCGGAAACGTTACCGCCAGAAGACCGCCACCGCCGCGTTGACCAGGGTCAACCCGACGATCGCAAGGAAATGGCCGCGGTTGACCACGTCGCGCTTCCGGGAAAAGAAGACCATGACGAAGATCAGCAGGGCGAGCACCAACTTGGTAACAAGTTTGGCCGGGTCCGGCTCGTTGCCGTCGCGCAGCGGCGCGGAGAGGCCGATGCCGGTCAGCAGCATGATCACGGAACCCCAGAGCATGGCCGGGTTGATCCGCAGCTTTCCGCTGATGTACTGGACGATCGCGCCGCCGAGCAGCAGGGCGAAACCGATCAGATGGACGTAGCGCAGTATCAGTCTGAGAGCTTCCACGCGCACATCCTCCCCCACCAACGACGGACCGTAGTAGCGGGGCGGTTCAGGGCGTGTCAGCCACCGCCCGGGGGCCGACCGGGCGCGGCGACCCGGCGGCGACCGGGTGCGGCGATCCGGCCGCGGTGGCGCCGGAGGGCCGGCGCCCCACCAGGACCAGCACCAGCCCGGCCAGCGCATACCCGGCGAGGACGGCGAGCGGCCGGGCGGACCCGGCGCCGTCGAAGAAGGCCACCGAGCGCAGCAGGGTGCCGCCGGCGCCCACCGGCAGGAACTGGCCGACCGTGCCCCACGGCTGCGGCAGCAGCTCGGGTGCCGCGCTGACCGCCGAGAGCGGGTTGCCGACCAGGAAGACCAGCAGTGCGCCCAGGCCGAGGCCCGGCCGGCCGAGCAGCGCCCCGAGACCCGCCACCGTGGCCGCGCAGGCCAGCGCGAAGAGCCCGACCGCCGCCGCCTCGGCGGCCGGATCGCCGTCGAGCACGCCGAGCCAGCCGTGCAGCACGACCACGCCGGCGCCCCCGGCGAGGACGCCGAAGACCACCAGGCCGACCAGCCGGGCGACCCGGCCGGCGACCAGGAGGGTCAGCAGCGCGCCGGCCAGCAGGCTCGCCATCGCGAACGGCAGGAAGCCGGCGCCGAATCCGGCGCCCCGGGGGTCGTCCGGGGCGGCGGGGACCACCTCGACCACCGGCACCGGGCGGCCGGCGGCGAGCTGGGCGGCCGCCTCGGTGAGCAGCGCGGCGACCGCCGGGCTGGCGGCCGGCGCGGTGTGCAGGGCGACGCCCTCGTGGCCGGCGACGAACGCCGCGTACACCTCTCGGTCGCGCAGGGCCCGGTCGGCTGCCGCGGCGTCCGGGAGGGTGGTCACGTCGAAGGCTCCCGGCCGCGCGGCGGCGAGCCGGGCGGCCAGTTCGCCGGTGGCGGGCGCCGGGCCCGCGACTGCCACGGGCAGGTCGCGCGGCGCCAGGTTGGCGGCCGGAGCCGCGAAGAGGGGTACGAGCAGCGCCAGCAGGACCGCCGCCAGGGCGGCGACACCGAGGGCGGCCGGCAGGGGCGGCGGGGTGCGGGTCGACATGGGAGCCTCCTAAAACGAACGCTCATTCTTTTATGACTCCAGGCTGCCGCTGTGGTGCGCGACTGTCAAGAACGAACGTTCGATTTACGATGTGTCCCGTGCCCCGCGTCTCCCCGGAACACCTCGCCGCCCGCCGCCGCCAGATCGTCGACGCGGCCCGCCGGTGCTTCCTGCGGGAGGGCTTCCACCGCACGACGATGCAGGACGTGATCGCCGAGGCCGGTCTCTCCGTGGGCGCCGTCTACCGCTACTTCCCGAGCAAGGCGGATCTGATCAACGCGATCGCCGAGGAGGCGGTCGGCGGCGCCGGAGTCGTCCTCGACGACCTGCTCCGGCGGGAGCCACCGCTCCCCCTGGTCGAGGCGCTCGACCGCGCGCTGGCGTACGTGGAGACGCAGACCGGCGACGAAGGCGCCCTGCGGATCGCGATCCAGGTCTGGGGCGAGGCGCAGCGGGACCCGGTGCTGGCCGAGTTCGTGGCCGGCAAGTACGACGGCATCCGCCGCCACTTCGAGGCGCTCGTCCGACGCGCCCAGGGCACCGGCGAGGTGGCCGCCGACGCCGACCCGGAGGCGGTCGCCGCCGGCCTCTTCGCCCTGGTCATCGGCTGGTTCCTCCAGCGGCTCCTCACCGGCCGCCCGGACCGCGCCACCTACCTCGCCGGCGTCCGCGCCCTCCTCACCCCCTGACCGACCCCTATCCCGCCGGCCCCGCCCCGGCGCGCACAGAGCAGGGCGGGGCGCGGGCGGCCCCGGGTCAGGCGAGGCGCCAGGCCTGGAAGGTGGGGCCGTCGGCGGGCAGGGTGACCGTGCCGGCCGGGTCGGGGCGGAGGGCGGGGGCACCGCCGTAGACGTTCTCCGCCGCCCGCAGCCCGGCCAGGCGGACCGGAGCGCCGGCGGCCCGGCGGGCCAGCACCAGCACGCTGCCGGCCGCCGCCTCCCGCAGGAAGACCAGGGTGTCCGCGTCGTGGTGCAGCCAGCGCAGGCCGCCGTGGCGCAGCGCGGGCTCGGCGCGGCGCAGCGCGACCAGCGCCCGGTAGCCGGCGAACGTCGACTCGTCCCAGGTCTCGGGCCGGTGCCACGGCATCGGGGTCCGGGAGCCCTCCCCGTTGGTGCCGGTCAGGCCCAGCTCGTCGCCGGCGAAGATCACCGGGGTGCCCGGCATGGTGGCGAGCAGACCGGCGGCGACCTCCTGCCGCGCGGCGTCGCCGACCACGGTGCGGATCCGGGCCGAGTCGTGCGAGCCGAGCAGCTGCCACGAGTGGGTGTACGACCGCCACGAGACCAGCGACCGGTAGGCGTTCATGGTGGCCAGCACGGCGTCGGCGTCCCGCCGCAGCACGCCGCCGGGGGTGCCGAGGAAGTTCGGCAGCGGGTCGTCGCCGTGCCGCAGCCAGGACCAGACGGGGTCGGTGAAGCCGACGTAGTTCATCGTCCCGTGCCAGCCGTCGCGGTCCAGGTCGCCGGTGTGGTCGTGGCCGTGCTCGGCCAGCAGCAGGCCGTCGGCGCGGGTCTCGGCGACCACCCGGCGCAGCAGCGCCGCCACCTCGTGGGTGTACGCGTCGGCGCCCCGCCGCCCGGTCATGTTCGCCACGTCCACCCGCCAGCCGTCCAGCCCGTACGGCGGTCGCAGCCAGCGGCGCAGCAGCGAGTCCTCGGCGGTGGCGAAGCGCCGGCGCAGCTCGGCGCTGCCCCAGTTCAGCTTCGGCAGCGACTTGACCCCGTTCCAGGACTCGTACGACAGCTCCAGGTCGCAGCGCGGCGTCAGACGCGCCGAGCTGGAGTTGTCGCAGCCGGTCACCTCGTCGAAGTAGTACAGCTCCCGCTCCGGCGCGGACACGTCCGAGGCGGCCCGGGTGAACCACTCGTGCGCGTCGCCGGTGTGGTTGCTGGTGATGTCGCCGAGCAGCCGCCAGCCACGGGCGCGTACGGCGTCGGCGAGCCGGGCCAGCGCGGCGTTCCCGCCGAGCAGCGGATCGACGGTGTCGAAGCTGGACGCGTCGTAGCGGTGGTTGGAGCGGGCCGGGAAGATCGGCGTCAGGTAGACGGTGTTCACGCCGAGCCGGTCCAGGTGGTCCAGCCGTCCGGTGACGCCGTCCAGGTCGCCGCCGTAGAACTGGTAGGGGGTCTCCGGGCCGCGCCCGATCACCGGGGTGTCCCAGTCGCACGGGATCGCCCAGTCCGGCAGGTCGCGCCCGTCGGCGGCGGCGGAGCGGGCGAACCGGTCCGGGAAGATCTGGTAGATCACCGCGTCCCGGGCCCAGGCCGGCGGCGGGGCGTACGTGACCAGCTTGAAGTCGCCGTTGTCCGGCACGTCGTGGTGCGCCACGCCGGCGGCGTTCAGCCAGCGGTAGCCGCGGCGGCCGGTGAGCATGAACCGGTAGTTGCTGACCGGGTTGCGGGCCTCGACCGGGACCCGCCACCAGACGTCGTCGCCGTCGGTGCGGTCGACGACCGCCTCGGTGAACCGGGGCTCACCGTCGCCGGTGGTGCGCACGTGCACCTGGCGGACGTCGGCGCCGGCCGGCACCCGGACGAAGACGTCGACGGTGTCGCCGAGCGAGGGCTCCTGCTCGGGGACGTACAGGGCGGATCCGTCGTGGTGCGGCAACAGGGACATGGTGGTGCCTTTCGCGTCGATCGGACGGGGAGAGAAAGGGGGCACCCGCCGCGGCCGGTTTCCCGACCGCGGCGGTCGACCCGCGACTGCTCCGGTGTACGTCGGACGCCGACGCCCTTGCCGCAGCGCTGCGTGTTGCTGACCGGCCGGCGGACCCGGCTGGTCGCGACAGAGCGGCACCCCTCGCCTCGACCTCGGCGAGGAGCGGCCACCTGTCCGGTCTATCCTTTGACAGCTCCGGCGGTGAGGCCGGAGACGA
The DNA here is from genome assembly GCF_040295705.1 of Micromonospora sp. NPDC002717. NCBI lineage: Bacteria > Bacillati > Actinomycetota > Actinomycetes > Micromonosporales > Micromonosporaceae > Micromonospora > Micromonospora sp. NPDC002717. The sequence goes on along the minus strand of NZ_JBEOVW010000037.1, from coordinate 27,181 downwards.
TGTAGCGCTGGACCAGTTGGAAGACCAGCACCGTGGGAATGGCGGTGAGCAGGGTGCCCGCCGCGAAGATGCCGAAGTTGTTGTTCCGCTCCCCGGCCACCAGACCGAACATGCCGACCGCGAGGGTCTTGGACTCGCTGTCGGTCAGGAAGACGTTCGCCATCAGGAACTCGTTGATGGTGCCGATGAAGGCGAGCAGGCCGGTCACCGCCAGGATCGGCGCCACCAGCGGCAGCATGATCCGGAAGAAGACCTGGGCGTGCGTGGCGCCGTCCATCGTGGCCGACTCGTCCAGCTCCCGGGGGAGCGTGTCGAAGAAGCCCTTCATCAGCCAGGTGTTCACGCCGAGCGCGCCGCCCAGGTAGAGCAGCAGCAGGCCCCACGGCGTGTTGAAGCCGATCGCCGGCCACAGGTCGGTGATCGTGGTGAAGATCAGGAAGATCGCCACGATCGCCAGGAACTGCGGGAACATCTGGATCAGCAGGAGCGACAGCAGCCCGACGCGCCGCCCGGAGAACCGCATCCGCGAGAAGGCGTACGCCGCCAGCGCCGACAGGAAGACCGACGCGAACGAGGCCACCCCGGCGATCAGCAGCGAGTTGACGAACCACCACCCGAACGCGGTGCGGTCGAACAGGTCCACGAAGTTGTCGAAGGACGCGCCGGTCGGCACCAGCTCGGTCGAGGAGAGCGTGCCGAGCGGGTTGAGCGCGGCCGAGAGCACGAACAGGATCGGGAAGAGGCTGAACGCGACCGCCAGCACGCCGACGAGATGGCGCCAGCCGACCCGGGCGAACCACCGGTTGCGGCCCCGGCCCGCGTTGCGGTTGGCGGCCGGGGCGGCGCCGGTGCCGCCGCCCGCGACCGAAGTGCCGTGCAGCGAGGTCACGAGTACACCTCCTCCTGCTTGCGGGTGCGCCGGAAGCTCACCGCCGAGACCACCGCGACGATGGTGAAGATGAAGATCGACACCGCGGCCGCCAGGCCGAACTGGGCTCCCTGGGCGCCGAAGGCCAGCCGGTAGGTGTACGTGATGAGCAGGTCGGTCGCCCCCGCGGTCGGGTTGTCCGCCGGGAAGGGGCCGCCCTCGGTGGTCAGGTAGATCGCGTTGAAGTTGTTGAAGTTGTACGCGAACGACGCGATCAGCAGCGGGGAGAGCGCGACCAGCAGCAGCGGCAGGGTGACCGACCGGAACGACTGCCAGGGCGACGCGCCGTCCACCGACGTCGCCTCGGTCAACTCCTTCGGGATGGCCTGCAACGCGCCCGTGGCGACCAGGAACATGTACGGGTAGCCCAGCCAGAGCTGCACCAGGATCACCGCGATCCGGGCCGACCACTCCTGGCCGAACCAGTCCACCCCGATCCCGAACAGGTTGTTGATCAGGCCGAAGTCCGTGTTGAACATGTCCCGCCAGACCAGCAGCATCGCGAAGGACGGCATGGCGTACGGCAGGATCAGCAGGACCCGGTAGAGGTTGGTGCCCCGCATCCGGGGCGAGTGCAGCGCCAGGGCGATGAACATCCCCAGCAGGAACGTGCCGCCGGTCGAGCCGATCGCGAAGGCGAAGTTCCACAGCAGGGTGCCGAAGAACGGCCCGGAGATGGCCGGGTCGGTGAGCACCCGGGAGAAGTTCTTGAGCCCGACGGTGACCTTCCAGCCCTGGGCCAGCCGCTCGCCGTCGGCGGCGACGAAGGCGCCGGTCTCCTCGTCCGCCGTCCAGGTCCGGCCGGTCTCGGTGTCCCTGATGCAGTCGCAGCCGGCGTCGTACGCCCGGACCGCCTTGCCCTCGTAGGCGCGGGACAGGCCGGCGGAGCGCACCGCGCCCCCGGAGGTCGGCACCACCAGGTCGGTGATCTCCTGGCTGCGCGCGCTGGCCTGACCGAAGTTGAGCACGGTGTAGCCCTCGGCGGCGGTGACCTTGCCGCCGGGCGCGACGGTGACCTGGGCGGCGTCGAGCTGGCGCAGCCCCCCGCTGTCGCCGGCCGAGACCACGCCGGTGGCCGGGTCGGAGACCAGGAAGACGAGCGGCCCGGTCGCCGGGTCGCCCTTGGTGGCGACCGACAGGGCGTACTCGGTGGAGCCGGGCACCTGCTTGACCGAGGCGGTCTGGATGGCGACGACGGCCTCGTCCTTGGTGCCGCGGTGACCGTCGCCGAAGTTCGTGAAGGCGGTGCTCGCCGTGTAGAGCACCGGGACCACCTGGAACGCGATCAGGAAGAGCGTGCCGGGGACCAGGTACTTCGCCGGGATGTGCCGCCGGGTCAGGTAGAGGTAGAACAGCCCGGCGGTGGTGGCGGCCAGGACTGCCAGCCCGATCCACTTCTCCGCCTCGACGAGCGGGAAGGCCGCCCAGATCGCGATCCCGGCGGTCAGGCCGAGCAGGATCACCTTGACGAGCAGACCGGTCGCGGTGATCGGCGCGTGGTGCCGCGCGGTGCGGGACGGGCGCGGGAGCCCGGAGCCGACGGGCTCCCGGCCCGGGTCCTGTGTGGCAGGTCCCGGGCCGGACAGCGACGTGCTCATTACTTGATCTGGCCGGAGATGGTCTTGCCGGCCGCGGTGATCGTCTTGGTCGGGTCGGCGCCGCCGATGATGGCGGCCTCGGCCTTACCGAACGGGTCCCAGATGGTGGCCATGGCGGGGATCGCCGGGAGCACCTGACCGTTCTTGCCGGCCTCCTGGAACTTGGCCAGGTCCGGGTCGGTGCCCTTGACCTGGTCCAGCGCGGCGGTCAGCGCCGGCGGGCGGGGCTCGGCGTTGTAGAGCGCCACGGCCAGCTCGGGGGTGGTGACGTGGTTGGCCACGAACTCCTGGGCCAGGGCCTTGTTCTTGCCCTTCGACGCCACGTAGAACGCCTGGACACCCACGAACGGCTGGGCCTCCTTGCCACCGGCGAAGCCGGGGACCGGGGAGATGTCGTACTTGATGTTGGCCTTCTTGGCGTCCGCGATCGCCCACGGGCCGGAGACCAGGAAGGCGCACTTCTTGCCGGTGAAGGTGGCGATCGAGTTCTCGCCGGTGATCGAGCGCTTCAGCGCGCCCTCGCCCTTCTCACCGAGCGCGGCGATCTTCTTGAACGCCTCGATCGACTCCGGCTTGCCGACGCCCAGGTCCTTCGGGTCGTAGTCGCCGTTGGCGGCGGTGCCGAAGAGGTACCCGCCACCGGAGGTGTAGAGCGGGTAGATGTGGTACGCGTCGCCGTTCTGGCCGGACTGGAGGCAGAGGATCTCGCTGGCCTTCTTCTCGGCCTTGAGCTTCTTGCCGGCGGCGACCAGGTCCTCGATCGTCTTCGGCGCCTCGGGGGCCAGTTCGGTGTTGCGGATCAGCGCCAGGTTCTCCATGGCGTAGGGCACGCCGTAGAGCTGGCCGTTGAAGGTCACGGCCTTGACGGCGGTCTCGTTGAAGCCGCTCTTCTGCTCGGCGGCGAGCTGCACCGGGTCGATGGCGCCGTTCTGGACGAGGTTGCCGATCCAGTCGTGCGCGCCGACCACGACGTCCGGGCCGCTGCCCTGCTGCGAGGCGGTGACGAAGTTGGTCTGGAGGTCCTTGGAGACGGCCTGGACCTCGACCGTGACGCCGTTCTCCTGGCCGAACTTCTCGGCGAACGGCTTGAGGGCGGCGGTGCGCTTGTCGTCGGCCCAGATCACCAGCTTGCCGCCGGCGGCGGCCTTGGTGGATTCCTTCGCGGCCGGCTCGTCGCTGCTGTCGCTGCCGCAGCCGGAGGCGGCGAGCGCCAGGCCGAGGACGGCGACCACACCCGCGGTACGGATGCGCATCGGTACTCCTGTCGTCATGGCGGCCCCCGGGGGAAGGGCGACCCGCCAGTGGAAACCTCTGTAAATTTCTTGCCAAACCGGCGCCCGATGTGCTGCGCCGCTGCTCTCGCGTGTTGCGGGGACGTTAGCAAGGGGTTTCAGAGAATGGAAGGGCTTGCAGGAGTGTACGCAAGATCTTGCTCGTGAGCTAAAGTGCGGGCCATGCGCGCTCGACTGTCCGACATCGCCCAGCAGGCCGAAGTCAGCGAGGCCACGGTGTCGCGGGTGCTCAACGACCGCCCGGGCGTGGCCCCCGAGACCCGGCAGGCCGTCCTGACCGCTCTCGACGTGCTCGGCTACGAGCGCCCCGCCCGGCTACGCAAGCGCAGCGCCGGCCTGGTGGGCCTGGTGGTGCCCGAACTGGACAACCCGATCTTCCCCGCCTTCGCCCAGGTGATCGAGTCGACGCTGGCGCAGAGCGGGTTCACCCCGGTGCTGTGCACCCAGACGCCGGGCGGAGTCACCGAGGACGAGTACGTCGAGATGCTGCTGGACCGGCAGGTCTCCGGGATCGTCTTCGTCTCCGGCCTGCACGCCGACACCGCCGCCAACCACGACAGGTACCGCGCCCTGATCGCCCGTCCGCTGCCCATCGTGATGATCAACGGGTACGCGCCGGGCATCCCCGCCCCCTTCGTCTCCTGCGACGACGGCGAGGCCACCGAACTGGCCGTGGCCCACCTGGTGGCGCTCGGGCACCGCCGCATCGGCCTGATCACCGGCCCGGACCGGTTCGTGCCGGTGCAGCGGCGGGTGGCCGGCTTCCGGGCCGCGATGGGCCGGCTGGCCGGCGCGGCCGAGGCGGACCTCGGCGAGCTGGCTGAGCTCTCCCTGTTCGGTGTGGAGGGTGGCGAGGCGGCCGCCGCGCGACTGCTGGACCGGGGCGTCACCGGCATCGTCTGCGGCTCGGACCTGATGGCGCTCGGCGCGATCCGGGCCGCCCGGCAGCGCGGCCTGTCCGTGCCGACCGACCTCTCGGTGGTCGGCTACGACGACTCCCCGCTGATGGCCTTCACGGACCCGCCGCTGACCACCATGCGCCAGCCGGTGGCCGCGATGGCGGTCGCCGCCGTCCGGGCCCTGGTCGACGAGATCAACGGGCACGCCGCCCCGCACTCGGAGTACGTGTTCCGGCCCGAGCTGGTGGTGCGCGGCTCCACCGCGGTCGCCCCGGCCGGCGGCGGCACCCCGGGCCGCCAGCGCCCCGCGCCGCCCGCGCTCGCCGTCCCCGCCTGACCGTCCACCTCGGCTGCCGCCCACCCGGGACCGGGCGGACCGGCCGTGGGCGTTCGCCCGGCGTGACCGGGGCATCCCTTGCGCAAGAAATGCTTGACTCTTGCAGCACCGGGCGGCATCCTGCTCAGACCGCGCCTTCCACCCGCACCGCGCCGGGTGTGCTGTCCCGCGCGTCACAGAACGGGGAACCGCCTCCGATGACCGTCAGCAACCCCACGCCGCTGACCTCCGACGACGACTGGTGGCGTTCCGCGGTCGTCTACCAGGTCTACGTCCGCAGCTTCGCCGACTCCAACGGCGACGGGATCGGCGACCTGCAGGGCATCCGCGAACGCCTGCCGTACCTGCGCGACCTCGGCGTGGACGCGCTCTGGCTGACCCCCTTCTACACCTCCCCGATGGTCGACGGCGGCTACGACGTCGCCGACTACCGCGACGTCGACCCGATGTTCGGCACCCTCGCCGACTTCGACGCGATGATCACCGACGCGCACGCGCTCGGCCTGCGGATCATCGTCGACCTGGTGCCCAACCACACGTCCGACCGGCACCCGTGGTTCCAGGCCGCCCTGGCCGCCGGCCCGGGCTCCGCCGAGCGCGAGCGGTACCTCTTCGCCGACGGCAGGGGCGCGGACGGCGAGCTGCCCCCGAACGACTGGGAGAGCATCTTCGGCGGCCCCGCCTGGACGCGGGTGGACGACGGCCAGTGGTACCTGCACCTGTTCGACCCGGCGCAGCCGGACCTGAACTGGCGCCACCCGGAGGTCCGCGCCGAGTTCGAGGACATCCTGCGCTTCTGGCTGGACCGTGGCGTGGACGGCTTCCGGGTCGACGTGGCGCACGGCATGATCAAGGCCGAGGGCCTGCCCGACGTCGGCTTCAGCACGATGACCACGGGGCAGCGCCAGGTGGAGCTGCTCGGCAAGGGTCGGCTCCCCTACTTCGACCAGGACGAGGTGCACGAGATCTACCGCGCCTGGCGGCCGATCCTGGACAGCTACCCCGGCGGCCGCATGGCCGTCGCCGAGGCGTGGGCCGAGACCCCGCAGCGGCTGGCCCGATACATCGGCCCCGACGAGCTGCACCAGGCGTTCAGCTTCGACTTCCTCGACGCGACGTGGTCGGCCGAATCGTTCCGCAAGGTGATCGACACCGCGCTCGCCGAGTCGACCATCGTCGGCGCGCCGACGACCTGGGTGCTGTCGAACCACGACAAGCAGCGGCACGTCACCCGATACGGCGACGGCGCCGAGGGGCTGCGCCGGGCGCGGGCCGCCACCCTGCTGATGCTCGCCCTGCCCGGCTGTGCCTACGTCTACCAGGGCGAGGAGCTGGGCCTGCCGGAGGTGCTCGACCTGCCGGACGAACTGCGCCAGGACCCGGCGTTCCTGCGCACCGGCGAGAGCCGGGACGGCTGCCGGGTGCCGATCCCGTGGAGCGGCGAGCTGGCCCCGTACGGCTTCGGGCCGGAGGGCAGCGAGCTGAGCTGGCTGCCGGCCCCGACGACCTGGCGCGCCCTCTCGGTCGCCGCCCAGGCCGGCGTGCCCGGCTCGACGCTGGAGCTCTACCGCACCGCCCTGCGGATCCGCCACGCGCACCCGGCGCTGGCCGCCGACGCGGGCGGGGTCACCTGGCTGGAGACCGGGCCGGGTGTGCTCGCCTTCAGCCGCGCCGCCGGCGACACCGTGCTGACCTGCGTGGTCAACATCAGCGGTGCCCCGGCCCTGATCGACGGGTACGGCGAGCCGATCGCCGCCAGCGAGGCGCTCACCGGCCAGGGCACGGGTCACCTGCTCCCGGTCGACGCGGCTGCCTGGTTCGAACGGCGCTGAGCGGGTAACCCGTCATCGACCTGGTCGTCCGTTGTGCCCCGCGCCGACGGGCGGCTGGGCCACCGACCCCTTGTGGTGGGGGGTGAGATGGCGCCGGCGCCTCGTGGAGTCCGCTCCGCGGGGCGCCGGCGTCCATCCCGGACAGGTGTCGCCCCCGGCCCGCCCGGGTACGACGAACCCATGGTGGTTCGTGTCACGCAGTACACCCTCGACGTCGTCGATCTCGACCTGATGGCCGGCTTCTGGTCGGCCGCCCTCGGCTACACGGTCCACGCCGGCGGTGACGGCAGCGCGAAGCTCTGGCCCTCGGACGACCGGGCTGGTGCGCCGACGGTCTGGCTCCAGGGCTCCGGCACCCCGAAGCCCGGCAAGAACCGGCTGCACCTGGACCTCGTCGCCGACGGTGACCCGGCCGACGAGGTCCGCCGACTGATCGGGCTCGGCGCCCGGCGCGCCGACGTGGGACAGCGCGGCGACGAGGGTTTCGAGGTGCTGGCCGACCCGGAGGGCAACGAGTTCTGCGTGCTGCACCGGCCGCCGCGCCGCCCCTGACCGCCCGCCGCCTCGTCACCGCCGCGAGCCCGTCCCCGCCGCCGGTCGGCTCAGGCGGCGCCGCCGGTCGGCTCAGGCGGCGCCGCCGGTGAGCTTCGCGGCGATGCGGGCGAAGCCGGCCCGCAGCTCGGCCTCGCTGGGCGGGGCGAGCGGCTCGGTGCGGTGCTCCTCCGCAGCCGCCGCCTCGAACTCCTCGTCGATGGTGTCCTCGAAGTCGCCGTAGAGGTCGGCCTCCTCGATCCGCGCCGACTCGTCCTCGGCGGCGACCTGCGCGGCGGCGATCTCGCCCCGGATCTCCTCCGCCGACACCGCCGGCAGCAGCGGCTCGACCACCGCCATCAGCTGCTCCTCGGCGACCACCGCCTCGGCCAGCGCGAGGGCGTGCGGTCGCTCGTAGGGGCCGCAGACCACCGGCTCCCACTCGTCGGCCTCGCCGAGCGGACCGAAGGTGATGATCCACGGCAGGCCGAGCATCGGGGAGTCTTCCGGCAGGTCCAGTGTCACGAGTGCGCCCACGCGCCCATCATCGTCCGTCCCCCCGGAAGCCCGGGTGGCATTCGGCCCAATCGCCGTCCCCGTGACGGTCGGATCCTCGTCCGCGCGGCCACCCGCCTCCGCCGTCGCGCCGTCAGCCCGGCCGCGCCGCGTCCAGGGCCGCGCGGACGAGGGCGAGCGCCGCCGACGGCGACACCCCCAACCGGGCGGCCTCGGCGGCGTAGTCGGCTGCCACCCGCTGCAACCGGTCCAGCGCATCATCGCGGCCGGGTGCGACGAAAGTGCCGTGCCGGCCCCGGGTCTCCAGCAGGCCGGCCGCCTCCAGCTCCCGGTAGGCCCGGGCCACCGTGTTGACCGCCAGCCCGAGGTCCGCCGCGAACTGCCGCACCGTCGGCAGCCGGGTGCCGACCGCCAGCCGGCCCGTCCCGATCAGCTCCGCGAGCTGCCCGCGCACCTGCTCGTACGGCGGCACCGCCGAGCCCGGGTCCACCGAGATCCGCACGCCCGCTCCCCCGTTCATCCGGCCCCGCCGGGGGCGCCGGGATCCGTGTCCGCGTCGAGGTCGGCCGGCGGCGGGCCCTCCGCCAGGTCCACCACCCGGCCGCGCCGGCTCGTCGCGGCGAGCGCCGCGCCGAAGAGCACCAGCTGGTTGAGCAGGTAGAGGTAGAGCAGCAGCCCCACCGCGCCCGCCACCACCGTGTACGCCGGATTACGCTCGGTGCGCACGACGTAGTAGCGCCCGACGGTGTTCAGCAGCGTGATGCCGACCGCGACGAGCAGCACCACCGGGCGCAGCCGGACCCGGCTCATCCGCAGCCGCGGCACCGCCACCAGCAGCAGGGTGGCCAGCACCGCGTTGACCAGCACGCTGAGCACCGCGCTGACCGTGGTCAGGCCGACCGAGCCGGTGCTGCGCAGCAGGAAGCGCAGCAGCGACTCCAGCGCGTCCACCGCCGCCACCGAGACGCCGAGCAGCACGAAGACGACGAGCAGCACGCCCAGGTCGACCAGGCGGCGCACCACCAGGTTGCCGGGCTGCTGGTTGAGCCCGTACATCAACCGCTGCGAGGAGCGGATGGCCTCCACCCAGCCGATGCCGGTCAGGACGAGGATGATCAGGCCGACCACCCCGACCGTGCCGCTGCTCTCGGCGATCTGCACCGGGTCGAGGAACGGCAGGTTCTCCCGCAGGAAGCCGGCGGCGGCGGCGCTGACCTCGTCGTTGTCCTCCAGGATGGCCCCGAAGATCGAGTACGCGACCAGCGCGAGCGCGAACACCGCGAAGAAGCCGTAGTAGGCGATCGCGGCGGCCAGCCGCCCGCCCAGCACCTCGGCGTAGAGCACGCCGGCCCGCCACAGGTGGTCGACGGCACCGGACCGGCGGCGCGCGGCGCTGATCCGGCGGTCGACGCCCGCCTCGATGCGGCCCCACACGTTCACGCCGTCATCCTCGCCGATCTATCGCCGTCACGGGGGCAACCTGCCGCCGGCCCTCGCCAGCCCGGCGCGTCGCCCGGTCGGCGTCGTCGCCCCGGCCGCCCCGGCGCACCGGCGGACGGGGTCAGCCGCCCAGCCGGAAGTCCCGGCGCGGCTGCCACCGGGTCTGCCCGCTGTGCGAGAAGAGGGTGAACGCCTCCACCTCGAACATCGCGGAGAAGTCGGCCAGGTCCTCGTACGCCTTGTCCAGCGCCTCCGGCGCGACGTCCTGCGCGACGGTGACGTGCGGGTGGTACGGGAAGCGCGCCTCGCGACGCAGCTCCGGGGCGGCGCTGATCGCGGCGGCGAGCAGCTCGCACTCGCTGATCCCGGCGGCCACCGCCACGAAGACCACCTGGGTCACCGGCCGGAACGTGCCGGTGCCCCGCAGGTGCAGCGTGAACGGCAGGTGGGCGGCGGCGACCGCGGTGAGGTGCCGCTCCACCGCCGGCAGCGTCGCCACCGGGATCTCGGTCGGCCCGAGCAGGGTCACGTGCGCGGGCACGACCTGGGGGTCGCCGGCCTCGACCCGGCGTCGGGTGAGCGTGCCGCCCCACGGCTCCGGGATGTCCACCGCGATGCCGATCTGGATGGTGTCACCGGCGTCCGGCGCCCCGTCCCTGCGATCCACGCTCCGCGCCATCCCTCCGGCCACCGACCTGTCCACCCTCACCCCGTCGCGCCGCGGCGCTACTCGCCGCGCACCGGCGGGAAGAAGCCCACCCGCTCGTACGCGGCCCGCAGCGTCGCCGCGGCGACCACGCGGGCCTTCTCCGCGCCGGCGGCGAGCAGCTTGTCCAGCTGCGCCGGGTCGTCGAGGTAGGTCCGGGTGCGCTCCTGGATCGGCGTGACGAACTCCCGCACCACCTCGGCGAGGTCCTTCTTCAGGTCGCCGTAGCCCTTGCCGGCGTACGCGGCCACCAGGTCGTCGATGCTCCGCCCGGTCAGGGCGGAGTAGATGGTGAGCAGGTTGGAGACGCCCGGCTTGGTCTCGGCGTCGAAGACGATCTCCCGGCCGGTGTCGGTGACCGCCGAGCGGATCTTCTTGGCCGAGCGGGCCGGGTCCTCCAACAGGTCGATGATGCCGGCGGGCGAGGACGACGACTTCGACATCTTCGCCGTCGGGTCCTGCAGGTCGGTGATCTTCGCGGTGTCCTTGACGATGTGCGGCGCGGGCACGGTGAAGGTCTGCCCGAACAGCGAGTTGAACCGCTGGGCCAGGTCGCGGGAGAGTTCCAGGTGCTGGCGCTGGTCCTCGCCCACCGGCACGGCGTGGGCCTGGTAGAGCAGGATGTCGGCGGCCTGGAGGATCGGGTAGGTGAACAGGCCGACGCTGGCCCGCTCGCCGCCCTGCTTCTGCGACTTGTCCTTGAACTGGGTCATCCGGCTCGCCTCGCCGAACCCGGTGATGCAGCCCAGGACCCAGGCGAGCATCGGGTGCTCGGGCACCTGCGACTGCACGAACAGCGTGCTGCGCTCCGGGTCGAGACCCACGGCGAACAACTGCGCGGCGGCCAGCCGGGAACGCTGCGTGAGCACCTTCGGGTCGTGGCCGGCGGTGATCGCGTGCAGGTCGACCACGCAGTAGTAGGCGTCGTGGGTGTCCTGCAGGGCCACCCAGTGCCGCACCGCGCCCAGGTAGTTGCCGAGGTGGAACGAGTCGGCCGTCGGCTGGATGCCGGAGAAGACGCGGGGGCGGGCGGGAACGTCGGACATGCCGGCAATTCTGTCAGCAACGCCTGGCGTACGTCATGACGGGCCGGCGGGTCGGCTCGGACCCACCGGTGCCGGGGCGGTGACCTCGCGCCGGGGTTCCGGCACGCGCACGGCGGCGACGGTGAGCCGGGCCACGCGGCGACCCTCCAGCGTGTGTACCCGCAGCAGCCAGCCGCCGGGCGGGTCGTCGGCTGCCGGGCCGCCGGCGCCGGCCGGGCCGCCGGCCACCGGCACCTCGTCGCCGGCGACCGGGAGCCGGCCGAGCGCCGCCATCACGAAGCCGCCCACCGTCTCGTACGGCCCCGGGGGCAGGGTCACCCCGGTGCGCTCGGCGAAGTCGGCGAGGTTGAGCCGGCCGTCCACCACGGCGGGCAGGCCGGCGTGCACCGGGTCGGGGGCGGTGTCGTACTCGTCGTGGATCTCCCCGATCAGCTCCTCGATCAGGTCCTCCAGGGTGACGATGCCGGCGGTGCCGCCGTACTCGTCGACCACCACGGCGAGGTGGTGGCGCTCCCGGCGCATCTCGCTGAGCGCGGCGAGCACCCGCTTGCTGCCGGGCAGCCGCTTCACCTCCCGGGTCAGCTCGCCGACGGTGGTGCAGGGGTCAAGGTCGGGGCGCAGCAGCACGTCGCGCAGGTGCACGAAGCCGACCACGTCGTCGTGGGTGCCGTCGACGACCGGGTAGCGGGTGTGCGTCTCGGCCCGGACCAGCCGCTCCGCCTCGGCGATGGTCAGCCGGGCGGAGAGGAAGACCACCTCGGTGCGGGGCATCATCACCTCGCGGACCAGGCTCGCGCCGGCGACCAGCACCTCGTCGATGATCCGGCGCTCGACCGGGTCGAGCAGGGTGTTGGCGGCGACCAGGTCGCGCAGCTCCGCCTCGCTGATCCGCTCCCGACCGGCCGCGGGGCTGGCGCCGAGCAGGGCCGTCACCGCGCGGGTGGCGCCGTCGGCGGCGCGGACCACGATCCGGGCGACGGCCCGGGCCAGCGGGCCCGGCTCGCGGCGCGGTCGCGTCCGGGCGCGTCGACGCGGCCCGGGACCACCCGCTTCCCGCATGACAGTGATGGTAGACAGCGCCGGGCCGCCGGGTGCGCCATGTTCGCCTCTGTTCGAACATGGGGGTTCATGGTGGAATGGCGGGGACGTCGATGGAGCGCGGAAGCACGGCGACCGGCCGTAGGGTGATCACGACATGGCCGCGACGCGGCGGCCGGGCGGGAGGAGACCGACGTGAAACTGCTCGTCACCGGCGGCGCCGGCTTCATCGGCAGCGTGGTGACCCGGATGCTGCTCGACGCCGGCCACCAGGTGGTCGTCCTCGACGACCTGCGCACCGGCCACCGGGAGGCGCTCGCCCCCGACGCCACCCACGTCGACGCCGGCCTCCACGACGCCGCCCGGGTGCTCACCCCGGAGGCGGGCTTCGACGGGGTGCTGCACTTCGCCGCCCTCATCGCCGCCGGCGAGTCGATGGTGAAGCCGGAGCTCTACTGGCACACCAACACCGTCGGCTCGCTCGCCCTGATCGACGCCGTCCGGGCCGCACGCGTGCCCCGGCTGGTCTTCTCCTCCACCGCCGCCGTCTACGGCAACCCCACCGAGCTGCCGATCCCGGAGACCGCGGTCAAGGCCCCCACCAACACCTACGGGGCCACCAAGCTCGCCGTCGACATGGCACTCACCTCCGAGGCGGTCGCGCACGGCCTGGCCGCCGTATCGCTGCGCTACTTCAACGTGGCCGGGGCGCACCTCGACGGCGACGTCGCGCTCGGCGAGCGGCACGACCCGGAGACCCACCTGATCCCGATCGCGCTCGAGGTGGCCGCCGGGCGCCGGGAGAAGCTCCAGCTCTTCGGCGACGACTACCCCACCGTCGACGGCACCTGCGTGCGCGACTACATCCACGTCGCCGACCTGGCCCGCGCCCACCTGCTCGCGCTCGGCGCGGCGACCGCCGGCCAGCACCGGATCTACAACCTGGGCAACGGCAACGGCTTCACCAACCGCCAGGTCGTCGACGTGGTCCGCGAGGTCACCGGGCACCCGGTGCCCGTCGAGGTGGCCCCACGCCGCGAGGGCGACCCCGCCGAGCTGGTCGCCTCGTCCGCGCTGGCCCGCGAGGAGCTGGGCTGGGTGCCGCAGAAGCCGACCCTGCACGACATGGTGGGCGACGCCTGGGCCTTCTACCGCACGCACCTCGTGGCGCCGCGGTGACCGACGACGTCGCGGCCCGCGCCACCGCCGGCTTCCGTTCGGCGTACGCCGAGCCGCCCGCCGGCCGCTGGGCGGCTCCCGGCCGGGCCAACCTGATCGGCGAGCACACCGACTACAACGACGGCTTCGTGCTGCCCTTCGCCCTGCCGCTGCGTACGGTGGCCGCCGCCGCGCCGCGGCCCGGCGAGCGCTGGACGGTCTGGTCCGAGCTGTCCGGCGAGACGATCGCCTTCGGTGCCGACGAGGTCGCCGGGCCGGGCCGGGTCACCGGCTGGGGCGCGTACGTGGCCGGGGTGGTCTGGGCCCTGCGGGAGGCGGGACACGCCGTGCCCGGCGCCCGGCTGGCGATCGCCTCCGACGTGCCGCTGGGCTCGGGGCTCTCCTCCTCGGCGGCGCTGGAGGCCGCCGTGCTGGCCGCCCTGGTCGACCTGGGCGGGCTGGACCTGCCCGCCGACCGGCAGCCCCGGCTGGCCCAGCGCGCCGAGAACGGCTACGTCGGCGCGCCGACCGGGATCATGGACCAGTCGGCGGCGATCCGCTGCCGCGCCGGGCACGCGCTCTTCCTGGACTGCCGCGACGAGTCCGTCGAGCACATCCCGTTCGACCTGGACGCGGCCGGCCTGGCCGTGCTGGTGGTCGACAGCCGGGCCCCGCACCGGCACGCCGACGGCGAGTACGTCGCCCGCCGCAGGTCCTGCGAGGCGGCGGCCGGGCTGCTCGGCGTCGCGGCCCTGCGGGACGTCCCCACCGACGGGCTGGCCGACGCGCTGGCCCGGCTCGACGACGCCGAGACCCGCCGCCGGGTGCGGCACGTGGTGACCGAGGACCAGCGTGTCCTCGACACCGTCGCCCTGCTGCGCGCCGGCAAGGTACGCGAGATCGGCCCGCTGCTGACCGCCTCGCACGCCTCGATGCGCGACGACTTCGAGATCACGGTGCCGGAGGTCGACACGGCGGTCGAGGCGGCCCTGTCGGCCGGCGCCCTGGGGGCACGGATGACCGGCGGCGGCTTCGGCGGCTGCGTCCTCGCCCTGGTCGACGCGGAGCGCGCCGACGCGGTCGCCGCCGCCGTCACGGCCGCGTACGCCGAACGCGGCTTCGCCGCGCCCGGCCACGTCACCGTCCTGCCCGGGCCGGGAGCGACCCGGCTGGACTGACTGCGCGGCTCGACCATCCGGTCAGGACGGTCGGTAGGGTGTGGCGTCAACCGGATCGTGCCGGAACGGGAGGCGACGTGAGCGATGCCGGAACGGTCGCGCAGGAGCGCGCCCAGGCGCTGAGCCGCGTCGGACGGCACGCCGAGGCGGCGCAGGTGCTGCGCGGCGCGCTGGCCGAGCAACCCCAGCACGCCGGGTTGCTGCTCCACCTGGCCCGCTGTCACCGGTCGACGGGCCAGCTGGCGGAGGCCACGCGCCTGGTGGACCAGGCCCTCGGCGTCGCCCGCGCCCAGGAGCACCTGCTCGCGGAGAAGGCCCGGATCCTGCTGGCGGCCGGGCACCCCGGCCACGCGGCGGCCGCCGCCCAACGCGCCCTGGAGGTGGCGCCGCGGTCCTGGGAGGCCCACGCGCTGTTCGCGGAGGCACTGCTGACCCTCGGCAACCCCACCCGCGTCGTGGTCGCCCGCCGGCACGCCGACACCGCGCGGGAGATCCGCCACGACATCCCCGACATCCACCTGCTGGACGCCCGGATCCACCTGCGGATGGGCCGGCTCCGGGCGGCCCGGGAGGCATGCCGGCAGGCCCTCGTCCTGGACCCGACGTACGAGCCGGCGCTGGCCCTGCTGGCGCGGATGGACGCGTCGCGGGACCGGGTCGGCCGGGCCGCCCGGGGGTTCACCGACGCCCTGGCCGCCAACCCGCACGCGCGGGGGGTCGCCGCGGCGCACGAGGCCGTCGCGGTGGCCCTGTGCTGGCGCCTGTTCGACGCGGCGGCGCTGGCCGGCACCAGCCACTGGGCGCTCTTCGCGCTGGTCGACGGCGGGCGGCCCGAGCGGCTCGCCGCCGCCGTGGCGCTCCTGGCGGTCGTCGCCGGGTCTGCCCTGCCGGTCTGGCGGCGGCAGCCGCCGGCGGTCCGCCTCCAACTACGCCGCCAGCTCGGCTCGACGTCCGTCGTGCTCTGCCTGGCGCTCACCGCGACGGCACTCGGCGGGCTGGTGGTCAGCGGCCTCGCCCCGGCGAGGGACACCCCTGCCGGCGGGGTGGCCGCGCTGCTGCTGATGCCGGCCGGCGCTGTCTTCGCCTTCCGCGCCTGGCGGCAGCTCACGCGCCGGGCCGTCCCGGTGGTCCGCTGGATCGGCTACCGGATCTGGACGCGCCTCGTGGCCCGCGCGACCGCGCGGGCCACGGTCGCCGGCGCGGCCAGTGCCACGGAGGGCACGGCCAGCCCGGCGGCCGGCGTGGCCGGCCCGACGGCGGGCACGGCCGGCGTGGTCAGCGCGGCGGACGACGGGCGGGCGTCGGCGCCCGCCCGTCGATGAGGCTCACTGCGCCTCGACGATCATCCCCGCGCCGACCGTACGGTTGGTGGTCTCGTCGATGATGACGAACCCGCCGGTGGTGCGGTTGCGGCGGTACTCGTCCGCGAGCAG
This sequence comes from Micromonospora sp. NPDC002717, assembly GCF_040295705.1. NCBI lineage: Bacteria > Bacillati > Actinomycetota > Actinomycetes > Micromonosporales > Micromonosporaceae > Micromonospora > Micromonospora sp. NPDC002717. The sequence continues at coordinate 11,249 of NZ_JBEOVW010000037.1, read as the reverse complement.
CGGCACGGTGGTGCGCAGCCGCACCCGGCCGATCTCGTTGAGCCTCAGCTCGCCGGCCGAGTCGTCCCGGTGCAGGGAGTTGATGTCCAGCCGGTAGTGCAGGCCGCGCACGATGGCCCGCGCCGCGCGGGTCGTGTGCTTGACGGCGTACTTGCCGCCGACCTGGAGCGGGCGGGTCTCGTCCATCCAGCACACCATCGCCTCGATGTCCTGGGCCACCGCCGGGGCGTTGTTCGGCCGGCAGATCATGTCGCCCCGCGAGATGTCGATCTCGTCTTCGAGGCGTACGGTCACCGACATCGGCGGGAACGCCTCCGCGACCGGCCCGTCGGCGGTCTCCACGGCGGAGATCCGGCTGGTGAAGCCGGACGGCAGCACCATCACCTCGTCACCCGGCTTGAGCACACCGGAGGCGACCTGGCCGGCGTAGCCCCGGTAGTCGGTCACGGTGGTGGACTGCGGCCGGATCACGTACTGCACCGGGAACCGGACGTCGACCAGGTTGCGGTCGCTGGCGATGTGCACCCGCTCCAGGTGGTGCAGCAGCGACGGCCCCTCGTACCAGGGCATGTTCTCCGACCGGCTGACGATGTTGTCGCCCTTGAGCGCGGAGATCGGCACCACGGTCAGGTCGGGGGCGTCGAGCTTCGCGGCGAACGCCGTGAACTCGTCCGCGATCCGCTCGAAGACCTCCTGCGAGTAGTCGACCAGGTCCATCTTGTTGACGCAGAGGACCAGGTGCGGCACCCGCAGCAGCGAGCAGAGGAACGCGTGCCGGCGGGACTGCTCGACCAGGCCCTTGCGGGCGTCCACCAGGATCAGCGCCAGGTCCGCCGTCGACGCCCCGGTGACCATGTTGCGGGTGTACTGGATGTGCCCGGGGGTGTCGGCGATGATGAACTTCCGCCGCGGCGTGGCGAAGTAGCGGTACGCCACGTCGATGGTGATGCCCTGCTCCCGCTCGGCCCGCAGGCCGTCGGTGAGCAGCGCCAGGTTGGTGTACTCGTCGCCGCGCGCCGCGCTGACCGCCTCCACGGCGGCGAGCTGGTCGGTGAAGAGCGACTTGGTGTCGTAGAGCAGCCGCCCGATCAGGGTCGACTTGCCGTCGTCCACGCTGCCGGCGGTCGCGAAGCGCAGCAGGTCCATGGGGCGACCGGCCGTCTCGGTGGTCGCCGGAGCGACGGTCTCGGTGGTCATCAGAAGTAGCCCTCCCGCTTGCGGTCCTCCATGGCGGCCTCGCTGACCCGGTCGTCGCCGCGGGTCGCGCCGCGCTCGGTGATCCGGGTGGCGGCGACCTCCTCGATGACCTTCTCCACCGTGTCGGCGTCGGAGCGGACGGCCGCGGTGCAGGACGCGTCGCCCACCGTCCGGTAGCGCACCCGCGCCTTGAACCGCTCCTCGCCCGCCCGGGGGCGGAAGAACTCGTTGACCGCGTAGAGCATCCCGTCCCGCTCGATCACCTCGCGCTCGTGCGCGTAGTAGATCGACGGCAGGGCGATCCGCTCGCGGGCGATGTAGTGCCACACGTCCAGCTCGGTCCAGTTGGACAGCGGGAAGACCCGGATCGACTCGCCCGGGTGGTGGCGGCCGTTGTAGAGCGTCCACAGCTCGGGACGCTGGTTCTTCGGATCCCACTGGCCGAACTCGTCGCGGAAGCTGAACACCCGCTCCTTCGCGCGGGCCTTCTCCTCGTCGCGGCGGGCGCCGCCGAAGAGTGCGTCGAAGCGGTGCTTCTCCACCGCCTCCAGCAGCACCGGCGTCTGGATCCGGTTGCGCATCCCGTCGGCCGACTCGCGGACCAGACCGCTGGCCAGGGCCTCCGGCACGCTCGCCACCACCAGTTGCAGCCCCAGCTCCGCGACCCGCTGATCCCGGTATTCCAGGACCTCCGGGAAGTTGTGGCCGGTGTCCACGTGCATCACCGGGAACGGGATGTTGGCCGGGGCGAACGCCTTCTGGGCCAGCCGGAGCATGACGATCGAGTCCTTGCCGCCGGAGAAGAGCAGCACCGGCCGCTCCATCTCGGCGACCACCTCGCGCATCACGAAGATGCTCTCGGCCTCCAGCGCGTCGAGGTGGGACACCTGGTAGGCGGCGGGGGCGGTCATGACACGGGCTCGCTTCGGTCGAATCCGCTCATCTGATTCCAGACCTTTCCGGTCGGGCATGCCAAGAAGTGCCGCTCAGGCTACCCGGAATGACGCTCCAGCGCTGCAAGCAACCGACTGGCGAGATCCTTGCGACAGACCAGCAGGTCCGGCAGGCGCGGATCCGCCTCGTTGTATTTCAGCGCAGAACCGTCGATCCGGGAAGCGTGCAGTCCGGTGGCCGTCGCCACAGCCACCGGCGCCGCCGAATCCCACTCGTACTGCCCGCCCGCGTGGATGTAGGCGTCCACCTCACCCGTCACCACCGCGGCGATCTTCGCCCCGGCCGAGCCCATCGGCACCAGGTGCGCCCCGACGTCCTCCGCCAGGTCGGTCAGGAACACCGGCGGCCGGCTCCGGCTCGCCGCCAGGCGGATCGTCCGCCCGCCCGGCGCGGTCGCCGCCTCCACCGTCATCGGCGGGTACGCCGGCGGATAGTCCGTGCCCAGCACCCGGTGCTGCGCCGGCAACCCCACCGCCCCCGCGACCAGGCCGTGCGGCGTCGGCGCGGTGCGCGCCCAGAGCGCCACGTGCACCGCCCAGTCCGACCGGCCCTCCTCGGCGAACTCCCGGGTGCCGTCCAGCGGGTCGACGATCCACACCCGGTCCGCGGTCAGCCGGGACACCGCCCCGGCGTTCACCTCCGCCGCCCAGGCCAGGCGCGACCCCTCGTCCTCCTCGGAGAGCACCGCGTCACCCGGCCGCCACTTCGCCAGCTCGGTGCGGATCAGGTCGTGCGAGACCTTGTCGCCCGCCGACTTCAGCGCGCCCGCGTCCGCGTAACCCATCTCGGCCCGCAGCGCGAGCAGCGCCTGGCCGGCCCGGGCCGCCAGCCACCGGGCGAACGCGCCGTCGATCATCGGAGGACTGCCCATGACTCCTGCTCCCGTCGCCTCGCCACGCTCCGCGCCGGCACGCCGAGCCGCGTCGCCGGTGCGCCAGGCCGAAAGGCGAAGACTACCGGCTCACCGCGGGCGATACGGTGCTCACACCCCGTGGTAGAGGTTCTGCGTCGGCTCCACGCCCCTGGTGATCACCGACTCCACCACGTCCGCCGCCCGGTCCACCAGGAACTCCAGTTCCTTGCGCTCGGCCGCGCTGAAATCCGACAGTACGTAGTCTGCCGGGTCCTGCCGTCCCGGCGGCCGGCCGATGCCGAACCGCACCCGGACGTACTCCTTCGTGCCCAGCGACTTCGACATCGACCGCAGACCGTTGTGCCCGCCCTCGCCGCCGCCGCACTTCACCCGCACCTGGCCGTAGCCGATGTCCAGCTCGTCGTGCACGGCGATCACCCGGCCAGGCGGCACCTTGTGGAACTGGGCCAGGCCGGCCACCGGCCCGCCGGAGAGGTTCATGTAGGTCAGCGGCTTGACCAGCACCAGCTTCGGCCCACCGAGCCCGAGCCGCCCCTCGGCGACCTCCGCCACCGCCCGCTTGTGCCGGCCGAACCTCGCGCCGAGCCGACCCGCCAGCAGGTCGGCCACCATGAAGCCGACGTTGTGCCGGTTGCCGGCGTACTCCCGACCGGGGTTGCCCAGGCCGACCACCAGCCATGGCCCCGTCTCGTCCGTCACGCCCCGCCCCTCCCGCTGCTCGCCCTCACCCACCTGCCAGGGCACCGATACGCCGACAGGCGCCCCCGACCGCGCGGGGACGCCTGTGGCAACGATGCGGACCGATCAGGCCTCGGTCTTCGCCTCGGCGGTCTCCTCGCCCTCGGCGGCCGGAGCCTCGGCGGCCTCGGCGGTCTCCTCGCCGACCTCGGCCTCGGCCTCCTCGGCGGCCTCCTCGACCTCGGGGAGGGTGGCCTCGAGCTGCTCGGCGGTCGGCGCGGCGGTCACCGCGGCGACCGGCAGCTCCGGGTCGGCGACCAGCTCGACGCCGGCCGGCAGCTCCACGTCGCCGGCGGTGACCTGGGTGCCCGCCTCCAGGCCCTCGATCGACGCCTCCAGGTGGTCCGGCACCTTGGTGGCGTCGGCGGTCACCGAGAGGGTGTCGTGGTCGTGCACGATCAGGGTGTCCTTCGCGGCCTCACCGGTCAGCTGGACCGGGACCTCGACGGTGACCTTCTCGCCCCGGCGGACCAGCAGCAGGTCCACGTGCTCGAAGGTGTCCTTGATCGGGTCACGCTGGATCGCCTTCGGCAGCGCCAGCACCTGGGTGCCGTCGCTGACCTCGATCGCGAAGAGCTGGTTGGCGCCGCCCTTGCGGATCGCGGCCGCGAACTCACGGGCCGGCAGCGCGATGTGCTTGGGCTTCTCGCCGTGGCCGTACAGCACGGCGGGCACCTTGCCGGCCCGGCGGGTACGACGGGCACCACCCTTGCCGAACTCGGTACGGGGCTCGGCGCTGATCTTTACCTCGGACACGGGGAAACTCCTGATGCTTCGCTGCGGCGGCTTGTCGACTGGCGGTGCTGGGGCGAGGGGCTCGCTGGGGCTCATGCGTCGAGAACGACTGCCCGGAGCACCGCGTCGATGACGGTGCCTCCGTGCGGCGCTTGTCAGCGGCCCGCCGGGCACCCTCGCCGTGGCAACCGCACCAGTCTACCCGAGCTGATTCCGCGCTTTCCGGCAGTCCCCATATCACCGTTTCCGCCACCCGCAGGGGCGACGCGGACGCCGGGCCGAGGGATCACCCCCGCCCGGCCCACGCGCGTCAGGTGGTCAGCTCAGGCCACCGAAGAGGGTGGTCACCGAGCCGTCGTCGAACACCTCGCGGATCGCCCGCGCCAGCAGCGGCGCGATCGACAGCACGGTGAGCTTGTCGAGCTGCTTCTCCGGCGGCAGCGGCAGCGTGTTGGTCACCACGACCTCGCTGATCGGGCTGTTCTTCAGCCGCTCGGTCGCCGGGTCGGAGAGCAGGGCGTGGGTGGAGGCGACGATCACGTCGGCGGCGCCGGACTCCCGGAGGATGTCCGCCGCCTTGCAGATCGTGCCGCCCGTGTCGATCATGTCGTCGACGATCAGGCAGACCCGCCCCTCGACCTCGCCGACCACGCGGTTCGCCACCACCTGGTTCGGCTTCAACGGGTCCCGGGTCTTGTGGATGAAGGCCAGCGGGCAGCCGCCCAACCGGTCGGTCCACCGCTCCGCCACCCGCACCCGGCCCGAGTCCGGCGCGACCACCGTCATCGGGCGGCCCGCGTACTTGTGCTGGACGTACTCGGCCAGGATGTCCATCGCGAACAGGTGGTCGACCGGGCCGTCGAAGAAGCCCTGGATCTGCGCGGTGTGCAGGTCGACGGTGAGGATGCGGTTGGCTCCGGCCGTCTTCAACAGGTCCGCGATCAGGCGCGCCGAGATCGGCTCCCGGCCGCGGTGCTTCTTGTCCTGCCGGGCGTACGGGTAGAACGGCAGGACCACGGTGATCCGCTTGGCCGAACCGCGCTTCAGCGCGTCGATCATGATCAGGGTCTCCATGACCCAGGTGTTGACCCCGTGCGTCACGGACTGCACCACGAAGGCGTCCGAACCGCGCACCGAGTCCTTGTACCGTACGAAGATCTCACCGTTGGCGAAGTCGTACGCGTCGGCCGGCGTCGGCGCGACGCCGAGCACCTCACCGATCTCCTTGGCCAACTCCGGAAAGCCACGTCCGGAAAAAAGCATCAGGCTCTTGCGGTTTTCGGCGACGATGCTGCCCATGGGCCCGTCTGCTCCCGTTGGTCGGTGGTACCCGGCACGGTGGTGGTGGGCCGGGGACTATTCGGTTGCAGTATCCCCCGCGCCGGACGCCGGGCTGACCGCCTCGGCATCCCCGTGGATTGCCTCACCTTCGCTTGCCCCGAAAGCGCGCGCCGACGCACCCTCGTCGGCCCGACCAGCACCACCAGCACCACCAGCCCGACCAGTACCACCGGCCCCGCCGGCCCGCTCGGCCGCCTCGGCGGAGGCCGTCCCGGCCCGCTTGCGGGCCACCCAGCCGTCGATGCTGCGCTGCGGCGCCCGGGTCACCCCGAGCGCGCCGGGCGGCACGTCCTGGGTGATCGCACTGCCCGCCGCCACGTACGCCCCCGCGCCCACCTCGACCGGCGCGATCAGGCTGGTGTCGCAGCCGATGAAGGCGGCCTCGCCGACCGTCGTGCGGTGCTTGTTCACCCCGTCGTAGTTCACGAAGATCGTCGCCGCGCCGATGTTGGCCTTCGCGCCGATCGTCGCGTCCCCCACGTACGACAGGTGCGGCACCTTCGCGCCCGCGCCCACCTCGGAGTTCTTCACCTCGACGAACGTGCCCACCTTGGCCTTCTCCGCCAGCCGGGCGTCCGGCCGCAGGTACGCGTACGGCCCGACGGTGGCGCCCGGACCGACCTCGGCGCCCACCGCGTGGCTGCGCAGCACGGTGGCGCCCGGGCCGACCACGGTGTCGATCAGCGTCACGTCCGGCCCCACGACCGCGCCGGTGCCGACCACCGTGCCGCCGCGCAGCTGGGTGTTCTGGTCGACCACCGCGTCCCGGTCCAGGGCGACCGTCACGTCGATCCACGTGGTGTCCGGGTCGAGCAGGCTGACCCCGGTCCGCATCCAGGCCTCGTTGACCCGGTCGCGCAGCAGGCGGCGCAGCGCGGCCAACTCGACCCGGTCGTTGCAGCCCAGCGTCTCGACATGGTCGGCAGCGACGTGCACCGCCACCGGCTCGCCGGCCGAGACCAGCAGGCCGAAGACGTCCGTCAGGTACTCCTCGCCCTGGTCGTTGTCGGTCGACAGCTTGCCGAGCGCGTCGCGCAGCCGGGCCGCGTCGAACGCGTAGATGCCGGCGTTGATCTCCCGGACCGCGCGCTGCGCCGGGGTGGCGTCCCGCTCCTCGACGATCTGCTCCAGCCGCCCGTCGGCGTCCCGCACGATCCGGCCCAGGCCGGTCGGGTCGGGCACCTCCGCGGCGAGCACGGTCGCCGCGGCGCCCACGCCCTCGTGCGCCTCGACGAGCGCGGCCACCGTCTCCGGGCGGAGCAGCGGCACGTCGCCGTTGATCACGACCACGGTGCCCGTCGCGTCCGGCGCGGCGTCCAGGGCGATCCGGACGGCGTGCCCGGTGCCGAGTTGCTCGGCCTGGAGCACCGGCGTGGCCTGGGGGGCGATCTCCGCCAGGTGCGCGCGGACCTGGTCGGCGCCGTGACCCACCACGACCACCGTGCGGTCGGCGGCCAGTGGCGCGGCCGCGGCGAGCACGTGGCCGACGAGGGTACGACCGAGCAGCGGGTGCAGCACCTTGGGCAGCGCCGACTTCATCCGCTTGCCCTCCCCGGCGGCGAGCACGACAACGGTGCGGAGGTGGGGCTGGGACACGACGCGGGCTCCCGTCGGGACGGCGGACACTCTCGCGGCCATGCTAACCAGACAGTGGGCCGACGTCTGGCGCGGCCGCACGAATGCCGGTAGATACGGTTTGAGCTGGGGTGCCTGGATTCGAACCAGGAGCTCAAGGCTCCAAAGGCCTGCGGGTTGCCGTTACCCCACACCCCAATGAATGTCAAGCTTTACGAACCGTCAGTTTTTGTTACCGCCGCCCGTGATCCGGAACAGCTCGGCGATCATACCTTCGATCCGCCAGTAGAGCTCGCGACTGCGCGGCACGGTGATCACCAAACAGCCACGATAGTCATCACCGGTGTTGCGGCGCACCGTCACCGCCCGGTGTTTCTTGAGACTGGCGGGCCGAAAGCGCTCGACCGGCAGATCGAGCTCCCGCGCCCACCAGGACACGGCGGCCTCGGCGTCGGCCGTCTCGTGGATGCTGACGCGATAGCCGGGGACGTCTCGGCCGATCCCGCACACCTCCAGGAAGCGCAGGAAGAGCGCGAGCAGGCCCGGATCGCTGTTGACGAACTGGAGGCGGTCGTCCCGCCGCCACGGCTTCGACTTGGTCCCCTCGCACCAGTAGATCGCCGCGCCGAGGAGGAGATCCCGTTCGTCGAGGGACCCCACCACGCCCGCCGCCCGTGCCCGTTCCGCGGCCTGGGCGGCGTCCCGGGCCTCGCGGTGCGCCGCCCACCGCGCCTCGGACATCAGCGCCGGATGCTCCCTCCGCCGCTCGGCGACCGCCGAGTCCGCGTCCAGCGGCAGGTGCCTGACCCACTGATACGCGGTGGACTTGGCCACGCCGAGCTGCCGGGCGATGTCGTTGACCGACCGCCCCTCGGCGCGCAACTCCACGGCTGCGGACCTGAGGTCGTCCTTGGCGCGCGGCCGGCGCGTCCGCTCCGGCGGCGGGACGCCCCGCAGCAACTCGTGCGCCCGGTTACGGCCAAGGCCGGTGCGCGCCCGGATCTCGCGGACGGAGAGCTGCTCGACGGTGCGCAGCCGACGCACCTCGGCGGCGAGGAAATCGGTCATGAGCAGCACGCTAGAACACGCGTACTACAGACCGGGACATTCATGCTCGACGCTGTCCGCTGCGCGCCGAGGGAACCTAAGTTACGGTGACGTAGGCGTAACTTCGTGATCTCCCGTCCCTCTGCTGCGAGGTGCCATGTCCACCACACTCCTCGAGCCCGCCGCCGCCGGCCCCAAACCTCTCACCCAGGGCAGCCAGTCCCGAGGCATCCTCGTCGCCCTCTGGGCGTTCGTGGTGGTCCCCTTCCTGGCCCTCGTCGCCGCCGTACCGGTCGCCTGGGGCGGCTGGCTGAGCTGGACCGACCTGGCCGTGGCCGCGGTCTGGTACGCGATCTCGGGGCTGGGCATCACCGTCGGCTACCACCGGTACTTCACGCACGGCTCGTTCAAGGCGAAGCGGTGGCTGCGGGTGGCGCTGGCGGTCTCGGGCTCGCTGGCGGTGCAGGGCGAGATCATCCAGTGGGTGGCCGACCACCGCCGCCATCACGCCTTCTCCGACCTCGACGGCGACCCGCACTCGCCGTGGCGGTTCGGGGAGAGCGTCCGTGGCCTGGTCAAGGGCCTGTTCCACGCGCACGTCGGCTGGCTCTTCGGCCGGGAGTTGTCCAACCGGAAGCGGTTCGCCCCGGACCTGCTCGCCGACCGCGACATCAACCGGGTGGACCGGCTCTTCCCGCTGCTGGTGACCGTCTCGGTGCTCGGGCCCGCGCTGATGGGCGGCCTGCTCACCTGGTCGTGGCAGGGCGCGCTGACCGCTCTCTTCTGGGGCGGCCTCGTCCGCATCGCGCTGCTGCACCACGTGACCTGGTCGATCAACTCGGTGTGCCACGTCTACGGCGAGCGGCCGTTCGCGATGCGCCAGGGTGACCGGGCGTCGAACTTCTGGCCGCTGGCGATCCTGTCGCTCGGCGAGAGCTGGCACAACCTGCACCACGCCGACCCGACCAGCGCCCGACACGGCGTGCTGCGGGGTCAGGTGGACATCTCGGCGCGGGTGATCTGGTTGTTCGAGAAGGTCGGCGCGGCCTGGGACGTGCGGTGGCCGAAGCCCGAACGCATCGCGGCGAAGCTCGTCAAGCCGGTCACCGAGCGGTAAACCGGGCGGTGCCGGCGAAGGCTACCTGGCAGTATGGGCCGGGTGACCGAGCACAGCGGGGGCAACGACGGACGGCCCGGCGCCGTGGGGGCCGGGCCCGGCGGGGATACGGTCGGACGGCGCGGCAGCGCCACCCGACCGGCCGCCGGTGGGGCGACCAGATGAGCCAGCACACCGGCGGCACCATCCCACGACAGGGCGTCACCGAGCGCCGGCGGAGTAACGACATGGCGGATGCCCCTGGCAGCGACGGCAGCACCGGCCGGCGGCGAGCGGTTCCCGCCGGCAAGCCCTCCGCACGGGTACGCATGTCGGCCGCCCAGCGCCGCGAGCAGTTGATCTCGATCGCCCGGCAGATCTTCGCCGAGCGCGGTTTCGACGCCACCTCGATAGAGGAGGTGGCGGCCCGCGCGAAGGTCTCCAAGCCGGTGGTCTACGAGCACTTCGGCGGCAAGGAGGGGCTCTACGCGGTGGTGGTGGACCGGGAGGTCCGGGCCCTGCTGGACCGGATCACCACGGCCCTGACCGCCGGCCACCCGCGCGAACTGCTGGAGCAGGCGGCGATGGCCCTGCTGACGTACATCGAGGAGGAGACCAGCGGCTTCCGGGTGCTGGTGCGCGAGTCGCCGGTGCTCTCGGCGACGGGCAACTTCAGCAGCGTGATGAACGACGTGGCACACCAGGTGGAGCACATCCTGGGCGCGGAGTTCTCCAGCCGCGGGTACGACCCGAAGCTGGCCGAGCTCTACTCGCAGGCGCTGGTGGGCATGGTGGCGCTGACGGGCCGCTGGTGGCTGGAGGTGCGCAAGCCGCGGAAGGAGACGGTGGCGGCGCACCTGGTCAACCTGGCCTGGAACGGGCTGTCGCACCTGGAGGCCAAGCCGGGCCTGATCACGGTGCGGGGGCGGTGAGTCCGCCCGCCGGTCAGCGGGTGTGCGCCTCGGAGACGGGGTGGTGGCGGTGGCGCCGCTCCTCCGCGGCGTGCTCGTCGGTGCCGACCTTGTCGTACAGGCCGGTGCCGAGCAGGAGGAGGCCGAAGAACATCGACACGATGACGGTGGACATCGAGAAGTTGAGGAAGTTGGCCTCGGTCTGGAGCACGGCCATCATGAGGATGCTGGTCACCAGGAAGACGACTCCGGCGGTCAGGTTCATGTAGTGGCCGAGGTTGCCGCGCCGTGAGGCGCCGATGATCAGGACGATTCCGAAGATCACCGAGGCCAGCGAGAACGCCAGGTTGGTGCGGAGCCCGAGGACCCAGGTGTCGCCCCGGTCGAAGAGTGGCTCGCCCAGCGTCTGGACGGTGCCCCAGAGCCCGAAGACCAGGATGTAGAGCCCGACCAGCCCGGCGAGGACCCGGTAGATCGGCCGCGCCGGGTGGTTTACCGGAAAGTGCACCATGGCCCCTCCGCCCGAGTAGTGACAATCACCCGATTGTCACCCGTACAGAAGGCCGATGTCCGCCAAAACGCCCGAAGGCAACATTCGGCAGAGGCGGAACCACAAATGTCCCACCCCACCGGCCGCAGGGCCGGAATGGAGCGGGACCAGGTCGGTTGTCGCCGGAGCCCGACCCGCGGAGGGATCAAGCCTGACCGCCCGGAGCGGGTCGGCGATCCGACGGCGAAAGCGTGGTTGGAGTGGAACCACGAACGATCGCACAAGCACACG
>NZ_JBEOVW010000036.1:0-57259 GCF_040295705.1 Micromonospora sp. NPDC002717 | reverse complement strand
CTTCGGTTGTCCTCACAAACCATCGATGATCAACGCGGTGGCCGTCTTCATGCCTGCGCCACGCCCAACGCCGAAGCCAAGTGACGTTGGAGTACTAGAGCAGGACTCCGGCGCCGTGCGGATCGGCGTGCGCTGGCACACCGGTGCCAGCGACGAGCTGATCGTCGAGCGACGCGGGCCAGGTCGCACCCCACCGCAGGTCCTCGCCATCGTGCGCGAGTACGGCGCTACCCATAGCAATGTTCAGATCTCGAAGATGCTCAACGACGCTGGCCTGCGCACCGGCAAGAACCTGCGCTTCACCCCGCGGCACGTCGCTGCGGTGCGCGGCATCTACCAGATCTTCACGCCCCGCACCGTGGCCGTGCAGGGCGGGGAGATCAGCGTCAAACAGGCAGCCCAGCTACTCGGCATCCCCGCTGACGCGATCTACAACTGGCTGCGCCTGAGCCAAGTTCCCGCCAACGCCCGAGCGGGCCGCTGGTGCATCCCCTGGGATGCCCAGGCCCAGGAGATCTACCGGAAGAAGGTCGCCAACTCGTTCAGACTCAAGCCGACCCCTGCGGCAGCGGGTGTCCGTTAGGGGAATCTTCAGCGGACAGAACCTCGGCCTCCGGTGCCATCGTCGTCCGCTCATGCTTGATATGCGGGTGTTGCGCTCCATCGAGATATGGCGCGTCTCTGTTCGGCGGCGAGGTCGACCGCGGTGGCCGAGACGGCCCGGACGTCCGCCCGACATCGCAGTTCCACAACTTCGCCGAACCGAACCGCGTCGATCACCGTTGCGGCCTGACACACCCCCACCACCCCGGGCGGCCTCCAGCAAATGCCCACACAGCAGACATACTCACACCACGTCGCATTCGGTGCGCTACAGAGCGTGACTGGGGCGGTAGCGGGCTACAAGCCGTAGCTGACCTGCTCGGCCGCGACGGACAGGACAGCACAGCGCTTGTGCCCGACCCCTAATGTCACACGGGTGATCATCGAACCGCACGCCAACCTTGAGGCTCTACGGCAAGCCGCTGCTGCCGGCATGCTCCAGCTCTCCGCCTCCCCGCCGGCCAGCGAGGAGGCGATCCGCACCCGTGAGAACGGTCTCGAACCGCATTTCGGGTCGGTGAGGTGGTCGGCGCCGCCGAGCTATCGCGCGTTCCTCGCCGAGCACAACCGGTTGTCGTGCCGCCGGACCGTCGGCGACAACGATCCCGAATTCGTGATCGTCAACGAGGAGGAGATGGTCCCGCTCAACCAGACATGGATACACCTTCCGGAACACGTCAGCCGCGATCCCGGCCGCTACCTGTCGACCAACCACCTCGTCGGGTTCGCCTACACCGTCTACGACGAGGCAGTGTGGTGCTTCGACGTGACCCGGCCGGACGCCAACGGCGAGTACCCGGTCTACTACCACCATGAAGACGAGCCCCGCGTCCGTTACCTCGACGGTTACGCCTGGGAGGATCCCGACGACGCAGTGCCGGACTTCCCCTCGTTCGCAGCATGGCTGACCGCAATGACCCAGGCATTCACCGCAACCGAACCGCCGGACTGGATCGAGGAACTCGGCAGCCCCGCCATGGTCTGGGCATGTCGCTCAGGGAGACTTCGCCAGCCCCCTCCTAAATAATCTTGAACAACGTCCGTACCGTTCCTGCCGTTCATCTGCTGCAACGCGCCAACACGCGGTCATGCCGCATTGAGCGCGTGGCGGCGTCCATAAGGCAATCCCTCAGCGGACAACTCTGATCGCCGATCGACTCCGTCAACGCTCAGGACCTGCGCATTCTCATTTACCCCGTACGGTGACCATTCTCAGTGACCCGGGCTATCCGTTACACGCCACCGGCTCCAACCGTCATCGCGGACGGTCGGAGCGGGCGGCTGCCGCGACTCGATCGTTGAAGCACACAGGTCAGCTTCGCGCGGCTCGACGGCGGCCGGATTACTCCGCCGACGTCGGCGCGAGAACCCGATCAGCACGTGACCCGCGTCCACCAATCCAACAACAGTCATCGGAGAGGCAGTATGAAGCGCCCGTCGGGACGACGGCGCGCGCAGTGGTGTCGCCGTCGGTCATCGCCCACCTCGCACGGCAGCAGCACCGAGCCGGCCGAGCGGCAGGCGGCGGGTGACCCCCTGGACGAACACCGCCCGCAGCAGCATCCCGCCGACGTTCGACGAGCCCGCCCGGGCCACGTACCGGCGCATCATTCCGGGGATCTTGATCGTGACCCAGAGCACGACGATGACGAGCATGAGGTTCATCGCGTCCGAGGCGGGCAGGCCGAGCAGGATCGGCAGGTTCGATCCCGGGTCGATCAGCAGGTTGATGCCCGCCGAGAACGCGACCGCCTGCAGCGTGGGTGTGGCCAGGCAACCCAGCAGGGTGCGCCACCACAGCTGCGCGGCGCCCTGTGTCCAGGGCGTGGCGTAGCAGGCGAGCGCCACCGGTGCGATCCCGGCGAGGATGATCAGCACTCCGATCCGCGCGAGCCAGCTGCCGACGAGCATGAACATCAGCACGACGATGAGCAGTCCGATGATGGCGATCAGGAGGGCGGCGCTCTCGTCGGTCATCGCCGAGGCGATGCGGACCTTGACGAAGGTGACCGCCTCGGTGGTCGGCGCCGACGTGCCGGTCATCGACACCGTCAGGGCGTTGGCGATGTTGATGAGCACGCTGGTCAGCGGGACCGCGAACGCGGACAGGACGCATCCGACGACGAGCCGGGGGATCAGTTCCTTGATGTGGTAGCGCATCTCGACCGAGTCGCCGACCATCGTGGCGATGCCCACGGCGATGATCGCGAGGATGAAGCAGGCGTTGACGACCAGCGCGCTCTTGTCGGCGATCGACGTCACCTGCGGCAGGACGGTGACGTCCGGCGATATGAAGATGGAGGATGCCAGGAAGGCCAGCAGGCCGCCGAGAAGGTCGGTGACCTTCTCGGCGAGCCAGCTGACCAGGCCGTTCATCATCCAGTTGACCATGGTCGGCGACATGTCAGCCGCCGAGGATGCCCTGCAGGACCTGCAGGATGACCGGGGACAGCACCGCGAGGGCGTAGCCGATCAACGCGGACTTGAAGTTGCCCTTCGCCTGCTCGACCTGGGCCGGGTCGCCTCCGGCGGCCATGTACCGAAGGCCGCCGATGACCAGGAACATCGTCGCGACCAACGCGATGATGCCCATGATCCAGCCAGTGATGCCAGAGATGACCTCGTTGATGCTCTTGGGCGTCGGTGCCGGCGTGGGCGTGGGGGTGGCTGCGGCGAGGTCGGACAAGATTGAGAGAGTCGTGTGCATTGCGGCGCTCCACAAAAGATCTGCGGGCCGCCGCGGTGGGGACCGGGCGAAGGTCCGTGTGGTCCGGTGGGGGCGCTCCTCCCTTGCGTCATGCGACGGGATTGCGGTGTCAGTACGCCGCGCCAGCCATGCCGGACCGTGGGCCTCGCCGATTGGGTGGTCCCCACCGGGCGGGCATGCCGTGGACGACATGCACCGCCCAGATCTCGACTGTCAGGCCGATCGAACTCGCTGCCGGTCTGTCACGCCCTGACAAGACCGGTCAGCGAACCGCGTTGCCGGTTGTCCTTTCGCAGCTAACCCGCCCCGTTTCTCAGACTTTTGCTCCGACTGCCCGGTCTTCCCAATCGATCTGCTCTGCCTCAGGCGGGGCTTGTCCGGCCTCAGCGCTGAAGGACCCCGCACTAGGTTGTGAGGATGACGACTACACCCCGGGAGGCGGAGCCGCGCATCGGTCCGATCGGCGCACTTCTTTGCCGAATGATGTTCTTGGCGATCTGTCTGCCCGGACCGTTCCTGCTGTCCGTCGCCGTATCGCAGGGCTGGAGCCTGTCTGCCGCAGACTTCTGGAACCTGCTCGCCGGGAGCCTACTGACGACGATCGTCGGCGGCGGCTTCGGAGTTTGGGGCTTGCGCCTGGTCACTCGCTCGCGCCGTGACGCGCGGCGGCTCGCCGCTACCGGTGTCGCCGCGACGGCCGAGATTCTCGCGGTGGCCAACCACCTGGGTGGGGAGGATCCCGGGTTGAAACTCCGCCTGCGGATCAGTGGTACTGGGTTCGCCACCTTCGAGGCCGAGACGATCCGCGCTGATGACCCGGCCCTCGTGCCTGGAGCGTTTTTGGCCGCGGTCGTGGACCCGGAGGAACGTGTCTTTTCGTTCGTGTAGCCGCCTTGCATCCGCCGGGTCCCAGGATCGCGACCACACCGTCCTGCGAAGCAGGCGAACTGAGAAACACCGGCGTAGGCGTGCCTGCGGAGCAGATCAACCGAGAACAACCGGCGAGTCGGATTCTCAACCAAAGCTGATCCGCGCAGGTCAGCCCGCCACGGCCGGAGCAGATTGACTGCGAAAGGACACCGGGCAAGGTTGGCGCGGACCGAGCCGCCCTCGGGCGGTGTTGAACGCTGCGGGCATGCCGTCCCCCTCTCGACCTTCACATGCTCACCGCCGGGCTGTTCCGATCCTGAGCGGGCTTGCTGACCGGTCGGTGTCTGGCCCGCCCGGTCCGTCGGTCGGCCGTGCCAGGATGGGGACTGTACAAATGTACAGTCCCCGGCCACGCAGAACGCCCGGCGCCTGGCGCGGAGAGCGGGGAGCCGGGGGCTGCCGCAGACGGGATAGCGGGGAGAGTGGTGGAGGTTCGTCGCCGGCGGCCGGCCGCGCCGCGCCTGAGCAGCGCGGCGCAGGGGAGGGCGCGCGCCGGGTCCGCGCGGCAAGTTTTAAGCATGGGGGTGGTGGCCGCGCGACGGCATGCCGGTCGTCCAGGAGCCGGCTCCGCAGCCGCTCAGGGTCAGGTCAACCGCTCACCTGGGAGGGGGAGGGTGGCCGCCGGTGGCCAGCTCCGACCCCGGGAGCCGGGTCCGCGCCGGGCGAGGCGCCGCAACTCGTCGTGCGATGGCTCGTGCAACAAGCTTTGACGCCGCCGTGAATGATGGCCGCATGAGAGACGCGAACTCCGTGTTGGTCGCCTTCCGCCTGGTGCTCGTGATCTTCTTCCTTCTCCTGTTCGTATTCGGCGTCCGTCTCGCCGTGTCGCAACGGTTCCCCGTTACCTGGGCTCGGCCCGCGCATCCGACGGAGAGCCAGCAATCCCGACAGGTCCGCGTTGGTGTCGGCGTCATGTTGGTTGCCGCGATTCTGCTGATCCTGGAAGGCACGTCGCTCATACCCATGCCCTTCCTGATCTCGGGCATCTTGTCGGCGGTAGCAATGCTGGTTGCCGTAGCTGCGCTGGCTTGGTCCGTCGCCTCGCGGGAGTAACCCAGCAACTAGCCGCGCATGGTGATGTGCCAGGGGGCGGGCCGGCGGCAGGCGGGATGGCGATAGCGCGTCGTTTGTGGGCTACCCGCCCAGATCATCGACGGCTGATCATTCCTTGGGGACGAAGAACCGGTGCCGGTATCCTCTGGCCGTGCAGGGAGAGTTTCGCCTTCGGCAGGTGCTTGGCCGGATTGGGCATGCGGCGGATGTGGCTGTCGCGGTCGAGCCAGCAGACCGTGACGAGGTGGATGTCTCCCCGGATGCCTTTGCCTGGTTGTGGGATGTCTATGGGTCGCGAGCTGTGATCGATCGGCCGATCAATGATCGATTGGTGGCTGAGGCGGTTGAGGGCGTGCGGTATGCGCTCGCCCGCTTGGGGCGACCTGGCGGCTACAAGGTGACGGTGATGAAGATTGTGGATATGCCGGCGGACACGGCTGACGGTGACGTGAAGATCGCGGCTGCCCATGCGGTGTGCCTCGCATTGGGTATGAGGCTCGAACCACCGCCGCGTATTACGACGGACGGCGTGGTCTTTCCCGCATAGCTCGGACTCTGCACGGGGTGCCCGATGCCGTGTCGTAGGCCGGGTGACTAACCGAGTGACGATCGGGACGGACGCCAGCGGACGAGCAGGGACGTTGGTGGACCGTTCTAGCAGGCCAACACCCATGGAACGGCAGGTCAGCGCCCTGTGTTGGTTGCCTGGGAATCAAGCAGTCGGGCGCCGGCCTTCACCCTCACACGTAGTCACGCCAGAGGGGCACAGTCACCCGGGGCTCTCGGAACTCCTGATCGATGTAGTGGGCGAGGTCGTGGCCATACACGATGGTGTCGGTCAGCCGGTGGATGGACAGCACGGGATGTCCGAAGGAGCCGCGGCCGGCCGGCAGGTAGCGGTGGGCGTACACGGGAACCATTTGGGGAACGTCGGCGAGAAGGCGCTTCGCCTTGGCAATGCGCCGGACGAGGTCGTGAGGGCGATTGCCCCACCCGGGTGGCCACTCGCCTTGCTCGATGTCGTCGAGCGCGGTTGTGAGCGGCCAGTCAACCTGCTCTCGCAACGTGGTGGAGTCAAGTTGGCGCCAGTTCGGCCAGCCCCAACTTGCCTTGTCGGGGTGGTCATCGTGGCCAGGTGTCCAGACTGGCAGCCCGGCCGCGAGGAAGGCGCGGTGGTCGTCGGCGAACTCGAAGCCGAACCGTCGCTTGATGCTGACGAACTCGGCGTCGGTGAGCCCTGGCTGGATGTCCACCAGGTCCAGTTGCGCTAACCGCCGAGCAGCCTCGATACCCAATGCGACACCGGCACCATTCGTCACCGGAGAAGCGTAGCGACCTGGCCGCCGTACGCGCGTGCGGGTAACGGGAGGCGCGGGGGCAGAAGGCAGGAACGAGAGCAACCGATACCACCGGACGTGGCTGGAGCCCGAACAACATGCATGGACTGAGGTTTCCTGGCAGCAGTCGTCGACAGCCGTCGACGCTCTCCAGCCGCGTTCACACCGAAGGTCGCAGCGCGTTCACGTAACGGATCGCGACGGCAGCCACCACGAGCTGCCCGAGGAGCTCGATCATCGCGTAGACGATCCAGCCGATGAACACGACCGGCAGGGCCGCGACGGCGGCGATCAGCACCGTGGTGAGCACGCGGAACGCGAGTCCGATTCCGAGCGCTCGACCCACCGCCGCCGACAACGCCAAAAGCAGCACTGTGGGCACCAGGGAGAGGAAGACCTCCAACCCGAGGGCGAGGAACGTCCCCCCGGGTTGGGTGGAGCTGAGGTACGCCTCCGGCCCAAGGATGATCAGCATTAGACCGAACTTGACCGGCACGAGCAGCGCGGCCACCAGACAGGTGCGCCCGAGCCACCAGCCGGCACCGCGCCGTTGGGCCTCGGTCACCTCAGTACCTCAGACCTGAGGCGGCGCGCGGACCACCGAGAACATCGATCACTGCGGCGGTAGCCGAGAAGTAGTCGCAAAGCAGGTCCACGGCGCGAATCATGCCAGCAGCCCGAAGCACGTGGCAGTCCTCTGCCGTGCCCGTTGCGTGCCCGCTGAAGGAGTCACCGGGGGGCAATAAGGGCACGGGCATGGCTGAAGGGAGTCCGACAACGGTCACCCGGCCTGTTCGTGCACTGGGCGCTGCGGTACTGACGCCCTGGGAACTGAACGGCACGAGCCGGATGAGTCGAGAGGTTCACGTCCGGATCTGTGGGGGGCGGCCGGTGCGACTCCGGCCGCCTACCCGGCAACCATGCCTCGCTGTACGGGTTGTCATTGGACACCTTCGGCCGGGAGTGCGAGCGAGTGACATCGAGGTCTTCGAGCAGGTCAGCCACCGATTTCGACGTCATCGACGTGCCGCGGTCGGCGTGCACGACGTGCGGGATGTCATGGACACCGAACACCTCGCGCATCGTCGACTCGGCGAGGGGGCCGGACTCGCGGGCGTGCACACGGACACCGACGATGTACCGGGAGTAGATGTCGATCATCACGTAGACGTCGTGGTAGACGCCCTTCGCGGGTCCGGCCAGCTTCGTTATGTCTCAGGTGTAGACCTGCCGCGGCGCGTCAGCGACCAACTCGGGACGCCGGCGGGCCGGCTGCCGGGCCAGCCGGCCGACGCTCGCGAACCTGCGCGTGCTCGCGAAGAACCCGATACATGGTGGCGATCGAACCGACGTACATGCCCTGGTCCAGCAGCGCCGCGTAGATCTGGGCCGGGGCCGCGTCGACGAACTCCGGACTGTTCAACAGCCGCAGAACCTGCTCGCGTTCGGCCGGGGTGAGCGCGTTCGCCGGCGCTCGCCGCGCCGGCGGGGCCGATGTCGGCCGCCGCCGGTCGCGTTCGGCGCTGGACCGGGCGATCCCGGTCAGCCGCTTCGCGTCCCGCGTCGTGATCCTCGCGCTGGTCAGCGCATGATAGGCGGCCATCAGCGCCTGCCGAGCCCGAGCACGTTCGGACCGTCCGGCTCGCTCCTGGAGATGTCCTCCAAGAGCGCACGCGCTTTCCATGATCGTCAACGCCGTCTCGGTCCGCGCCAGCTTCGCCTGCGCCAACTCCAGCTCACGGCGCAACCGGGCGATCTCGGCCTGCTCCGCCGGTGACGAGGTGCTCCAGGTGGTAGTGGTTCCACCAGCTTGTGCGGTGTGTGCGGGTGACGCCGTTGGTGCGGGTCAGGAGGAGGTGGTCGCCGTCCTGGATCAGGGCCGCGTCCTCGTTGCGACCGGCCAGCACCCTGGCTATCGCCCTCACCATGTTGGGG
This sequence comes from Micromonospora sp. NPDC002717, assembly GCF_040295705.1. Lineage (NCBI taxonomy): Bacteria > Bacillati > Actinomycetota > Actinomycetes > Micromonosporales > Micromonosporaceae > Micromonospora > Micromonospora sp. NPDC002717. The sequence continues at coordinate 48,694 of NZ_JBEOVW010000036.1, read as the reverse complement.
ATTCCCTTGTCGACCAGGTCGTCGGCGCGCATGGAGAAGGTGATGTTGACGTACGTCTCGGGTTCCCATTCCCAGCGGGAGTCGCCATCTGTCTCGGCCTCGTAGTGGCCGTGCGTGCCGGAGCGGACGGTGATGGCGTAGCCGCGTTGGTCGTACAGGCGGGCCGTGAATAGACGCTGGTTCGACGTTGGCTGCGGCTTTTCGCGGGGGTCCGCGGCGGTCAGGGCGGCGATCTCGTCGACGGGAGGATCACCGGCCAGGATCAGACGGAACTCGACGGCCATGTCTGCCCCTTGTCACTGTCGCCGGATGATCTCTTGGATCGTGCCGTCGGGTTTCACCACGACCAGTTCCTTGAGCCCGTCGATGGGCCAGTCGTCGAACTGGCGCCGCAGAGCCGTCAGGTCACCATTCCAGTTTTGCAGGTTCACCACCACGCGTTGGGTCTGATCGTCATCGACCTTCTCCCGGACTTGGCTCCAGACGTTGCGCACCGACGCGCGCGCCGCCGGCGAGTAGCAGTCGAACACGTGACCTTCGACGAGGTAGTCCAGGGCTTTGTCCGGGTTACTGCTGTCGCCGGCGCGGACGTGGGCGTCACTGGCTTCCCGCGTAGCCGCCAGCATGACGATTACTGATGGAACCCTTGGGGCTTCGCGCGCGTCGGTGATCGCATGAAGCTGCGCGCCGCGATTCTGGTTGCCCTGACCACTCTCAGCCTCGGCCTCGTCGTGCTCGTCTCACCGGTGCAGCCCGCTTGGGCCTGCTCTTGCGCCTTGCGGCCCGACCAGGAGGACGAGCGGGCGGACCTCATCGTCGTCGGCACTGTCACTGGCGTGACGGACAGGGCCGTCCAACTCGCGGTCGAGTCGGTCGAGAAGGGCCGTCCCGGGTCAGATGCCACGCTCAGGCTGGCCGTGAGCCGCGGCGAGGCCAGCTGCGGCTACGACTTTCGCGCTGGCACCCGGTACCGGGTGAATTCGGTCGACGGCGCCACTGGGCTGTGTTTCGGGATCCGCCAGTTGCCGGGCGCACCGTCCGCGCCCGCAGCGGCCCCAACGCCTGTCGTGGCAGTACCTGCGCCTGTGCAGTGGCCCGGCCGTTGGTGGTTTACGACCGGTGCGATGCTGACTCTCCTCGCCGCCGGATTGGTCGCCGTGGCCCTATGGCGGCATCGGACCAGAGCGGGCAGCCACCGAACGCGTAGGCCAGCCACGGGCGAATAACTGGTTCGTCGAACGGTCACCAAGGGGCATTAGCGGTCACCAATGCCAACCGGCTGAACAGGCGATTCGGACATCGTGGGGCAACCAGCCACCGACTTCCAAACTGGTGCCCCACCCGTCAGGCGAGCGGTCCGCAGCTAAACTTGACCTTTAACCCCTGCGGGGTCCATTGGGGACCCTGGTTGACCACGGAAGCAATCCTTGGTTGATGATCCTCTTGTCTAGTTTAGGCCGCCATGGTGACTTCGCGGCGGCTGGACGAGTGGATCGGGCCGGACAGGTCGCCTCGCGTGACGGCGGCGGCCACGACGCGCTCGGCACGGCGTCGCCGCATCCGCAGGGCCGACGCGGTCACGCCCTGCTTAGCGGCCAGGTGCTCGATCAGTGCGTCGCCGAATCGGGTCGCGCTGATCAGCTCGGCGGCTTCGGCGGTGATCAGGCCAGCGGCGGCGGCCCGACCGAGCAGCAGGTCCGGGTGCCCGTAAGGCATCCGCGGTGAACGCGACCCGCTCGACAGGTCAAACGGCAGTTCCTCGCCGTCGTCGGCCTTGACGACCGTGGCGCCGGCGCGCCAGGCCGCCCAGCACAGCCGCAGCCACAGTCGGGGTGGGGCGAGGTCCGCCGTGCGCAGTGCGTGGAGGAACCCGGCCAGGACTTCGGAGTCCACGTCGTCGGCGTGCCGGACGTAGCCGCGGCTGATCTTCGCCGCGAGGTGCGTCAGCGCGGGTAACGCCACACCGATCGCCCCGACCACCCAGGCCGGCCCCCGTTCGCGGGCGTGGTGGGCGAGCTGCCGCCACAGCTCGTCGGTGGTGTCGCTGTCGTAGGCCTCGTACATCAGCAGCTTGCGCAGCTCGTTCAGCGGCATTGTTGTGTCCGGCAGGCCCGGAACCGGGCGCGCGTCGAACACCAGCGGTGCGGGTTCGCAGGTCAGCAGCTCGAATGCCTTCTCGGCGGTGGTTAGCGCCGTGTCGGCCATCCTTGTGCGGGTGGTCGTTGCCATGGTGATGTCCCTTCGGAAGGGAGCGCTCCGAGGTGTCCGGAGGCCCGTGATCTCGATTGGGACAGCCCGACCTGACACCAGAGGCCGTTGCCGGACTGAGACAGGTCGTGTCCGGTTCTGTCAGGTTCGCCGCCGTCAGGACCGCCCGGTCGGGCTGTCAGGCGGCCAGGGAATGACGGGTTCTGTCAGGTCGGGGCGGGTTCGATCGGCCTGTCAGCGGCGCACTAGGGATCGTCAGTACGCCCTGCCGGTCCGGGGGCCACCGTGCCCATGACTGATAAAAACCCGCGCCGCGCGCCGACCCCTGTGGGGGACGTGGTGCCCGGCGACCCGCCCGTGCCGATCACCGTCTGGCCGGTCCCCGCCCCGCAGGAGGGCGAGACCCTGTCCAACGCGATGGGCGTGCGGCTGGTCCACAACCTCACTCACCCGTCCGATCTGATCATCGACCTGGCTGTGGGGCCGCAGTTGGCCCGTGCGGTCATCGCCGCGCATCGCCGCAGTCACCTGCACGCGCCTCGGCAGGTCGGCTGGGGCCGGGAGGCGGCGACGCTGATCGTCACCGGCTGGCCGCTCGACGCCGCTTCACCGGTCGAGTTCTTCGTCCGTTGCCGCGCCAGCCTCGTGCCCGGCGGCTGCGTGGCGGTGCTGCTGCCGCACGACGACGTCACCCTGCCGGTCGACGTCATCATCGCCGCCAAGCGGGCCGGGCTGGCGTACCTGCAGCACATCGTGGCGGTCGACCGACCGCCTCGGCGTGGCCAGCGGGCGCAGCTGGACATCCACACCGACGTGCTGATCCTGACCCGCAGCGCGTCGGAGACCGGGGGCACCGATGGCTGAGTCCCTGCCGGTCACCTCGGTGTGGCTGACCTGCCAGCAGCCCGCCCGGGACCAACGCCGAGGCCGCTACGTCGCGAAAACCTCCAGCCACCCTGGGAAGATGCTGCCCCACCTGGCCGCGCACGCGATCAGCTCCTACACCGCACCCGGCGATCTGGTGTTCGACCCGATGTGCGGGTCCGGCACCACCCTGGTGGAGGCCATGCATCTTGGCCGGCAGGGGATCGGGATCGACATCGAGCCTCGGTTCACCGAGCTTGCTGCCGCCAACGTTGCTCTCGCAGCGTCGCAGGGCGCCGCCGGCGTGGCGCAGGTGCTCACCGGCGATGCCAAAGGTCTGCTCGATCTGGTGCCCGCGTCCGCGGTCGGTCGAGTGAGCCTCGTGCTCACCTCACCGCCGTACGGGCGCGGGACCCATGGCCTCGTGCGCACGACGACTACCGGGGTACGCAAACGGGACCACCACTACGGCAACCGGGAAAGCGGCAACCTCGCCTACACGGGATGGTCCCGCTTGTTCGACGGGTTCGCCGCGATCCTGGCCGCCAGCTACCAACTGCTGCAGCCCGGCGGGACCGTGGTGATCACCTGCCGGCCAGTACGCCGCCAGCGCGACGACCTGATCGACCTGCCCGGCGAGCTCCTCGCCGTCGCGCAGTCGATCGGACTGGTCCCGGTGCAGCGGTGCGCGGCGATGCTCGCCGCCGTCCGTGACGGGCAGATCGTGCACCGGGCCAACATGTTCGGGCTCCTAGCGGTCCGCCGCGCCAGGGACCAAGGCATCCCCGTGCACCTGGTGGCACACGAGGACGTGCTGGTCCTGCGGCGCTGCTGAAAGTCCGCGAGTTCGGCTGAACCCAAGTGTTCGCAGGGCGAATCCGAGTGTCCTGAGGGGACATCATGCCATGCGGACACCGGGGTTCACGGCAACTCGGGGAGGCGGTCCGCGTGAGGGCCGCCGATGAGTTCTCGGGCGTTAGTGGCCCAGCGGATGGCGGTGCCTTCGCTGAACCCGAAGACGGCGGCCAGGTGCAGCGGGTCGGCGCCGGTGGTGACGGCTTCCTCGAGTTGCCGGTCGATGCGCAGTCGTTCGAGGGTGCCGGGCAGTCCGCGCAGGTTCAGGATCCAGGTGGCGCTGACCGGGGCGAGGCCCAGGGCGCTGGCGGTGCTGACGAGCAGGTGCGGGTTGGCGGTGTTGGGCCAGCGTTCACGTCGGTAGGTCAGCCAGTCGAGCAGCGCTTGTGCGGTGAGGTTGTCCAGCGGTCGGGTGTTGCCGGCGATGGTGATCCGGCGGCCGGCGAGGTCGACGTCGTCGAGGTGCAGAGCGCGGATCTGTCCTGGTCTGGCGGCGTGGACGGCGGCCAGCACGACGCAGAGCCGTGCCTGCGGGGTCGATGCGGCGGTGACGCTGGCGCTGATGTCGTCGGGTGCCAGCAGCGGCCAGATGGGGTCCGGCACGTTCGGGCCTCGCAGGCCGCGGGTGGGGTTGCGGAAGACCAGCTTGTTCGTCTTGGCCCATCGGAACAGGCTGCGCAGGGCAGTCGTCGCTGTTTCGCGGCGTCGGCCGTGCAGCGTGGCGACGTAGGTCTGGACGTCCTCGCGGGTGACTTCGCGCAGGTGGTCGCGCTGCGTCCAACTGGCGGCAGCGTCGATCACGGCAGCGGCGTAGGCGCGGACCGTGCTGTAGTTGCGGGGCCGGCTTCGCGGGCTGCCGTCGCGCAGCGTGCGCGCCCAGCTGCTCAGGTCTCGACGCCACGGTCCGGGCAGTCCGGCGAGTCTGGTGGCCAGCCAGCCCTCCAGGCTGGCGGGCCGGTCGTCGTCGACGATGTCCATGGCCGTGAGGATCTCGATGACGTAGTCGAGGTTGATGTATTGCCGGGCGGCGACGGGCGCGAAGTCGCTGACGCGGATGCGGTCGGGTTCGCGGTGCCCGGCGAGCAGCATGACCAGGACCCGCTGCATCGCGCGCTGCGCGGTGGGTTCCCATCCGCGTGCCTCGGCCGTGGTGTGGGCAAGGTGCAGGCCCCAGGCCAGCCAGGGATTGTCCGGTGGCGGCCCGGCGCGAAGATCAACCGCAGCGCGGTAGTGGCGTGGTCCCGGAGGCAGCAGCGGCTCCTGCAACCAGGCGCTGCGGGGGCGGCCCGCGTGTGGTGGTGGCTGCTTGGGCGGCCGGCCTTTGGTGCCGTAGCGGCGTGGTGCCGTGCGTGGTGGTGGCTGCCGGCGGTCGCTGAGGCTCAGGAACAGCTGCTGCCACCGGATTCCGGCCAGGTAGGGGGCGAGCAGCACCGCGGAGCGGGCGTCGCTGGCCAGCCGCGCCCGCTCGTCGCGGGCCTGGCACCAGCACAGGCGGCAGTAGCGCTGCTTCAACCGTTGCACCCGGGCGCAGGCCGCGCACTCGCCGCTCGGGTAGCCCTTGTGCGGGGCGGCGAAGTTGTAGCAGGGCAGGCAGACGCCCTGGGCGTAGGTCAGGCCCCAGGCGAAGCAGTCCGCGCAGCTGGTGACGGTGCGCGGCACGACCGTGCCGTCATGGTCGCGGGCGGCCACCGGTCAACGCGGCGGCAGCGACCGGCCGTCGCGGCGGCGGGGCACCACCCGGGTGATCGGAACGGGTGCGGTGGCGTCCGCGGCGGGCTTCGCAGCGTCCGGGGTGGACCGGGACACGGTGTCGGGTTCGGCGATCAGCAGGTCCCCGACCTGGCAGTCCAGCGCCACGCAGATCACATCGAGGTCGGCCAGTTTGATCGTCACCGGCTGGCCAGACCACAGCCCGGACATCTTCCCGGCGGAGATGACCAGGCCGTGCTCGGCGAACACCTGCTGCAACTCGGAGGCCTTCCAGATGCCGCGTTGAGCCGCGACCAGGCGCATGTTCCACCGCATTCAGCCCAGTCCTTCCAGTCGTCGGGCGGCGCGTCGCTGCCCGTCGAGCCATGCCTGCTCGATGCGGGTGCGGTGCACGTGGACGTACTTCATCGTCGTGGCGACCCAGGAGTGCCCGAGCATCTCCTGGATCGCGATCAGGTCCACCCCGTTGAGATACATCTGCGACGCGCAGTAGTGCCGCAGCACGTGCGGGGTGAGCCTGTCCGTCCAGGCCGGCAGGTGCGCGGCGACCGCGGCGGCAAGCCCGGCGCGCAGGACGTCGTAACTGACCCGACCGGCGCCGAGGCGCTCCGAGCAGAACAGCGGCGTGCCGGGCGTCCGGTAGTCGCCGCCGAAGTGCGCCCACACGTCCTCGACGAACCAGGCCAGGGTGCGGCCGGCATGGTTGATCAACGGCACCATGCGTTCGCGGGGACCGGAGCCGTTGGCGCCTTTGCCGTGGCGGACGTGGAGCTTGCCGAACGGCCCAAGGTCCCACTTGATGTCGTCCAGGTCCAGGCTGCGGGCCTCGTTGACCCGCAGCCCGACATCGGCCATCAACCTCGCCGCGGTGTAGTTGCGGGCCGTCGGCGCGAACTTGCGGCACGCCGTCAACTCCGCCGCCCAGCCCGTGAACAAGGTGTCGATCTCCTCGACGCTGGGCGGGATCCGCAGCTTGGCGTCCTTACGCCCGCGCGGCCGGTTCATCTCGTCGATCGGACACGCCACGACCCGGCCGGTCAGCGCATGCAGTTCCGCCTGGAAGCGCAGCTCAAGGAACGCGAAGTAGGTACGCAGCGCCTGCGAACGGGCCAGCCTCGTCCCCGACGGCGCACCCCGCAGCACGCGACCGAAGTAGGCGTCCGCGTCCGCCGGTTCCATCTCCCACAGCGGCCGGCCGAACCAATCCCGAATCTGCTCCAGCTGGCTGACATCACCACGCACCGTGCCGTCGGTCAAACCGGCCGAGGCCCGCGCCAGCACGAACCCGGCCAGCACATCCACCTCGAACCGCTCGAGGTCCTCGGCCGACGCCGGCGCGCGCCGGTCACGCAGATCCCGGACGACCGCCAACCCCAACCCAGGAACCTCACGTTCACGTCAACCGAAGCCACTCCAGACGATCCGAAGCAGCTTCAAGATTCCCGAGAAGGGTTCAGAACACAACCATCGATCCACATCGCGAGATCTACAAGCTCAAGGACCTTTACAACCGGACACACACCAACGAACTCAAGCGATGTCGTACTAACAACGCCCGCGATGCCCAGGAATCCTGAACGTCGCGGGCAGGTCCGAAGCCGGGCGGCCGCAGCCGAGCGACGTAGCGGCCCAATGGCCGCCCGGCCCGGAGGCAGGAGGCGGCGGCTCACAGCCACCTTCCGCTCTGGGCTGCCTCGGCGACGGCCAGACTGCAGGCGGGTTCCGCTGACGGATCCGGCCGACCGGTCACCAGCTGCCCGCATGGTGACCGGCGTGCGGGTCCGATCCAGAGCACAGGGGATCGGTCGCGTTGCTCGGTGGCGATGACTCCCCGCACCCGGTAGCCCGTCACCGGCTAGGCAGAGCGGGTACCGGCGGCTGCCGCTATCAGCAAGGGGCACTGCAGTCCCGCCGTGAACCGCTGCGATGAGCAGACCTGACAGGGAGCGCGGGCATCGCCCGGCTGTCAGGTTCTGCCAGGCGGCCGAACCTGACAGCCCGGCCGTCGGGACTCCCGGCACGGCTAGCCTGAACGCTCTCCTTTCGTTCCATGTGCCTCTGATCTGACGCCTCGCGCGACGGCATCGCGCCCACCATTTCCGGTCGGCCGCCGCCGCCAGCCTCGGATCTGGCACCACGCACGCCCCTCGCCCACGCGGCCAGGGCGCGCCATCCCCATCCCTTCAGGCGGCCACCACCCGGTGGCCGCCTTCAACGTGTCCCAAGGAGGACAGATGCCTCACCTGACACACGGCCTCCGCGCCAAGCACCACAACGCCGCCCCGCCCGACCTCCTCGACGGTGTCGCCGCCCTCGTCACCGAGTACAGCGTGTCCCGCCTGGCTCACAGCAGCGCGTCGGCTTCACACGCCGAGTTGCTCACGGACACCCACCTGGCCACCGCCGGCACTCGGGCGGCGCAGCGATGACCGACGAGAGCCTCGCGGACCAGCTCCGCACCCTGCACACCGAAACGATCGCCGCTATCGAGCAGCGGCAGACCCTGGCCGACGAGGCCCGATTCGCTCTCATCGACGCGCTGCGGAACAGGCTGATCTGCCGGCCCGGCTGCGAAGACGCCCTCGCCACCTGGGGTTTGGAACCCCTGCCGCAACGATGGACCATCACCGCCGAAGCGCAGCTGTCGCACACGCGGTCGCACACCGACCACAACGAAGCCCGCGAGCAAGCCCGCTTCGGCGTACCGGACGAACTGCGACAGCTGCAGCCGGCGATGGCGGTCTACCCGCGACACGTCCTCGACGTGACACCCGTGCCGAACGGAAACGACCAGCCTGGGCCCCAGCGATACCGCATCACCGTGCAGGTCACGCTCCAGACCTGGGTCACAGCGACCTGGGAAGCCGACGCGTACGAAGCCGCACGCGCAATCGTCGAGGGCCACCTGCCTGCGCTGGCTGACGCCGGCATCAGTTTGACCGGGCTGACGTGGCAAGCCGCCAACGGCCCCGACGACATCCCGCAGGACGACATCGACGCCGATACGCGAACCGTGAACCGCGCGGCGCAGCTGACCGAACTCGCCGACGACATCACCGCCGCGACGGCGGCACGTGACGCCGCGGTGCAGATCCTCGCCGACCTGCGGCGCAGCATCCGCGCCCGCGCGATCCGCGCCCTGATCGACGACGAGTTTGGTGGCATCTACCAGCACACGGCTGAGCGGGTCGACCGGTTCCTGGCCGATCTCGGGCTCGATCGGCTGCCCCGAGCACACCACGTCACGGTGGTCGCCGACCTGACGCTGCCAGTCAGCGTCGACACGGCCCGGGAGGCCTGCGACGCGGCACGAGACGTGATGCGGGCCGCCACCACCAGCGGCAGCCCGGACGAGACGCGGCCGTGGACCGCGTACGGCTGGACCACCCCCGAGTACGCCACCGGCGACCAGGACGGCTGGCGAATTCCGTGGCGGCACGAGTACGAGATGCGGCTCCGCGGCCACAGCACCTCCGACGACGCGGCGGCGGCGGCCGAAGCCCTCGCCCGCGCGGACCTGACCCGGGCGCTGCCCGGCATCGACCATGCCCTGATCACGGTGACCGCCAGCGTCGAGAGCGTCGGTATCGACCTCTACCTGGACCCCGACCGCGACTGAAGCCCTGCGCCATCTACCGACCCTGAATCCGTATTGGAGATCGACATGTCGTTCTCAGACAACAAGTTGACCGTGCGATCCCCGGCCGACCTGGTGGCCGCGGTGCCGTACCTCCTCGGTTTCCGACCCAGCGACGGCAGCGTCGTTGTGATCGCGAGCAGGGACCGTCGGGTCGTCTTCGCCGCCCGCAGCGACCTGCCCGCCCTCGGCGCCCCCGCAAGCCACCTTTTCGACATCACCGCCAACCTGGTCCCGGTCGTGCGACGGCAGCAGCCGATCACCGACATCATGATCGTCGGGTACGGGGACGCCGACCATTTTGACCCGGCACTGCGCACGGTCGGCGAGGCGTTCACCGCTAGCGGCATGACGGTCCGGGAGTTGCTGCGGGTCACCGGTACGCGGGTCTTCAACCTGACCTGCGACAACCCGGCCTGCTGCCCGCCGCAGGGAATCCCGTTCGACCCCACCGCCTCACTCGTCGCCGTGCAGGCGACCGCCGCCGGGCTGGTCGCGCTACCGGACCGGGCAGCCGTGGCTGCCCGGTTCGCGCCCGTCGACGGTGCCGCCCGTGACGGCATACGCCGCGCCACCAGGGCGGCGGTCACCCGTCTGAAATCGCTGACCGTCGTCGGCAGCACACGCGTGGACGAAGCCGGCGCGCAAGCGGTCCGCGACGCGCTACGACAGCACGACGCCGGCAAGCGCCTCACCGACGACGAGGTGGCCTGGCTCACCCTGCTCCTGAAGCGGCCATCAGCGCGGGACCTAGCCATAGAACTCACCCAGCCGCACGACCAGCACGTCACGTTCTGGGCCGACGTCACCCGCCGCGTCGAGGAGGCACTCGTTCCGGCACCGGCCACCCTGCTCGCCGTCGCCGCGTGGAGGTGCGGTGACGGCGCCCTGGCCGCCATGGCAGCAGACCGTGCCCTGCAGGTCGACCCCGCGTACCAACTCGCCGACCTGCTGCGGCAGGCGTTGCACGCCGGACTCCCGCCATCGGTGTTCGAGCAGGCAATCGCCACCGGCCGGACCAACCCCTCAACCGAATAGCCGAAACCCCCCAAGCATCAGGAGGAACAGGATGGATTCCACTCGCAGCATGCTGCTCGCCCTCGCGAGGCAGGCGGAAGAAGCGCGGCTGCGCTGGAACGCCGAACGCGCCGCCGTGCGGGCTCGCGGGGAAACGCCGGCCCGCACCGAGGCGTACGCCTACCACGTCCAGGCCAACCTATGCCTGATCACCGCGATCGGCGCAGCGGACCTTCCAGCGAACTTCCGCATCTACGACATCACGCTGTCCCGCGACCCCCTCGCTGCGGCCGAGCAACTGCGTCAGGTCGTCGTCGCCTACGACCACAGCGGTGCGATCGAGGCCGCACACGAGGCAGCGCGCCTGGCGTACAAGGCGGCGTTTGCCGAGTCCGTCACCGCGCAGGAACAGCAGTACGTCGAGCTGCTCGCCGGCCTTTCCGCCGCGCGCCGCGACAAGATCGTCGAACTGGCCGAGGAACGCGCCCGCCGCCCCAGGGCGTGAGGCCCGGTCGACCGGGCATACACCGGCCCTCATCAGCCGCCCGCTGAGCCCTGCCGATGGTGCCCCTCAAGGAGGCAGCCCGGCCGTGCCGCGAACCGGGCGGCACACACAGGAAGAACGGCCCGCCACGTGGCGGGCCGTCGTCGTATCAGGACCCGGGACGCCCGCCTACGAAACGCCGCGTCCCGGGTTCTCCAACCAATTGGAGGACTCCAGTGTCCCTACCACTGATCATGATCGCCACCGCCTTGGTGGCATTCACCCTCGGCGGCCTCACCATGTGGCCATTCATCCGCCGGCTCGACAACCGACTCACCGACGCCCTCTGGCAGCTGGAACACGACCCGGTCACCGGCCTGCTCAACCGCGCCGGCCTGCTCACCGCGCACGCCGCCCTCGCCGAGGCCCACAGCGCCGGGCCCGTCATCGTCGTCCTGATCGACCTCGACGACTTCAAACCGGTCAACGACACCCACGGCCACGACCGAGGGGACGAGGTCCTGGTCGAGATCGGCAACCGCATCCACGGCATCGCCACACTCCACGGCGGCACCGCCGCGCGGCTCTCTGGCGACGAGTACGCGGCACTGCTGCCCGTCCGCACCGACGACCTGGCTCGCATCGCCGACACCTTCGTGGCCATGATCTCCGAGCCCGTCGAACTCACCACGGACGGCGAACCCGTCACGGTCACCGTCACCGCCAGCGTCGGCCTAGCGCTCGCCGAAGCTACCGACCCGTTCGAGGAGGTGGCCCTACGCCGCGCCGACATGGCGATGTACCACGCCAAACACCACGGCCGGAACCGCCACGCGGTCTACGAGCCGGGTATGGCGATGCCCGCCGCCGGGCGCCGTCGAGGACCTCGTCTCCGCGACCGTGGACAGCTGAACCAGGAGGCGACGGCATGACGGCCGCCGCCCGCGAGGAGATGGCCTGCCGGATCTGCCTCTCCCCACTGAACACCATCGGTACACCGCCCACCTACATGCACCCGATCCAACTCGACACCGACGGACACGAGCCAGTACCCGTCCCGGTCAGCCAGCTCGACACCGTCCGCCGCACCTGCGACTTCTGCGGGGACCCGTACCCGACGTGGACGCTCCTCGGCGGCGAAGTCTCCGCCGTCGCCATCGGCACGACCGGGGGACTGGTGCAAAACTTCGGCGACGCGTGGGCGGCGTGCGCAACCTGCCAGACCTACATCGACGACGGCAGCAACAACAAGGTCGTCGACCGGGCCGCCCAGGCGCTCGGCCTCGGTAAGGATTCGCAGGCGCGAGAACGTATCGAGCAGCTGCACCTGGCGTTTCTGGACGCGCGGGTTCCGAGCCGCACGCTAATTACGACGACCGCCTGGCCCGCCACGACCCTCGCCGCCCGCGACTTACCGAAGGTGCGCGACCGGCTCGCCCGCTTCTACCGCGGCAACGACGGCCTCCCCGGCGCGCTCGCCGCCACCGACGCACGTCAACAGATCGCCGTCGGCTTGGACCGGTCACGCCTGTTCTGGATCGACAGCGACTTCACCGACCTGGCCGAATACGCCGCAGGAAAGCTCCCCGACGTCACCATCAGCCGCGACCTCATGCCCTCGACGGACGGACTGCTCGTGTGGTCGCGGCCGGCGACGAGTCGGCAGATCACCGCAGCGTCCTGGACCGCCAACCGCGACGGCTGGCAACTGGTCAACTACCGCACGATCGGCGGGGGACTGGACGGCAAACCGCTCCAGCGACTCCGCGAACACGTGGGTTGGCTCGCCCCGATGAGCACTGCCCAGGTTCGCGAGCAGCATGTGCTGCCCGGCGATCACCAAGCGGCAGCGCTGATCGCAACATGGCTGCTGATCGCGCAGCAGGCCGCTGAAGTCACGACAGCAGAAATCGACAAGGCCGTTCGCAAGACCTACGTCCGCACCAACCGACCCGCGCCCGAGGTGCGGATCATCCGCATCCGCGCCAAAAGCACCACACCGACCAGCATCCGATCGGCACCAGGCGACTCAGGACGCCCGCAAACCAACCGGTTCTGGGTGTCCGGCCACTGGCGCAACCAGCCATACGGGCCAGGCAGAGCGCTGCGCCGCCCCGTCTACATCAACCCGTTCCTCAGAGGCCCCGACGATGCTCCGATCAAGATCGGTACAACCGTGCGCATGCTCAGCAGTCGCAAACCGAAGCCAGAAGCTCATGGGTAAATGCCGTTGACCAGGTGGGGCAGGGGCAGGAGTCCCTGCCCCATCGACTTCGACGAGAGTTGCTGGAGTCACGGTCCGATCCGGCGCGCCGTTGTTCGGATATCGATAAGGGGGAGAGGTGCCTGGTACTGTCGCCCTGAGTAACGCTGGCGGACCTCTCGACCGGGAGTAGTTGAGACCGATGCAGCGGGTAGGCGAGGCAGCACCAGGTGCTGGGCAAGGGCCGTCAGAGAAGTTGAACCCCTCAGGCCGTGATCTCATGCCGCAGCGGTAGTTCATCGGTGTGAGCGGGCGGGCGGTACCAATACCGGGTGATCGTCAAGTGCTCGTCTGCGGGGGCCCACGCGGTCCAACGGCGAGCTCGTCCTCCGCTCGTTTCGATGGTTCCGTCGGGGAGCCGGCGCCACTGGATCTCGTCCACGATCACGAGGTGAGTGTCGGTGCCGTACGCGTGATCGACCTCGTTGGACGTGAGCTCAACCCTGTTCGCTAGCCCTGACGAGCCCTTGACCTCGATGTGCAGCTCCTCGGTCCCGCGCGTTGCCCGGACGTCGTAGCTCTCCCGACTGCCGACGTCCTCAACTTCGTATCCCTCGACATCGCGGTAGTGGTCCATGACAGTCCGCACTGCGTGCTGCTCAAGCGCGACCTTGAGCACCTGGTCTGTCATGTACCCGGAACCGCCGGACCGGCTGCTTCTGCCGGGATGCGCGACATGGCTGCCGGAAGCCGGCTGACGTATCGGGAGCGGGAGACGGCCGGGTTCACCGTCTGCCTCTGGTGATGCTCCTGCTGCGAGATCCGCCGCTAGGCGGACTGCGTCGGAAGAGCCGTAGCCAGGGACTACGATACGTAGCCGTATCCGCTTGGTGCTGTTGCCGGGGCGGCGGGCATCGGGCGCCTGCCCGATCGTCGTCTGCGCGTTGGTCAGCTGCCGCCGTAATGCGTGAGGATCGGGAACGTCAGCCAGATGAACGGGCTCGCTGATCAGGCTACGGCTCGACTCGGGAAGTAGTTGAGTTCGCCGTGAGTCGACTATGGCGGACTTGATGACAGCTCGGCGTTCCTTGAGACGAGTCAAGATCAGCTCAAGTGCGGGCCGGTAGTCCGTGTTCCGCGGCGGTCTGCCATCGGCCCGGCCACTCATACTCTCAAGGATGACGGCGATGTGATCGCCATCGGGCTCCACGGAGCATTCGGCGTCGAGCACCCGGCCGCCGTCGTCGGTCAATCGCACGCTGACCACTCTGGCATAGGGGTGCGACAGGACCCGGAGTCGCACAGCAGGTACGCGCGGATGATCGACGGCAGTGAGTCCCGAACCGTGCGCGAGCAGCCAAGCTGTACCGGCAGACCGGTAGCGGCCAACGACTGCCGCTGCGGCCCGGCAGGCTCCTGTACTCGCCGGCATGCGTTCGGAACATTCTTGTGCAGCAGGCGCTAGATTCCTTGGCATCAATCGCCGCGAGTTCTTTCGATGGAGGTTGGCATGGCTGGGATGCTCTACTACCCGTTCGCAAACGCGCCGGCACCCGTTCTCCAGCAAGCGATCTTGTACTGGGATGACCTCGCTACGCTCGTCGCCCCGGGATGGGAAAACCGGCTAAGCCCACGGATGAAGGAGGTTCAGGACGCCGGCCTTTACCGGCCGCTCGAGGCGCACCGGGCGTTCGGGCCCTTCGAGCTCTTCGAGATCGAGATGGAACTCGATCATGCGCTGCGGCAAGTGCCGCTCGATGCCCTGACTCCGCCAGCTGAACCGCCGCGTGGTGAGTTCAGCACCCTCCATGTGGACAAGCTGCACAAGAGTGTTGTGAAAGAGCTGCTCCGACGGAGGCTGGTGTACCCGCACCCTGACAGCCCTTCGCGGCTGGTCGCCGCGCCAGCGCTGCTGAACGTCGTCGTCAGCCTCATCGCCGGGCGTATCGCTGCCGACATTAACGCTCAGTCGGGCTGCAGCGGCCCACAAGGGCTACGCCCGCACACCGACATCAAAGAGGCGCACCGGCTTGGCACTGACCCGACTCCCGGCTACGACGTGACGGCGTGCTGGCAGGTTAATGTGGGTCCGCTTCTGCCGGTACCACGAGACGACGTGATGATCGGTGATCTCGTGCGCTTCAGAACGAAGTACGACGCCGAGCGGCAAAGACTGATGCTTGCCATCGACGACCTCCTTCACCAGCTGAAGCAGGCGGACCGTCACCCACAAGACGCCTTTCGCCTTGTGGAGCGAGAACTGACCGAAGCGACCGCGGAATTGGACGCCGCGGCACGCAGCACGAAATGGGGTTGGGTAACCCGTCCGGTCGCGGCCTTTGTCGCTCTTGCCGCCGGCTTCGGAGCAGCCGCGCAACCGGACCTGAACGTACCTCTGATGGCTCTCTCCGGCGGAGCAGTCAACGTCGCAACGACACGGTCGCGGCGCGATGCCAGCAGGGGCGCCGCCAACTACACCTACCTGCACCGGACGCAGGGACTTTTCGGAGGGGCCGCCTGAGAGTAATGGTAGGTGCCAGCAGGGGCCCAACTGGCGGCGGTGGCGCCTGTGCCGGGTCCCAGCAGTAGCGTGACGGACAGTTGCGTTCCCGGTCGGGCCTGGCCGGACCCGCCGGGTGATCGCGCTCATCGAGGCGCACGACCGCGACGTGCGTCGCGGTCCGAGCCGGGTGGACTTCCCGCCGGGTCCGGACCTTCGGCTCGGCCCCGTGGAACGCGCCAAGCTCGGCGCCCGCGGCGCGGTGTTCGCCAGCAACGAGGTGTCGGTGGCGTTCAACGCCTTCAACGGAGCCCTGGGCAGGCGCTCGCTAATCCCGCCACAGTGCGAGGGCGGGGCGCACATGGCGAAGATCCAAGCCGAGGAACTGCTCGAGGCGCTCTCGACCGCGATCCGCAACAAGCTGGGCGCTGGCGCGGCGTTGAACCTGGCAGCGCGGACTGCGGACGATGCCAAGGGCTGGTACCTCGGCGACCTTGCTGACACTCCGGTGAGAACCCGCTGCTGACCGTCTGGCGAGGGCTCTCAACTGATTCCCCCCACGGTGGTGCCCGGCAGTGGGGGCGCCGTCGGCGACGACGAACTTGAGGAGAGTTGCTGCGGGAGTGGCTGACCGGGTACGCCTCCCCGCACACCCGCGCGGCGTATCGGCGGACCTGCAGCACTGGCTCAGGTTCCTGGCCGCCTCCGGCGTCGAGTCGCTCACCGAAGCCCGCCGGGTGCACGGCACGGTGGTCCCATGTCCCCGACACCCGGTCCCTATCGCATGCCACCGCCCTGTTGCTAGCGCGGTTGTACTAGCAACAGGGCGGTAACGTCGATGTCGTCGCGAGTGGTGATCTGCGGTAGGTCTGCGTCGCCGTCTAGGGCTGCCAGCCGCATGGCGTTCTTTCCCTGTTCGAGCGCGATCCCGACAGGCTGCGCGGCCGCGATGGCGGCGTAGAACCGGGCGGCGAAGAGGATCGCTGCGGTGTCGTTGATGGTATCGCTCATCGCGATCACGACGGGGACGGCCGGGAGTAGCGCTTCCACGCCGTAGGTGGTGTTGCAGGCGTTAAGGACCAGTAGCGTCGGCGGTGTGCTGGTGGCGCTCAGCACGCGGGCCAGCAGGTCGAACTCCAGCTCGGCACCCTTGAGGTTCCCGTCGGTCGCCTCCATGAGCAGTCTGCCGAAGTCTCCGTGACCCGAGAAGTGCACAACGTGGGGGCGGTGGTCGTTCAGCCCGTCGACGATATCCGAGGCGGTAGCAGCCGGAAGGTGCTCGACAGTGACGAGCTCACGGTGTTTGGCGCCGCGCAGCTGCTGCTTGACCTGGCGCACCTCCTGGTCAACGCGCAACCACACGCCATCGGTGACGACAGTTCCGTCAGGGTGGGTCACCGTCTTCTCCACGGCGTGGGGGTTGGCCGTCAGGTACAGCACCCGTAGGGGCTCGGGCTCGGGTTCCTTGACTGGCACGTAACGCACCTGGACGGTCTGCTGGCGCAGCCGGTTGACCTCTCTCGCGTGCTCGATTTCGGCGCGACGGCGCCGTTCGTTCTCTCGGTCACGTGTCCGCTGGTCCGCGCGCTCTCGATCAGCCCGCTGCTTCGCGGCCGAGTCTGCGGCCTGCTGCTCCGACTTCAATGCCGCGGTGAGGGACTGCTGCTTGGACGCGATCATCTTCTGGTTGTCGGCGTACTTCTTACGCGCATCGGCGAGCTTCTTCGTCGTGGCGGCGACCTTCTTGTCCTCCCGCTCCGCAGCCGACAGCGCGGAGCGACGGGTTGTCTCCGACTTCGTTCGGGCTGCCTCGCTGCGCTTCTTCTCGGCAGCCGCCCGGGCTTTGCCGGCGTCATCCTCGTGCCGGGCGATCTCCTTCGTCAGGTCTGCGGCCTTGGCTTCCAGGCGCGCCAGTTCGCTGCGCAGCATGTCTGACCTGCCCACCAGCCCCTCCTCCTAATTACTGTCGATCAACTTGGACAGGCTCTACCAAAACCGCACGGCCACCTGGTCCTCAGGCGGGTCTTCTCGACGGCGGTACTCACAGCCCGGACCGTATAGCCACGGTCCGACAGAATCCGTTCCCTGCTCCGATGCCACGCTGTGACCTTCAGAGGTCTATGGCGCTGAACCTTCGTCGATATTTGGCGCAGCGCCGGGTGGGCGGGTCATCCGCGCGCCATACACCGAAGCGGCCTTCAGCGCCGTGCCCCTGGGCCGCCGACCTCTACCGGCGGGCCCGGGCTCGAGGCTATGACCACCCCCACGCCACTCGAATCCTCGCCCGCGCCTGGCTGCACGTGATCTGGCGCTGCTGGCAAGACCGCGTCGCCTACGACCCCACCCGCCACCGAGCGCTGCAGGCCGTCCTCGCCTCCGCCGCTTGACACAGGGCTACTCATGCCGCTGACCGCGCCTTACGGAAGGTGACCAAGTCCGCCCACCGACCAGAATTCGTGCAGAGGACCTCGATCATCCGCGCAGTCCACTTCGGAAATCGACAAGCACCGAGACCGTCTCGCCAGGAACCACACCGGCCACACGGAGACCGGACGAGAGATCCTCGAGCCGCACCAGTCACCTCCAGCTCGACAGCCCGCAGAGCATACCGACGAGCACCGACACTACTGACGAGCTCAAGATCGGCACAGGCCGGCAGGTGCTGCACTTGTCGTGCGTCGGCTTCCCGACAGCTGTCTTCGGAGTCCCGTTCGTGTAAGGGGTGCACTACGATACCGTCCCTAAACCCCCTCGATGTCTGCGGTGAGCATGAACAAGACGGAGCGCGAAGAGGTTCGTCGCCTCGCGGCGGACTTCAGCCAGTGGAGTCGCCGTGCCGAAGGCGTGCAGGACTGGCGCCAGGCTGTCGTAGATTCAGCCGGCCGCGACGAAAAGAACATGCGGTCCCGGAGCGTCATAGTGGGTTGGGCCGGCCAGGCCGCCTGGCGTGTACTCACACTCCGGAGGAGTGACGCCGGAGTCGTCATGCGCCTCTGGGAGCGGGCCACACTCCCCGTGCTGACCGCTGCCGACCGCACGCTGCTGCACCTCCTCACGACCGACGCACCCCACGCCATCACCGAGGTCGCGCCGATGCTCGGGGTGCGTCGCTTCTTCGCCGGTGCGGCGAAGAAGCAATCGGCGGAGGCGGCCAGCGAGTTCCTGCGTCGTCACCATGCGGCGTTCCTCCAGAGCGACGGCCCTGGTCGACTGCAGCGGCTCGGCGTCTTCACCGCGCCCGTCGATCCCCGACGGCTCGGGTTCCAGACGCTGCTCGACCCTGCACTTCGCTTCGACCTCGTATCCGGGCAGACCGGCCCGGCACCTGAGATCCTGGACCGGCCAGTCATCGACGGGCTGCCCGAAGCGCTGGACGCCATCGCGAAGGTCGTCGCAGGCGAAGCCTCGTACAGGTCGGCGGCCCGCGACGCCGGTGAGAAGGTGAGACGCGCCGAGGTCCAACGGATCCTGCACGAGATGCCGGTGGACGCGTTGAAGACCGCTACCCGCGATCGCCTCCGGCTGGGGCCGCTTTACGGAGAGGGGGTCAGGACGGTGCAGGAAGTGCTGGACTGCGGCTGGTCCCTCCAGGCGCTACCGGGCGTCGGCGAAACCTCCGCTCGGCGCATGCTCGGAGCAGCGCAGACCCTCTGGCAGACGACGTACGACGAGATGCCAGTCCGCATCGACATCAACCACCGCCACCCCGAAACCACCCAGCTGCTGCGCTGCCTCGCCGAATGGGACTCGTGCCGGCAGACCCGAGGTGCGGCTGCGGACCTCGAACGTGCATCGGAACTCGCACCGCTGCGAGCAGCGATCGACAGCGAGACCAGCCATCTGCTAGTGATCCCGACCAGGCAACTCGCCGCCGCTGGACTCACCGAGAGCATCCAGATCGTCAAACGGCGAGCCGAGCTGCTGGGCATGTCGTCCGCATCGGGCCGGAGGAACGTCGGCGCGGACCCCTGGGATGACTTCCTCGCCCGACCCGCCGACTACTTCGCCCTGCTCGCCGAGCTGGGGTTCGTCACCGAAGACGAAAACGCGTCGCACGGCGATCTCCCCGAGGAAATCATCCAGGCGGTACGCGACCAGGCGCTCAACGGCGAACACCTGACGGCGTCGCTGCGCGGCTACCAGAGCTTCGGCGCCCGCTTCGCCCTCGTGCAGCGCAAGGTCATCATCGGGGACGAGATGGGCCTCGGTAAAACCGTCGAGGCGATCGCGGTCCTCGCACACCTGCGCAGCAGAGGCAAAACCCACTTCCTGGTGGTCTGCCCGGCCGCAGTAGTGACCAACTGGGTCCGCGAGGTCGCCGCCAAGTCGAAACTGCGAGCCTGCCGAGTCCACGGACCGGAACGCGAACGCGCAGCCCGAACGTGGATGCGCGATGGCGGCGTTGCCATCACTACCTACGAAACGCTGGCGTGGTGGGAACCCGCACTACGGGAACTCCGCGACCTGGCCTGCGTCGTCGTTGACGAGGCCCACTACATCAAGAACCCCCAAGCGCAGCGGACGATCCGGACCAAGCGACTCGTCGCGAGATCGGAACGCGCAATTCTGCTCACCGGTACGCCGCTGGAGAACAAGGTCGACGAGTTCCGCAACCTGGCCTCCTACGTACGCCCGGATCTCACCGTAGACGCCAGCGACCTGTCGCCGCGGACGTTCCGCCGGCAGATCGCGCCAGCGTACCTGCGCCGAAACCAGGAGGACGTGCTCACCGAACTCCCGGAGCTCATCGAGGTCGAGGAATGGCTACCCCTCTCCGGAGCTGACAGCTCGCGGTATCGGGGCGCGGTCGAGCGCGGGAACTTCATGGAGATGCGCCAAGCGGCAATGCTCGAGGGACCCCAGTCCACCAAGATGCAGCGCCTGATCGAGATCGTCCGCGAAGCGGAAGAGAACGAGCGCCGTGTCATCGTGTTCTCCCACTTCAGGGAGGTGCTCGGCCTCGTGGCCTGGTCGTTGCCCGGGCCGGTGTTCGGGCCACTGACGGGCTCTGTACCGGCTGGCCAACGCCAGCGGCTGGTGGATCAGTTCTCGTCAGCCAGGCACGGCGCGGTCCTCGTGGCCCAGATCGTGGCCGGTGGCGTCGGGCTCAACATCCAGTCCGCGTCCGTCGTCGTCATCTGTGAACCGCAGCTCAAGCCGACGACCGAGGCGCAGGCCATCGCCCGCGCGCACCGCATGGGACAGGTGCAGTCCGTGCAGGTCCACCGGCTCCTGTCCGAGGACGGCGTCGACCAACGAATCACCGAACTGCTGGCGGGGAAGAAGCGGATCTTCGACGAGTTCGCCCGGGTCAGCGACATGGCTGACTCGAGCCCGGAGGCCGTGGACTTGTCCGAGGCAGAGCTCGTCCGAGAGGTCTTGGCCGCCGAGCGCCAGCGCCTCTTCGAACGTGCATCTGTCAAGACCGTCGGAGTTGAGTGACCGGAACTGTCGTCGGCAGCATAGGTGCTTCCGGTCGATGCCTCATGTCGCTGCATGGCGCGCTGGCAGGAGGCGGGTGCTGCACAGCATCGCCGGGGGCTGTCACAGACGCCGACGCCGAATGTTGACGTCCTGTCAATTCTATGAGAAAGAGCAGCCGTGATCGACGCTACAACGGAGCAGATCATCAACGACGAGCGACGGGCCTTTGGTCCTCGATTCGTGCAGTCGCGGCGTGATGCGGAGGAAGCGGCGCGGCGGTTCATCAACGAGCATCTTGGCTTCATGTCCACCGAGCACATCATCGAGCTCGGTCGGCTGTTCAACCAGCATGAAAAGGCAGGGCGGAGTCGATTCGACCGCTTCACGCCAGGCTTCACCGGCGCGATCATGGCCAAGCTCGGCCGCAACCCGAGGCGATTCAACCAGACGCTCATACCGCTCTGGCGCGGATCGATCGATGACGCACTGAAGGTGCTGGGCCAGATGTTCCGGGACCGCTCGATCCTGCCCGGTGCCGGATCGTCACTGCCGAGCTTCCTGCTCTACCTCCGCGATCCCGAGCGGTTCGGCATCTGCATCAACGCGACCATGGACGGCCTGGCCACCGAAACAGACGCGTCGTACCGAGCGGACAGCCTGGACAGCTATGAGGCATTCTGTGCCGATCTGCGAGCGTG
This sequence comes from Micromonospora sp. NPDC002717, assembly GCF_040295705.1. NCBI lineage: Bacteria > Bacillati > Actinomycetota > Actinomycetes > Micromonosporales > Micromonosporaceae > Micromonospora > Micromonospora sp. NPDC002717. The sequence continues at coordinate 27,094 of NZ_JBEOVW010000036.1, read as the reverse complement.
GCGAGAGAAGCACGGCGTGACGCCGCAGGAGGCCGACGCCGTCCTCACGGAGATGATGCGTCGGGCCCGCCCGGACAACCTACTGTCGCTTTTAGACACCACTAGCGAGGCCAGTACCGGAACGCTCGTGAGCGGCTCAACCGAGGCGAAGATGACGGCGGAGCAGGTCGCTACAGCCTGCTACCTCCCGGTAGAGCAGATTGACGAATGGGTCTCTGCGCTCACCACCGGAATGCGCCAAGCGGTCTTCCACGGGCCCCCCGGCACCGGGAAGACCTATGTTGGTCGACTCCTGGCTCGCCACCTGGCCACCTCGCCACAACACATCGAGTCGGTCCAGTTCCATCCGGCCTACTCATACGAGGACTTCGTCGAAGGGCTGCGCCCAGAGGTCGGCGCCGAGGGCGTATTGAGCTATCGGGTCCGCCCGGGAGTCTTCTCTCAACTGTGCGAGCGCGCGCAGCAGGCGCCAGACGAGACCTTCGTGCTGGTCATCGACGAGATGAACCGCGCGGACCTTGCAGCGGTCTTCGGTGAGCTGATGTTCCTCCTCGAGTATCGGGGTGACTCGCAGGTCACGCTGCCGTACTCGCAGCGGCGGATGTCCGTCCCGCAGAACTTGTTCATGCTCGGAACGATGAACACCGCAGATCGAAGTCTCGCCTTGCTGGACTTCGCGCTTCGTCGTAGATTCCACGCCTTCCCCGTGCTGCCGAGTGAGGATGTGCTGAGTCGCTGGGCTGATGCACGACCGACGGTCGACAGGGAACTGGCGCTCGGGCTCTTCCGGATGATCCGAGATCGCGTTGGGTTGGACGTGCCCGTCAGCCCTGGTCACTCGTATTGGATGGCGGAGGGCCTCGACGCGGCAACGGCGGAACGGATCTGGTCGTACCAGCTACGGCCGTACCTGGCAGAGCACTGGTTCGAACGGCCTCGCGAGCTTGAGCAACTCGACGCCGATATCCGGGCGCTCATCGCGGAGCGCACCTGAGTTGATCAGGTTAACCGAGTATGAGACGTGCACCGTCCAGCTCAGCCAAGACGAAGCCCACGAACTGGCGACCCTGACTCGGGGCAGTGCGGACAAGGCTCAGCAGCCCCGCGTCGTAGAGCGGCTCACGCCCACCGGAGAAGCCGGGGTGTACGACATCCAGCCAGGGCCGTATGTGGGTAGGTTCCGCCTGCGCACCGGTCGCGTAGTGGACATCACGAGCAGGTTTCCGTTCCGGGACCTCGCCACCCTGCTCGGGTTGGGTAGCAAGGCGACCTTGCTGCGGCACGACGCGACTTCGGCCCTGGGTGGCCCTGGTCTGATGGATCTCATCGCGCTGGCGTTTGTCCGCGAAGCTGAGCGCATAGCGGGACAGGGCCTGGCTAAGGGCTACAAGCAAACGACGGTAGCCAGGCCCCCGTACGCCGGAGTCCCTGCTGTCACGGCCCACTTGAATGCCCACGCCGGACGCGCCGATCGCCTCGTCACAACGGCCAAACGCCTCACCGCGGACATCGCGCTCAACCGGCTCGTCGCATCGGCGCACAGGAAGCTGTGCCAACTCACGTACCAGGACAAGCAACTCGAAGTCCGGCTACGTCAGCTCACGCCGGTATTTCGGAACGTCAACGGACGAGAGGGAGGGGCCCGCCAGCTACCGTCGTTGCCGGCGCGATACAGGGAGATCCACGACTTGTCGAGGCTTCTCCTCGACAACCGGACCGTTCTGCCTGCCGGTACCGCCCTCGCCGGAGTCGGCGTGCTGTTCAACATGACCAAGATCTGGGAGAACTACGTCGGTCGCTGGCTCACCACCCGCCAGCCAGAAGCCGTGGTGCACAACCAATACCCCATCCCGCTGATAGACATCGGCCCGCCAAGGCGAGCCCGGGCAGACTTCGTCGTAGAACGAGGCGGCCGGCCTGTCGCCGTCTACGACGCGAAGTATCGGCCTTGGAAAGAGCGGCCGAATACTGCCGAGCTCTACCAACTCTTCACCTACGCCAGCCGGCTGTGCGTTGACCGCGCCGTACTTGTCTGCCCGGGAACGGAGGCACTCAGCAGGCAGATGACGATGGGCACCGTCCTGGTTGAGATTATCGCCATTCCCCTCGAAGACTCGGCCGCCCAAGACGGCTGATCTATGGAGAAGCTCACCACAAACGGTCGCGCTCAACGTTCTCGTGTCGGTGGCCGGACGCCGCTGGAAGATCCGCGCGGGCTCACCGCGCCAGCCACAAGCGCCTTCACCCAGCCGACGTGCCGTTGCCAGCCGCGCCAGTGCTCGCCGGCACGCGCGCGACTTGCTCGGGGATCGCACCGTCCTTGATCCGCTGGGCGGCTCCGGCCGGAGCGTGCCGCCGGCGCCCGCGCGGCCGAGCAGGCCCGCGGCCTGTCGACTGGGCGCCCGGCGAGGCTCCCGGGCGACGAGGTGTGAACGACGCTAAACCACGTTGCACGTTTACGACGTCGCCACCTTGGGCTCACGGGGGCGCCAACCCGACCCGATTCAGTGCACTCCATGATCCGAGCTCTCCGCACCCTGGGCCACGTCACCGCGGCCCTCGCCCTACCTCTGCTGACCTCGTTGCCGGCGTACGCCGCCGTGCCGGACTCCCTACCGGCGCAGGCGGCGCCGGCGGCCGACCACGTGATCCTCATCGGTCTCGACGGCTTCGACTACGACTACCTGGGCGAGGTGCCGACGCCCAACATCGACCAGCTCGTCAAGCGTGGCAGCGTCACCGAGTCGACCGGCGTCATGCAGTCGATCACCAACCCGTCCTGGTCCTCGATCGCGACCGGCGCCTGGCCGCAGCGGCACCTCAACACCGCCTACGTCTACGACCCGGTGTCGCACACCGCCCGCGGCCAGGAGCGCGATCTCGCGGTGCCCACCATCGCGGAGGCGGTCCGCGCCCAGGGCGGCACCGTGATGTCGTCGCAGTGGTTCATCGTGCAGAACCACGGGACGGCGTACGGCGACCCGGAGGGCATCTACACCCAGCCCGGCGGTGACTGCTCGCGTCGCGTCGACGACATCGTGAAGGTGATCAAGGGCGAGCCCGTCAAGAGCGGTGCCACCATGGTCACGGCCCCGAAGATCCCCGACCTCATGGCGGTCTACTGCGACGCGCTCGATGCGATCGGCCACGAGGGTGGCGACCACGACCCGCGGATCCCGGGCGCTCTGGCGGATATCGACGCCCAGATCGGCCGGATCGTGCAGGCCACCATGGACGCCGACATCTTCGGTCGCACCACCTTCGTCATCACCGGCGACCACGGCATGACCACGTTCACCAAGGGCTTCGGCACGCAGATGATCGACGCGATCGCCAAGGCCGGCTACAAGGCCGAGCTCCTCGGGACCGGCAAGACGCCCAAGCCCGACACCGACGCCGTCATCGTCGTCGGCGGCATCGGCAGCCTGCACATGGTCGGCGCCGCGAAGAACGACCCGCAGGCGGTCGCGAAGATCAAGGCCGCGCTCGAGGCGACCCCGCACGTGAGGCAGGTGTTCGACAATGTCGCCCAGCAGGCGATGCACATGAGCCCCCGCTTCGGTGAGCTCGTCATCGAGCCGGAGCCCGGCTGGTCGATCGGCGGCGACCCGGCGGGCGGCGTCGCCGGCCGGCACGGCGCCACGACCGAGCTGCACATCCCGCTGGTGCTCTCCGGCGCCGGCGTCCTGCCCGGTGTGCGCCCCGTTGACCCGCACCACGTCGACATCGCCCCGACGATCGCCGCGCTGCTCGGCATCCAGCCGCCGTCGGGCGCGCAGGGTCGGGTGCTGAGCGAGTCGATCCGCGACTGACGCCGCAGCGTCGCCGTGGCGGTGGCCTCCACCGTCACGGCGACGCGTCGTCTCAGGACGTCCGCGCGGGCCCCAGCGCCTCTCGTGGCTGCCAGGAAACCTGGGCGAGCGACGTTATGAACGACGAGGCCCACGTACGGCTCCGGACTCGGCGCCCGACGGTGGGTTGTCGAGCAAACGGTCGCCTTGCTGCACTGGTTCCGCCGCCTACGAATCCGCTGGGAGATCCGCGACGACATCCACGAAGCCTTCCTCACCCTCGCTTGCGCCATCATCTGCTGGCGCCGACTCCAACGCTCAAAGGGTTAGGAGTTGTAAGCCGGTCGAGCGGACGTACACCCGCGACTCCGACGGTGAGGTGGTCTTCACCGAGGCGGTGACCGAGAACGTTGCCGGCCAGTGGGTGGACCACGCCTACACCGGCGGCAGCAAGGAGTACGGCTACGACCGAGCAGGCCGGCTGGTCCGCACCCGCCACGACAGCCCCATCACCGGCGGCTGTGTGACCCGCGTCTACGACTACGACGGGCGCAGCAACCGTACCTCCCTGAGCCGGTACGCGCCCGACGCGGAGGGAGCCTGTCAGGAGACGACGGTCGAGGCGTAGAGCGGTCACAGTTACGACACCGCCGACCGGATGACGGACGCCGGGTACGAGTACGACGCGTTCGGCCGGACGGTCCGAATGCCCAGCGGCCTGACCAACACCTTCCACGTCAACGACCTGGTGCAGCGGCAGCAGTTCGGGGACGCGCGCGCTAGACGTGGATGCTGGACCCGGCGCAGCGTTTCCGCACCTTCACCACCGAGACGCTGATCGACGACACCTGGGGTGCCGCCACCACCAAGGTGAACCACTACGGCGACGACTCCGACGAGGTCCACTGGGTGGTGGAGGATGCCCAGGGCACCGTCACCCGGAACGGGTCCGGCCCGGACGGCGACCTGGCGGCGACACCTCGGCCACCGGCGACGTGCGGCTGCACCTGGTGTGGCTGCACGGTGACGTCAACGTCACCATCGACCCGCCCTCACCGAACCCGAACTGCTGGACTACGAGGAGTTCGGCGTGCCGGTGGCGGGGCAGGCCGACCAGCGGTACGGCTGGCTGGGCGGCAAGCAACGCTCTGGTGACGCCCTCGACGACGTCATCCTGATGGGTGTCCGCCTGCACAACCCGCACACCGGCCGCTTCCTGTCCGTCGACCCGGTGCAGGGTTCGGCGAACGACTACGACTACGCCAATCAGGACCTGGTCAACGTCACGGACCTGGATGGGCGTTGCCCGGTGTGTGCCCATCCTCGTCGGTATCGGCGGTCGGTTGGCAGCCCGATACGTGGCGAAACGGCTGGCGCAGCGCGCCGCGGCCAGGACGGCTGCCCGGAACAAGCGGATCAAGAAGATCGCGGGTCGGCCACCGGCCCGTTCCAAGGGCTCGTCGAGCAACCGCAACAGCAACAGCAACAGGTATCGGGGCCGCAGCTGGGGTTATCAGATCAACTACACCGATTCGCGGGGTCGCGAACGGGTCTACATGTACGGCATCACCAGTGCCTGGCCGCCCCTCGTTCGGGCCAGCGTTAGTCGGTACAAGCGCGTCAAGGCGGTGCCGGATCCGGAAGATCAAGAAGTTTCCCACCCGCTACCACGCCCGGATATTGGGAGTACCGCAGCTGCCTGAGCTACGTGCGTCGCTACAACGTGCGCCCGCCGGGCATGGCCAGGTCCTGCCAGTAGGGTCAGCCTCCATGACCTTCTGGTTGTCCGTTCAGCCCCGCGACGCGCCACGCGATTTCGGCGTGGACGTCGCGGGGTACGACGCCCGGGTACACAACCTCGCCGCCTTCGTCGAGGCGGCGCTGCAACGGGCGGTCGACGGCGCGAGGTGGCTGCGGCGTTCCTTCCCGGCCCGCAGCTACCTTCGCCTCGACGTCACCGTGCACACCGAGGCGGAGCCGTCCGTCAAGCACGTGCGGACGCGCGGCCAGGGCGGCGTTAAGGAGATCGGCTACCTGGTGCGGGTACCGGTGGCGTGGTTCGACGTGTCCGGTGAGGGACTACTCGCGGTCCGGTTGTTCCGGGCGCTGCTGGGCGCGTTGGAGGTTGTCGGAGTGGAGCAGCGCCTCGGAGCGCCCCCGGTACGCGCCCCGCGTTCCGACCCGGGGCGGCCGGAACTGGTGGACCTCTTCGTGCCGCCCGCCGCCCGGCCCGCCGGTGCCACGGTGACCGCTGGCCGGGTCCGAGAAGCGATGGATCGGATGAAGCCGGACCAGTTGGTGCTCGCCGCGACCGTGCCGGCGACGCTCGCGGTACGGCGCAACCGGGAGGTCGTCGTCCGGGCGCTCGGCGAGGTGGTGCAGGAGTTCGAGGTGCGGGCGGGCGGAAAGGAAGGGGTACGGGTATGGGTGGTCAGGCAGGGCGGGTGAGCTGGCGGGTTGGGTCGGAGGGTCTGAACCGGACGGCGGCGGGGGACCTGCGGGAAGCAGTGGCGGCGGTCGAGCATTGGTTCACCGTGCTGGGCAGCATCGTCAGCGTGACGCTGTCGCGGGACCTCACCCTCGAGGTAGTGACGGGTGACGGCGATCGCGTGCTGACGGACGTCGCTGGCCCGGACACCACGCGGATCGTCCTGCCCCGTTCCCTGGTCGGCGCCGACGCCGAGCAGCTGCGGGTGTCGCTGCTCGACGGCGCGCTGGCGGCCGTGGCCGCCACAGCCGCCGGGACGGCTGGTGAGGCGCCCGAGATCTGGCGGCGGCCGGACGATTATCCGGATGACGGCGTGGACACCCTCGCCGAGGTGCTGGACACTCTCGATCCCGAAGACATCTTCGTCGCCGGCCGCCTCGATGGGACCGCGGCCGACGAACTGGCCCGGTTCCATCAGCTCGACGACTACGTCGTCGAGCGGGTCGACGGGTCCGGGGTGGCCGAGGTCACCGACGCCGAGGCCGGCTGTGCCAGCACCTCCTGGCAGGTCCGTCTCATTCACGACTGATCAGTCCAGGCGCCCGCGGGCGGCCCAGCAGCGCCAGGTGTAGCCAGCCTCGGTGGCGAACCGATCGGGCTGGGCGAGGTGAGGAGAGAGCGATGCGACGTCGGGATGTGTTGGGGGAGGCGGCGGTGGCGGGAGCCGGTGCGCTAGCGGCCTTCGCGGGGATGTCCGGGTCGGCGCCCCGGCCGCCGACCCGGACATCCCCCCGGAGCGCCCTCGCCATTCGGCGCGACGTTCCGGTCCAGCCCGCCACCGCGGCAGGCTGGCCATGTGAGGCTGCGCTTGCGGCGGCGGAAGCCGGTGCTATGTAGCCCGTCCTGGTCGATAGGAGGTGCGGTTGGCCTTCGGTCGTCTGGTGGCGGCGGGCTACACGAGCCGGCTCGTCTGAGTCGGGTTACCAGCGCTGGTGGCGCATTGCTTCAAGTCTGTGCTTCGTGGGCACGTCTGGCCGCTGTCTCGAATGCCGTCGCCCAGGGGAAGGCGCGCTGCCGGTCAGTTCCGCTGCCGGGTGGGTGTGGTTCCCATCCGTCTTCGGGACCGAGCAGGACGTGTACTCCCTCGTCGCGGAGGCTGGCCACAGCGCGGCGGAAGGGCAGCCGGGTGGCGAGGGCGGCATTGACGAACGGGACGACGACGGTCGACACCTGTCGTCCGATGAGCTCGGCGACTGAGGTCATTGCGTAGTTGTCGGCCAGGCCGAGGGCGATCTTGTTGATCGAATTATATGTCGCGGGTGCGATGACCAGAGCGTCGGCGGCGGGCAGCGAGCGGCGGGCGCCGGGGGATGCCCGATAGCTGGATCGCACGGGGGCACCGGTCAGCTCCTCGATGGCCGGCACGTCCATGAAGCTCGTCGCGTTGGGCGTGGCGGTGACCGCCGCAGTCCATGTGTGCTCCTGCGCGGCGCTGACCAGCCTGGTTACGTCGGCGGCGGGGCCAGCGCCGCAGACGACGATCTGCAGGTGCCCCCCGGTCACAGTGGGATCCCGGCCGTCTGGGCGAAGTCGACGACGGCCGTGCGGACCGAGCCCCTGGCAAGGAGAGCGAGGTCGCCGGCGATGCGCTGGACCGCTGGACGGCAGCGAATCTCCTCGGGTGCTACCTCGTACGCCGTGCGCAGCGCGTTCAGGCCGTGCTCGTGGCGGCCCCACTGGGTGTAGGCACGGGCGACGTCGACGTACAGCGTGGCTCTGCGCTCGGCAAGCGCCACCTTGTTCAGGGGCACGGTGCGGGCGAGCGCGATGGCGGTTCCGGCGTCGCCGAGGGTCAGTGTGATGTTGACCTGGTGCAGCAGGATGTTGGTGGCGCCAAAGCCGGTCCACCGGTCGTTGCCGTCGTAGCCGAGTCGAGCTGCGGCGCGCATCGCCTCGTCGAGCATGGCGTGTGCGGTGTCCCGGTCGTCTCGACGGGCTGCAGCGACGGCACCCCGAAGGACGAGGGCGCCATACACCGCGATCGCGTCGGTCGACGCGAGGCGGGTGTCCCGGTCGAGTACGCCGGCCGCGTTCCCCGCGAGGGTCACCGCTTGGGCGTCGTGGCCGTTGCTCATCAGGGCGTGGGTCATGATCCGTGCGCTCGCGGCGACGGCCACCGGGTCCTGACTCGCCGCCGCGGCGCGGGTGCTTCGCTCGGCCGCGACCAGGGCCATCCCTCGGTCACCCACCTTGAGCAGCACACTCCCGACGACGTGGTACAGCTCGGACGCCAAGACGCTGACCTGCGTCTGATGCTCGCCTTCCGCGCTGGCCCCGGCGGGTTCGAGGGCCGGTAGCAGCGTGACGAGATGGTCGAGGACACGCTCGTAGCGACAGGCCTGGTAGTCGCGCTTGACGGCGGCCACGTCGCGGGCAAGCTGCTGGACGGACAGCACCGCCGCAGGTGGATGTCGCGGCGAGACGAGCGCGTCGAGTAATGGCGCGACGCTTGGCGCAGCGGCGACGCCGACCGCGGCTTTGCGCAGAAGATCTCTCCGTCGCACGTCACCATCCGAGCCCGAGCCGCCGTCTCCGTCACCTCCAGTATCAGCGTCCGCGCCGGTGTACGGCGGTGTGGTGCTGATAGGTGCACCGCTGGTGCCCGTCATCCGTAGGGCCTCGAAACGTTCGCGTACGTCGGAGGTGGCCCGGGCGAGCACGGTGTCCAGCGCGGCCTGCATGTCGGCGCGCGGGAGGACGCTGTCGCCCTGGCTGCTCCACTTGGCCACCGTCCGCCGGGCCGCGCCCAGGTGCTCGGCGAAGGCGGTGACGCTCATCCGCAAGGCATGGCGCAGTGCGTTCGCCTCCCGACCGGTCCAGGTCGTCACCGCAGCCATGCACGTCCTCCCGACACGGACAGTCGCCTGCCTGGTGATCGTAGCGGCACCTCGGGTGACAGCAGGTGCACCGGCGGTGCACCAGCAGGACATTCCATCCATCCGCCTCCCCGGCCAGTCTGGATGCGCCGGCGCGTTGCTTCCCCGAGCGCACCGGCTTTCGTCCTTGTTGTCGATGTGACGGGCGAATGGCCACACCTGCCGCTCGCTAGTCCCTCCGGGCCCCGTGCGGACGATCCCTGCACCCAACCGGTCGGGGTGCGCGTCTGAGCCGGGGAGGCCCGGCAGTGCAACCCAGTGAAGGAGGTAGCGCCGATGCGGCGCAAGTGGTTCGCTCCCGCCGGCGACGGCGTGACCTACAGCCCTTTCGGCATCGACTGTGAAGGCGCGGCCACGTTGTTCGAGGGCCGCAGCGGCTGGAACCGCACCCCGGGTGAACCCGACGAGCAGACCGTCCAGGAACTCGCCGAGACCAACCGCGCGTTCTGGGTCTTGCTCGACCAGCAGCCGTCGCGGCAGCCGCGCCGGTGGCTGGAGCCACGCCGACGGAAGGGGCGGTTGGCGTGAACCCGGCGCCCCCGATCCCGCAGGTCGTCTCAGGCACCCTCCTGCAGCTCGGCAGCGACGACTGGTCCCTTGGCCGGGACCTCACGCCCGGCAGCGCGGTCGACGTCGTTGTCGTCAGGCTCCGCACCGACTTGGCGCACCTCAGCGACGAGTGGGTATGGGTGGTCGGTCACCGCCCCGAGTGCCTCTACCCGAGCACCGACGAGTACCTGCCGTGCATGGAGCTGCGGGTCCGCCTTGCCGCCCTACGCCGGTACGCGAGCGCGACATGAGCCGCAGTGATGAGCCGTGCGGCCCGGCCGACAGGTACGCGTCCGCGCGGATGACCGAAAAGCAGCACGCCGACGGCAGCACCTGTTTCCACTGCCAGCCGGACGGCAGCTGCGAGCAGAACGCCTGGGCGCAACAGGAACTCGCCCGCCACCCTGGCCGCCACGCAGAGGCCCCGCCCGCTGCGACCGCCCTCGACAACTGACCCAGGAAGGCCAGCCGTCGTGCACACACATCCCGGCGCAGCCGACGACGACGCTGCTCCGCCCGCCAATGTTCAGGCCGCCGAGCCGCAGCGTCCCGTACGCGCCGTAGGCACCGCGCCCACCAGACCGATGATGATTGGCGACGAGTTCTGGTTCATGGCCCACGATGACCAGACCGGCCGTCCGCGCCTCTACGAGTCCGCGCTAGCTCACGGTCTGGCCGCTGCGCTGCTCGCCGAGCTGCACTATGAGGGCCGGATCACCTTCGCCCGCGGACACATCCGGGTGCTCCAAACCGGGCCCCCGGGGGACTGGCTGCAACACCTGGTACTCGACCGGCTGATCGCTGAGCCGCACCACACCGACACCCGCACGTGGCTGGCGTTCCTGGCCGCCACCGCCTGCGAGCAGGTCACCACTCGCATGTGGCAGCGCGGGCTTCTCGAGCAGCGTCAGGTCGGCCGGCTGTGGCGCCAGCGCATCGTCTACGTGCCCGCCGACATGAACACCGCCGCCTGGTCGTGGGCTCGGCTGTCGATCGAACTGCGTAACGCCCGTCGGCTTAGCACCTTCGACCAGGCGCTCGCCGGTCTGACGCTGCACACCCAGCTGGACGCCGCCCTGCTGGACGGCGCGCCGCTGGCCGTCCGCGCTCACCTACGTCAGGTGGTCGAGCAGGCCCGGCCACCACTGCGCGACCTCTTCGCCGACCTCGGCAGCGCCGTCGGCGGCAGCGTCCTGAGCCACCGCACCTGAGCGTAGTTGCCCCCCTCCATCCCCCTCGTCGAAAGAGATCCAATGCCTCACCACAGACCGGACACTGTCTCCGCCGTTCTCGCCCGGGGCCGGCTTGGTATCCCGTCGGTCGTGTTCTTCGTGATCGCGGCGGCAGCGCCGCTCACTGTTGTCGCTGGCGGCGCGACCACCGGGTACGCCGTCACCGGTGTCGTCGGTATCCCCGTGTCCTATCTCGTCGTCGCCGCCATCCTGGCCCTGTTCGCTGTCGGCTACGTGGCCATGTCCCGCCGCATCGTCAACGCCGGCGCCTTCTACACCTACGTCACCCGGGGCCTCGGCCGGCCGGCCGGCGTCGCCGCCGCCTTCGTCGCGCTGCTCGCCTACAACGCTATGCAGATCGGCCTCTACGGCGGATTCGGCGCGGTACTGGCCCAGTTTCTCCAGGACCGCTACGGCTGGACCATCACCTGGTGGCTGTGCGCCCTCGCCGCCTGGGCGACCGTGACCGTCCTCGGGCTCCTGCGCATCGACCTCAACGGCAAGGTCCTAGCGGTCGTGCTCATCGCCGAGTGCGCCGTCGCCCTCGTCTTCGACGCCGTCATGGTCACCAACCCCGCCCCTGGCGGTATCAGCTTCGGCACCCTCGCCCCGTCGCACATCTTCGCCGCTGGCATCGGCGCCGCCCTGGTCACCGCCATCACCGGATTCGTCGGCTTCGAAGGAACCGTGGTGTTCGCCGAGGAGACCAAGGACCCACGCCGCACCGTACCGCGAGCCACGTACATCGCTGTCGCGATCATCGGCCTGCTCTACGGGCTGTCCGCGTGGGCGATGTCCGTCGCCACCGGCCCCGACACCATCGTCGACGCCGCCCGCACCGACGGCACCGACCTCATCTTCAACCTCGTCTCGCCCCACCTCGGCGACGGTATCGTCACCATCGGCCGGGTCCTGTTCATCACCAGCCTCTTCGCCGCACTCCTGGCGTTCCACCACACCGTCGCCCGCTACCTGTTCGCACTCGGCCGGGAACGGGTCCTACCCGCATGGCTGGGACGCACGAGCCGCCGCACCGGCGCACCGAAAGCCGGCTCCATCGTCCAAAGCACCATCGCGGTAGCCGTCCTCGCCAGCTACGCGGTAGCCGGCGCCGACCCGATCGTGCACCTGTTCTTCTGGATCACCGTCACCGGCGGCCTCGGCGTTCTGATCCTGATGACCGTCACCTCCGCCGCCGTGGTCGCGTTCTTCGCCCGCACCCCCCACCGCGACGGCCCGTGGCGCACCGCGATCGCGCCGCTGGCCGCCACCGGCGCCCTGACCGCGATCCTCGCCGTCACCATCCAGGAATTCGACGTCCTCCTCGGCGTCGCCGCCACATCCCCGTTGCGCTGGTGGTTCCCCGCCACCTACGGCCTCTGCGCACTCGCCGGCACCGCCTGGGCACTGACCCTACGCGCCACCCGCCCAGACATATTCCAGGCGATCGGACTCGGCGCGGAAAGCGCCACCGCACCGGTGCGCACCCCCGACGCCACCCGCCAGCCGGTCTGACCAGGAGTGACCATGCCACCGACCAACACCATCAGCATCCGCCAGGCCACACCCGACGACGCCGGCGAACTCATCACCGTCCTGGTCGAGGCGTTCCTCGACGGACCCGTCGCCGACTGGCTCATCCCCGACCCCGACGACCGCCGAGCGGTCTACTTCCGGTACTTCAAACTGATCCTCCACCACGGACTCCAGCACGGACGCGTGGACACCACCACCGACCGGTCAGCCGTCGCAATCTGGTACACCCGCAACGAGGCTCCACCGGCGGGAGCAACCGCCATGTACTACGAGATAGAGCAGGCCACCGGCACATACGCGCCCAGGTTCCTGCTACTCGACGCGCTGTTCGAAACACACCATCCCCGGGTCCCACACGACTACCTCGCCTACGTCGCTGTCGACCCCCGCCACCAGAACCGCGGCCTCGGAACGGGGCTGCTCACCAACGCCCACCAAACGCTCGACGCGGCGAACCGGGCGGCGTACCTGGAAGCCAGCAACACCCGCAACCGAGACCTGTACCGGCGCCTCGGCTACCGCCAAGGCCCACCAATGCACCTCCCGACCGCCGGGCCAACGATCTGGCGCATGTGGCGAGGCCAACCGAACGGGGGAGCCCCCGCGCGGTTCCCGGCAGAAGCGTTCCCGGTAAGGCGGCCACTGTGAACGGCCCCACCCTGGACACAACCATTCGCGCGGCGAAACCACACGACGTCGCCGCCATCACCGTGCTACTGGCCGGTGCACTCGACCGTGACCCCGTCATCGAGTGGCTGCTGCCCGACGCCGCCGAGTGGGTCGTCGTCCTGCACCGCCTCCTCGCGGTCGACGTCGACCACGCCATCGAGACCGGGGCCGTTGACGTAGCGCTGAACCTCTCAGCGGTCGCGGTATGGCGACGGCACGATCCGAACAGCGGCTTCCGGCGGTTCGGGCAACACCACCTGCCGACCTTTGCCGGCAGCGCAGCACCCCGCATCGCGGCCCTGAACTCAGCCATCGATAGCTACAGGTCCTCGGCGCCGCATCATTGGCTGTCCTGGCTGGCCGTGCACCCGTCCTTTCGAGGCCGCGGCCTCGCCAGCGAGCTGCTGCGCCGGCACCACCAGGTCGTCGACGACACCGGATTGCCGGTCTACACCGTGGTCACGACCGAGAGCGCCAGGGACATGCTCCGCGAGCAGGGATACCACGCGGCCCTGCCGCTGAACCTGCCCAGCGGACCGAAGCTCTGGCCGCTGATCCGAAACGCTCGTCCGGTCCGTCCGACGATCGCACCTCCTCACAACCCGTGATCCACCTGGGCACGCCGATCGGTGCCGGACCGCCCCCATAGTCCGGCGCCGATCCCAACCCGCGTCCCCGCGCACCCCAGCCACCACTGAGGAACCAACACACCGATGGTCAGGGACGACTGACCGCTCCCGCCCGTCTCGTGGCGGGCATCCTCGGGCGCGTTCTGCTCACCGCCTGCGAACCAGGCAAGGCAACCGACCGGCCACCTGCGGCACCAGCGTCCTCGTCGTCACTGCCGTAGCCCGCCACCGTGCTGCCACCGGTCGGTTTCCCGGCCGGCGTGGGTGATTCTTTCTCGACTACGTCCTCGTGCCGGGCTTGGTCCCCTCCGGATCATGCAACTGCGGTGGCGGGCAGCTGGTGGAAGGCCACACGTTCCTTCTTGAGGTCGACGGGCCGGCCTGCCAGCTCGGCCAGGAGTTCTGGTAGGCACCATGCCGCCAGATGTGCGTAACGGGCGTTGTAGACACCGACGGTCTCGATGGCGAACTCGTCGGCGAACTCGAGCAGTACGTAGCCGAGCAGCTGCATGATGGTGGGTGCCGCCAGCGATGATCGTCGCGTTCCGTCGCGGCGCTTGCTGCCGAGGCCCGTCTTGAGTTCGAGCAGTAGGCCGGCGGCGATCAGATCGGCGTCGGCGTTCATCAGGGATGATCCCGCGAAGGTTGGCCCGAGCGCCCAAGCGCCACGCCGTGCCGCAAGGGACGGCAGGATGACTCGCTCGGCGGAGGCGCGCAGAGCTCGGAGCTCCTCGACAGCTTCGGGTGACGCGAGATCAAGTAGCTTCTCGGCCGTGATGGATCTTGACGCCAGGGCCATCGCCGGGGATCCTGCTGCGGGACCGACACGGTATAGGTCGGTCAGCAGCGCCAGCGCCCAGCAAGCGCGGGCGAGGAGCTGACTGTCGGCCTCGCTACCTGCGACCGGCCCGCTGAACCGGGCAGTGCCCACGCCGCCGCTGCCGTCGCTGTCCCCGTAGCCGAGCACGAGCGCCAGGTCGTGGACCGCCTGCCGTGCAGAGGGTATACGTACGCCGATCAATGCCAAGCGCAGTTCTGGGCGGGGATGCACCATGACGCGCACCATCCAGTCGAACGCAGAGCCGATGGTTGCGGGATTCGCCTGGCCTCCGGGTACAGCAAGGGGCCGACGGATTCCCGATGCCGTGCCTGCAGGTCTTGCCACCGGCCGAACCACTCCCGGATGAACGACCTCGCCGGCGAGTTCCTATCGCTCCACGCGGCGGTCAGAGACGGCCATCCACTGACGAAAGTCACGCTTCAACCGCTTGTGCCGCCGAGCCTGCCTCCGGCCCCGCCCACTAAGCGTTGGTGAGATCGTGCCGCCTCGCTGCCGCTACCCTGGCCACGAGGTCTCCGGTCGGTCTTCGGTTTGCTTGGTCGCTAACCGATCTACCGGAGACCTTCTCTCTTATCGATCACCGCTACGCCGGCTCTTCTCACCGCCCAGCAGGCCCTTACGAAACACGGGCTAGTCGACACCCTCGACGCCCTGCCCACCGCCATCGGCACCCCGATCCCGACCGCATGGAACGCGAAGAGGACCTGCTCGACCTGCTCGTGACCGCCCGCACCCACCCCGACCGGGAACACGTCCACCGGCTGCTGCACCGCTTCTATGCCCGCTGCGCCGCCTCCGACCTGCCTGAACTCCACCGCCTCGTCACCACGATCGAGGCTTGGTGGCCGCAGATCCCACGCGTTCCTGCATACCGGCATCACCAACTCAGGCTCAGAAGGCACCAACCGCGTCATCAAAACGATCGCCCGCGACGCCTACGGCTCTCGCAACCGGAGAACCAGCGCCTACGCATCCGCACCGCCACCACCCGACGCCGCCGCGGACACCTCAACCCACTGAACTTCGAGGAGCCGTCAAACGTCGAGGCACCAGGAATCCATGGCGGAACGGTTCGGAGGCCGGGCGGTAGCCGGATGCGGGGCCGTGAATGTTCGAGGTGGATGATGTCAGGATGACGGGGGACCAGGACCGGCCGGCGCGGGGCGACATCATCGAGATCGGCGGCTCGATCCGCGAGGACGCCGCACCCCGCTGGCGGCGGTGGCCGAAGTGGCTGCCATTGGTGCTGGCCGCCGGGGTCGGGTTGGCCGTGTACGCGCGTACCGGGGCCGACCGGCATCCGCCCTCGGCGAGCAGGTCGCCGTCGCCGCCGGCCGCGTCGTCGGCGCCCGAGGCCACCGCCCCGGCCACCCCGGGGCCAGCCACGACCGGAGCGCCACCGACGGTCACTGAGGTCGGCCAGCCCCTGCTCGGGATCACCGGCGGTTGGCAACTGTACGGCCGGGGGCCGGACGCGGTGGTCCGGATCGAGTTCGCGCGGGGCCGGGTAAGCATCACCCCGGTGCGGGACCTGCGGAGCACCGGCCCGGTCAGCTTCTGCTCTCCCCGGACGGGGTGGTCATCCGTCCCCTCGACGCGGTGGAGGGCTACCGGGTGCCCGACGGCCAGCCGTCGACGGAAACGACCAACGACCTTGACCGGTCCGGGGCGATGCTGCCCGGGCCGGATCCGGAGTCGGTGTGGGTGTCCGACGGTAACAGCGTGCGGCCCAGGATACTGTTGGCCCGGTTCGACGGCAGGGCCACCGGTGTGGAGATCGCCCTGCCTGCGGGGGTCAGCCCCTTCGCCCAGCCGGACGGGGCCGGTTATCCGGCGATCACCGCGACCGGCGGGGTCTACACCATCCGTCCCGATGGGGTCCGCCGGATCACCACGGGCGACCTGGTGGCCGTCGGCCCGCGTCACTGGCTGGCCCGGGAGTGCGACGAGCGTCTGCGGTGCGCGGGCGTGCTGATCTCACACCCCGGCGGTGCCCGGCGGGCGGTCACTCTGCCGGCCGAGATCACCGCCTTCGACCGCGGAGCGATCTCCGGCGACGGTCGGATGGCCGCCCTGATAGCCATGAACGCCACCGGCGCGCCCCGGGTCCATTTGTTGAATCTGCGCTCGGGTGCCGTTCGTGTGCTGGACCTGCCGGTGGAGGCCAGTCCGGGGTCCGTGGTCTGGTCCCCGGACGGCAAGTGGCTGTTCGTCACCGGACTGGACGGGCAACTCGCCGCCGTCGACGCGGCGACCGGCCGGTCGCGGGATCTCGGCGTCCGGCTGCCGCAGGTGAGCCAACTCGTGGTCCGGCCCGCCGCCCGGTAGTCCGGTTGGTGTCCGAACCGGTCGGCGGGACACGGTACCGGCCCTCGCCCCGGCGGCGGGTCAGCGTCTTGTGACGGCTGCTGGCGGCGAGTATCTCGTTCTGACCACACCCTATGGGCAGGTGCACCTCGCAAGAGTTTCTGGTCGACGCTGAAGATCGAACCCGTCTACCGCACGAGCTGGCGGATCCGCAACGAGGCCGAGAACCCCCGCGCCCAGCGTCCGTACCACCGACGATGCGGTCGGGGCCGCGGCCGCCGCGCGGAGCTGGATGTGGCAGAACCCCGGGCAGGTCACGGGTGCACATCTTCAGCTCGGAACTCAGCTCGGACTCGCCGTGCACATCCTGGTCAGCGACGGTGCCCCGACGATGGTGGGCGGTTGGCGGCAGGCGGCCATCACGGCCGCCGACCTGCGGGCCACCCCGCCGGCCGGTGCAGCCCGAGACGCCGCCTCTGAGCTGGCAGAAGTCCTGCGCTGGGCGCGGTCACAGGCGGCGGTCGGCCGTAACGAGCGCGCGCAGCTGGGGGACAAGCAGGTCGTACGCCTCCGCTCCGAGCTTCCGTTCCTGGCGGACACCCTCCACCGGGGGCTGTCCGTCGCCCTTCAGCGGGGCGAGCTGTTCATCAAGGCCGAGATGCCCTTGGCGCGTCCAGCCGGCTCGCTCATTTTCCGTGCTGCCGAGCGGTGGCGACCGGCCGTCGGCGATGACGATGTGGTGCAGGACTTGAGTCGGGGGCTGGCGCAGCGGCATCAGCCATACAACGACGGCCCAGGGACCGCGGCTCGGGCGTTTCCCCACCCACCACGACCAAGAGCTCCGATGGCCCAGACACCGACCCGAGCAGGGACCGATGCAGTGTCGAGGCACGGTCGTCGCCGAACGCGATGATGCCCGAGCAGGGCCGAACGTCATCCTGCGGGTCTTGCGGGCCGTGCCAGGCGCCCAGCTGGTCCCAGTTCGACACATGAGGCGAAATCTCGCATGGCCTGAGGAGGCCCCCCCCGGCCTCCCCGCGATGCACCTCGTGTCGGGTGGGTGACTGTGCGCCGAAGTGTTCATTGACGCTGTTGATCACAGTCCAGTACGGTTCGTGTTCTCACAAGAGCCGAACGACGTTCAACGGGGGAACATGAGCGGCTTCTACGTAGATCCAGGCAGCCTGAACGGGCTGTACAACGTGCTGCACCGGGCATCGGGCGACGTCGGCGACACGCACGCGTACGTCAAGCGGCATTGCGACCTGACCTTCGCCGAGGAAGGTCTGCTGGTTATCTTCGCCAGCCCGCACAAGCTGGTGTACGACCGGATGACGCAGGGGCTGGAGCGGCTGCAGACGGTCGGCCGGAGCGCCGCCACCCAGATCAACCTGGCCCAGCGCGCCTACGCCACCTCCGACGCGGAGTCGGCAGGTCGGCTCGACCAGACCTATCCGGGCGCGAAAGACCCAGCGGCGATGTGGGGCGCGCTCAGCACCGGCCGTCCCGATCTGTGGCCCACCGCGCCCCGGTCTGCGTTCGCTGATGTAGCCGAGCCGACCAAACACCTCGTGCCCCCCAATTACGCGACCCCGGTCGAGATGTGGAAGATCAACCCTCTCGCGGATCTGATCAGCCCTGCTGCCTGGCTGCGCCAGGTCAGCGTGTGGCTGTTCGGGCACGACCCGTTCGAAAGCTGGAGCAAGCAACTCAGCGGCGACTGGGACGCCTACATCCACTGCGCCGCAGCGTGGCGGATCATCGGAAACGCGCTACTCGATGTCGGCCGCAACCTCGTCACCACCGCCGGCGACGTACCGGAAGTCTGGCGCGGCCGGGCCGCGGAGGCCGAGCAGGAGTTCCAGCTCACGCTCGGCAATGCCGCCATGGCCCTGCACCCAATCTGCGACCAGTACGCCGACCTCTACACCAAGGCCGCCGAGGCCGCCAAGCATCTCTTCGACGTGGTCAGTGGCCTGACCGCCAAGCTCATCGACGTCCTGATCGTCATCAAACTGGCCTCGGCCGTCGGCACGGCGACGATCGAGACGGGGGTTGGGCCAGTCCTCGGCTACGGCGTGGCCGCCTACTACGCCTGGCAGGCGTACGACCTCTACAACGAGATTTCCACCTTCTACGGCAACGCTGAGGCCACGTTCAAGGGCATCGCCGGCACCATTGGCATGATCCAGGCTGGTGCGGCCGTCTCCGCGCTTCCTGACCTCAAGCCCTACCAGCACCCCGGACAACAGGGATAGGCCATGACCGACGAGATCCACCGCCAGCCACTGGCCCGCGCGGTCCTGACGGCCCTCGCCAGGAGCCGCGGCGGCGACGACCCGCTGGGTTCCCTGGCCCGCACCGTCCTGCGCGGCGAGGCGGACCTGCGCACGGCGGCGACGTTCTCCTGGCATGGCCGGGCGCTGGACGACGCCTTCACGGCGTCGCTGAACGAGCGCGACTCCCTGACGCGTGACGAGCGCGCCGAATGGGAGCGGCAGGCGCAGCAGCTTCGTGACGCGGGCGCGGCGCTGACCGTCGAGGCGGAGCTTCTGGGCGGTGCCGCCAGCGAGGGCCGGGAGGAGTGGCGGTGAACGCCCGCATGCGGTGGAGGCTGGCTGTTCCGCTGATCGGCCTGGGCCTGTTGATGGTCGTCCCCGCTGTCTACGGCACCTGGGTGTTCTGGTCCGATTTCGGAAACACCTACCGGTCGCTCAGCGTCGTCATCTGCCTGGCTCTGCTGGCCCAGCTGGCGTTGGCGGTGTCGATCGGCGTACGGCCGACCCGGGACGTGCCCTGGCTACGGATCGGACTGATGGCGGTCACATTCCTGGTGGCCTGCGGTGTTGCCGCGGTGCGGAGGTCGGTCTGACATCCACCGCACCGCAGCGGGACGTTGCTGTTGCCGACCATACTCCTATGTGGAGCGTAGTCTCGCGGTCACGGCGCTGTTGAGGCCGTCCCTGCGCCCTGGATCACCTGCCAAGGGCGTCTCGGCCGGTGGTCTGCTGAACGACGAGCGTCCATGTGCTGTGCTGCAGCAACCAGGCAGGTACCTCGCTGGACGTAGAGACCTCTGGGTGTTCGAGGTCGCGGGCTCCAGGCCGGGACGGCCGCGAGCGTGCTTCCGAGGCTGCGGGGGAGTTCGAGGAACTGCAGCCGCAGTTCTCATTCGGCCGCGCCCGTCGTGGTTCGGACCGTCCTCCTCTGCCGAATATAGTGCGTCGTGGAACAACCCCTAGTTTATGGCTCGGTACGTGCGGTCTGTCACACATTTGTCCGCTTCGCCGGACTGTCGGGTATACGCCTAGTCGATCGCAAGACAGTTCGCTTGTGTCCAAACTGGGAAGGCCGCGCCGATGTCGGGCGCTAGCGGAATGGTGTCCATGCCCGCTTGGAGACAGGAGTGTTCGCGTTGAGTGACCCGCCAGAGCTGACCTTGGACGATCTCGTCGGTGAGGCCGCAGTGCTGCGGGTCTACCGTCAGGTCTTCTCGGTACTTGCTCGCGAGGCCGGGGCGATGATCGTGGATCCAACCACGATCGATGTCGATGAGTCGATCTTGGAGGCCTTCGCCGAGGCGGCCGGCGAGGGGCTGACAGTGGAACAGGCTGTTGCCGAGTGTCGGCAATGGGCTGCTCCGATCGTGAGGCGGCGGTTCGACGTTTTACGCAGCTACGGCGCGATCAGCCGGGTCAATGATCGGCCGAATGAGCTCTACCACCGGGCCGCGTTCGCGCCCTATGTAATGCTGCTGTTCTTGCGGCGTATGGCCGAGCAGGGCGGTCAGTCGGAACTGCATCAGCTGCTGACCTTGGAGCAGTTGAACGTCAAGAGCGCCAACGCCGTGGCGGCCGACGGCGTGGCCTCGGTGCGCCGGTTGACCAAGGTATTCCGATTACTGGGCAATGAACTGGCCATCCTGGCGGCGGGCAGCACAGCCGAGACGCTCGGTAACAACGCCCAACTCTTGTGGGGTAACGAGTCGCTGATTGACCAGGCCAAGGACGTCCACACTGTCGTGCTGGGTAAGTGGCCCGAACTCGACCGCGAGTGCGCGGAGCTCCGGGTCGCGCTCGCTGCCTACGCGGACGCGATTGACGCGGCGGCGGGCCGCTTGATCGCGCAGGCCGGCACCACCCGCGCGTTGGGGCTGCTTCCGGTGGAGGCGTGGCGCACCTTCGGCCGCGAGTCGAGCCCGGAAGCGCTGGCCGCGGTGCTCGATCGCTTCGTCTTCGACGCCCCCGCGCCGTGGTTTTCACCGCAAGCGTTGATCGAGGCAGTGGAAGCGGGACGCCAGATCAGCACAGCGAGGGTTCCGCCTCCCCGCTCGGATAACGCCGAGCCAGCACCAGAGGCTGATGCTGATATCGCCGACGACGTTGAGAAACTCAGAGCCATCGCAGAGCGGCTGCTGGCGGACACGAACTCGGTGAGCGTTGTCGATATGCTGGATGACGCCGGTGACTGGATATCGGCACGTCGCGTGCTCGCCGAGGTCACCGCCATCCATCACCACCCTGACCTTGACTACGAGCTCGTGTGGCGCGACGGCGTGCGTATCGAGGTCGCCGCCAGCCCTTCGTGGACGTCACAGGGGCGCTTTCGGCGCGCCAGCCGGGCGGGCGGGGAGGAGGGATGAACGAGTCGGAAACGGCACTGTGGTGGGCGCGCATTCGCGCCGCCGGCCCGCAACGCGTGGCACCGAGCAGCGCCTTCCCAGCGGGAATGCTGCGCCTGGTCGAGCCCGACGTCACGGCGGTATGGCTGTTGACAGTGGTTCCCGAAGGCGCGAGACCCAGCGTGTTGGAGGAGTTGGGATTGCCTGCGCTCGCCGTTGAACAACCCAACGACACCGCGCGCGTGCTCGCTGCGTGCCTGCGCTGCTGCTGGGCGGAGCCGACCGGGTCGATGTGGCCGGGGACACCGGCGTCCAGGCAACAGGTGGCAGCGGTGTTCGAGGAGATCACCAACCGGGACGAGGTTGCCTCCCACCGAGCCTTACTCGCGGCGATCCGGCGTTTGGCTGGTGCCGGCTGGCTACTCTGGGACGAGCCCGGCCAGACGGTGCGGCTCGGTCCGCGAGTCGCCGCATGGGGATCAGCGGATCTGAGTGCCCTGCGTGAGCTGTTGCGGATGTTGCCCTCCGCCGCCAACATCGGCCACGGCGACCCGGAAACTCGGCGATGACCAGCCCTAACGCAGCGCATCCGGTATTTGAGCCGATCCTCGCAGGGCTGAGCGAACGGCACCGCGACGAAGTCCTTGCCGCGTTCGCGGCGGTGGAACATAGCGCCCACCCGGTGCCCGAGGTGCAGATGTTGGCGTTGCGGGATGCCACGCTACGCAGGGACCTTCAGCGGCTATTGCACCGAGTGGGACGGACGCTCGTCCCGGTGGGTGGCACGCAGTGGACCTCGGGGTACCGCGACGACGTCGCTGCCGAACTGACCGGTGCAGGCTGGAACGCCCTCCCGGTCATCGACCGGGCCGTGCTCGTGCTGGTGTTGATTCACTCGGTCGCGATTCCCCGTAGCCAGGGACTACTGTCCGGCGACTCTTGGATCTCCGCGCAACCGACGCCAGTCGATGAAATTCTTCGCTACGCGCAGCCTGGAAGAGGTGACGTTCGTGTCGCTCTGCAGAGGTTACGTGCTGCTGGACTCGTACAGCTCGCGCCCACTCGAGGCAGAGGATCCACCGGCAGGACTGCCTACTTACCTGGTCCTCAACTTCACCGGCTGACACCCGTGGCACGCGCGGCGTTGCAGCAAGAGTTGATTCTGGCCGCCGCACCGCACAGCCCGCTGGCTGCCGCGATACGAACGCGCCGCGCGCATCCCCGAGGAGAACAGTGAGCACGGCCCTAACCTGGTCTACGGCGGGTGGCGATTCCGGCCCTGTCGACGTTGTCGGCGAGCGGGTGCTGGTCGGCGTCCAAGTGGTCAATATCTCTCGGTTGTCCACGCACCCGGTACCGATGATCAGCCAGGGCCTGGTCACGGTCGCGGGTCAAGGCCCGAAAGACTCCAACGGTGCGGGGAAGTCCTCATTGATCGCCGCGGTGAGCCTGCTGCACGCCGATGAGCAATGGCGGCTGGCCAGTGGGGCGGCCGGGGCCGCGGAGCTGCTGTTCACCGCCGAGATCGCCGCACAAGAAGGCCGCTGGTCCAACGTCGACTGGGGGTATGTGATCGGTGTGTTCACCGACCCCCGCGCCGACACCTCCGATGCGCTTTCGGCCGGCGCCCTGACTGTGTGGATGCGGATCAACCGTAAGGCATCGCACATTAATCTGCGCTGGAAGGATGGGCTCTACGTCCCCTATGGGGCGACCGAGTTCGAACGCGCCGCAGGAGTCGACGCATTGTGGGACGCGCTCCCTACCAGCAACGGACGCAGCGACTTCCACGCGAACCGGCTCGCATCCGTCCTGTATGGAAGCCACGTGCGGTGCGTGTCATTCCTGTCGACCTCGGTGCGGTCCAGCCCAGCGGCCAACCTACTCGCCCAGCCTCTCAACGACCTGGACCCGCAGAGGATCTTCGACGCCATCGCCACACTGACCGGGTTGGACCGCGAACTCGAACAAGAGCAGACGCTCCGATCGGCTGAGCACACCCACCGCAACAACGTCCGCGACGCCGTAAGAGATCTCGATGGCTGGGAACACGAAATGGCAGTCGTTGAGACCGGCATTGCGCAGCGCGGTCACGCTCGCCTCCTGTTGGGCAATGCGAAGGCGTCGTGGCAAGCCCGCTGCGCTCGACACTTCGTTGACGGGGCCGCTCGCAGCGACGAAATCCGCCATGAACTCAACGCGCTGGAGGTCCGCACCAAGGAATTGCAAGCAAAACTGTCCACCGTGGAAGGCGATCTTTCAGGATTGACCGACGACGAGGAGTTCAACCGCAACTTCCGCGAGGTCGAAGGGCGCTGGAAGGAACTAAGTGGGCGTGACCAGCAACTGGACACCGAGCATCAGGTCGCCGCCCAGCATCTGGAAGACCTGGCTACGACACATCGGGAGCTTTTGGACAAGGCTCGCGCTGCTGACGGACGTAGCGTCGAGACCGCGCAGGCTGAGGAGGCCGGCGCACGCACGGCAGTGGAACAGGCTCTCGGGTCCAGGGGAGTCGCCGAAGAAGCCGAGAAACAAGCGAGCAGGCTGCTGGCCGCCGCCGAGTCCGGTGAGGACGTCGCCGCGGACGAGCTACAGGTGCTGCGCGATGAGGGTATCCCCACCGCCGCGTTGTTAGACGTCGTCCAGCTCAACCCCGACCAGCGACGCAACTGGGAGCCCCGCCTTGTGCCCTATAGCGGTGCCCTCGTGGTCCTACGCGGGCACGCTGACAGAGCCCAGGAGAAACTCGCGGGGCGGCCAAGGAGGGCGACGCTGGTCATCGCTGACCCGCCTCGAACGCACGCGCCCACCCACAGCACCAGCCTGCCCGCGAGCGCCGATACCAGGTTCGACCTCACCACGTTCTTTACCGCGATCGTCGACCGGGCGGGCACCCAACCTGCAGAGATCGACGTGGCCGCCGGGGTAATCGTGGTGGGTGAGTTCGCAGATCCACTCACCGGCCGAGCCGCGCGCATCGCCGCGGCCCGCGCTGAGCATCGCGCGAAAGCCGCTCTTCTCACCGAAGCCAACAAGCTCCTCGCCAGTGCCCGGCACACGCTGGCCCGAGCCGAAACCCGCACCAAAGCGGCCGAGGCAGGTGAGCAAGCGGACACGACCGAACTGAAGATCTCCGAACTGCGAGCGGCCAACCAGAAGCGACAGGAGCGACGCGATGCGCTGAAGCCCGTGCTGTACGTCGCCCATGCGGCCTACACCGACGCGCTGGGCGCGGGCAAAGCACGCGAGGAACGGATCGAGAACCTGCGCGGCACCAAACAGCGCCTTGAGCGTGAGCAGACCGAGCAAGACGAAACCACGACGAAGCTCACCGATGAGCGGCTGGCTCTGGACCTGCCCGGCCGCGAGGCGACCTGGGGAGACTCACCCGAGTCTGCGAACCGGTTCCTGCTGACCCTGGACGCCGAGCAGCAGACCCGTACCACCGCGGCGTGGAACGAGGAAACCTGCTCTCAAGTCAACGAGGTTGTGCGGCGGTGTTTCCCCGAGGGCACACCCCACGACGAGATGCCCGCCGAGATCCGGGAACTGCTCATCGAACAACGTTGGCATCGCGGCGGACTGGACACTCGCGTCGGTCTGGTTCCCGCGCTCATCCGCGCGCTGCGTACCCATCTGACCCAGACCGAACAGCACGACCACTACCAGCAGCAGCAAATCGCCACCCAGCGTGCGCAGCGCACCGGTGACCTGCAGGCGGCGCGGCTAGGCTTGAGTGAGGCCGAGCAGACCTCCCGGGCGCACCGGGCATCGCTTGCCCAGGGGATCAAGGCGAAGCTGAAGAAAGTCAGCGAAGAGTTCAACCGCCTCGACGAACGATACGGCGGTTACGGGGCGAGCCTGGACTACCCGGAGCCCGAGCCACCCGCTGAACCCGATAGGCCGTGGCGGTGGACCGTCACACCCAAGTGGCGGCGCGCCGAGGGACAGCGGATGTCGGGCTACAACCTTCGTAGCAACACCGCCCAAATGGACGAGAAGGCCGTCAAGCTGGTGTGCGCCGCCGCGCTTGCTGGAGGGGGCGGCCGCCCCTTGCTGCTCGTTCTCGATGAACTCGGCCGCAACCTCGGCAAGCAACATCGCCGTGAGGCGGTCGCGCTGTTCGAGCAAATCGGAAAGGACCGCAACATTACCGTGATTGGTGCGCTACAGGATGACATGGAGCGCTACGCCATCGAGGCATCTGGGCTCTACATCAAACTCCGTCGCCGCTCCGACAGCATGGCCTACAACGAAGCACCTGTCATCGTCGGAGACGACGCGAACCGTGCCCGCGTCGAACTGCTCCAGGAGTGGTTGACCTCCTACCGCCCCGCCGCCGACATCGCCGACGAAGAGTCCGACGAGGACGATTTGGATGACGGCGCGGCGTGACCGAACCGTCGCACCCAACAGGGGAGTTCCCCATGTCCGGCCACCCCGGCGTGCCCGAGGGACTCCGCGCCTATGCGCAGCCCACAAACGCCGACGGCACCTTCGACCACGACCGCGCCGGCCGCCCCAAAGTACGGCGAGTACACCTACGCGCGCACCCACCCACTTCACCACAGCGACCGGACGGACTCGTCAACGACGCCGACTGGAGCTGGGCCACCAGCGCGCCTCGCCGCTGGAACACCATCACGACCAAACTCGGTGATCGTGCCGATGACGTGGCACTCGCCCTGGCCCGAGCAGGATGCGTTGGCCTCGAACACGACTACCGATCAGGCACGATCTGCCATCCACCCCGCGGCTGGACTCCTCATCCTGACCTGCACGCCGCCCGGCAAGAGCAAAACCGCCAGCGCGCCGCCCACCGGGCCGCACAGGACGACGAGGCACGCCGCCTCGCTGCCGAGCTCATTCACCGTCCGACCACCAGGCCACTTGCGGCCATGCTCAGAGCGCAAAGGGGCGGACCATACCGTGACCACGTCATCGAGGCCGCCCGCGCACTCCTCGCCGACGGCACCATCACCGACACCAATATGGCCGCAACGTGGGCCGCTGTGCGCTGGCTCAAGCGCGGAACGAAGTCGGACTACGACAGAGAGCAAGAGCCACTCGCTGAAGGAGGTCAGGGCGCGGTCTACAGCGGCATGCACAAATACACCCGCACCCCCATTGCGCTGA
The DNA here is from genome assembly GCF_040295705.1 of Micromonospora sp. NPDC002717. Taxonomy (NCBI): domain Bacteria; kingdom Bacillati; phylum Actinomycetota; class Actinomycetes; order Micromonosporales; family Micromonosporaceae; genus Micromonospora; species Micromonospora sp. NPDC002717. The sequence continues at coordinate 416 of NZ_JBEOVW010000036.1, read as the reverse complement.
AGCAACTCCGCTACGCCGATGAAGACGCCCTACGCCGCATGCGCCGCGAGATCTCCTTCGGGCACCACTACGGAGAGCACCCGAACGTCATGCCGGTCTTGGACTCCGACCCAGACGGGCGGTGGTTCGTCATGCCGCTCGCGAACGGCAGCGCAGCCAGCCATGCGGAACGTCTCAGGCGGGAAGCAAGAGCCCTCCGGGACCTCGTCACAGCCGTCTGCGAAGGGCTGCGTCGCCCACACACCGACGACAGAATCCACCGCGATATAAAGCCAGCCAACGTCCTGCTCCTCGACGGCAAATGGGTCGTAGCAGACTGGGGACTAAAGGACGTCTCGTAACTCGGCGGTCGGTCCATGGTGGATCATGTCGGGGTGCAGGTGATCTCGGCGACCCGTCAGGAGTGGATCTTTCCG
>NZ_JBEOVW010000035.1:0-57892 GCF_040295705.1 Micromonospora sp. NPDC002717 | reverse complement strand
GGGGGGCACCCGCCCGCGGGTGGCCCGGGGGGCGGGGGGGGCGCCCCCGCGGGGCCGGCGGCGGCGCCCGCGTCCTGCCTCAGCAGCCGCAGGTGTAGAAGAGGATGTCCCAGTGGCTGCCCTCCTTGGTGTAGAGGTTGCCGGAGGGCGCCCGGTACTGGTAGCCGAAGCCGGAGATGTAGCCGACGTAGGTGTAGTGCGCCGAGATGTAGTTCTGGATGCAGGTGCTCAGCGCGATGTCCAGCTTGTAGCCGTTCCAGTGGCTGTAGGTGCCGCTGGTGTGCCCGACCTCGGTGCCGGCGGTGATCGTGACGGCGCAGCCGCTGGCGCGTTTGAAGGTGATGATTCCGTCGATGGTGGCCTGCCGGACGCCGTCGAACGAGGTGCAGGTGGAGACGTAGCGGTCGCTGCAGTTGCCGCTGGAGGTCCAGGAGATGCCGGCGGCGCTCAGCTGCGACGTGGCGCTGGAGTGGCTGATGGCGAAGGCCGGACTGGCCAGCCCGAGCGCGGCCCCGATCGTGGCCGCGACAGCGACCAGCAGGGTGAGCAGGCGGCGGCGCAGGGGGGAGCGGGTGGACGACATGGCTCTCTCCGTTCGCGTGGGGAATCTATGCGATGGGAAAGGCCGACCTTGAAAGTTTTCTACCAGACATCGATAGACATGACTAGTAGGAGCTGGTGCCGCCCTGCCGGCGCGCTATCCGGTGGGGGTCGCGGCGAGTTCGGTGCAGCCACGCAGGTCCGCGTACTCCCGGAGGACGCGTGCCGCGTCGTCGCCGCGCGCGAGCTGGGGCTGGCCGGTGCGGCGGGAGATCAGCGCCGGCACCAGCTCCGTCTTCACGATCTCCGCGCCGCGCAGGGTGACCCGCAGGATCCCCGTGTCGTTGCTGTACGCGTCGTCGCGCCACCACAGGAAGTTGCCCAGCCCGTACTGGACGAAGGTCCGGTCGATCCAGCCGTCACCGAGCAGCAGGTGCGCGTGGGTGCCGACGACGAGGGAGGCGCCCGCCTGGGCCATCTCACCCGCGAACGCGCGCGCGTCGGCGGGTGGGCAGCTGTCCCCCTCCGTGCCCCAGTGGACGTACACGACGACCACGTCGGCCTGCTGGCGCGCGGCGCGTACCGCGGCGACCGCCCGGGTCAGGTCCCTCGTCATCGCGATGCCGGCACGGTCGTCGGTGGCCCGCCACTGCGACCACAGTTCGTCGACCTGGCTGAAGGCGAGGAAGGCGATCCGCGTTCCGCCGATCCGGGTCGTCCACGGCGCGTACGCCGCCGCCGCGTCGGCGCCCGCCCCGACGGTCGGCATCCCGGCGGCCCTCGCCGCGTCCACGGTGTCGGACAGTCCGACCCGTCCGTAGTCCAGCGTGTGGTTGTTCGCGATCGACACGACGTCGACCCCGGCCGCCTTCACCGCGTCGTACGCGCCCGCCGGAGCCCGGAAGAGGAACTGCTTCGGCTCCGGGGTGCCGCGCGTGGTGACCGCGGTCTCCAGGTTCACCATCGTCAGGTCCGCGGCGGACAGCGCCGACGAGATCGACCCGAACGCGGTCGCCGGATCGTCCAGCAGAGCCGCCGTACGGCCGGCGAAGTGCACGTCGCCCGCGAAGGCCAACGTGACCTCGGCCGGCCCGGCCCGCGACGGGGACGCCGTCGCCGCCGCGGCGGAGCGGGCCGGCTCACCGGCCGGCGGTGCGGACCCGACCCGGCATGCGGTCAGCGCCACGGTCAGGGTCGTCGCCAGCGCGACGAGGGATCGTGCCCGTCTCACCCAGGCAGCGTACGGCGCAGCGCCTGCCCCGGCGCCGACTTGACGAAGTTGCTCAAGCGCCTTGGCTTGGGGGAGCCGCCAGAGAATCAAGCGGGACGCTCAGGGAAGCTGCAGCTCGGCCAGTGCACGCTCAGCTTCGACCCGTACCGCCACCTGGTGCTCGCTGTCGACGTCAACCGTGGCGGCGAGCACGTGACGCAGCGCCTCCCGGTACGCGATGTCCCACGCGTGTTCCGCATCGCACGACTGGTCCGGCTTCACGCCAGTGCCTTCCCAATTCGTGCCGGTCACGGGATTTATCGAGCGGGCGCACGGCACGCGGACGTCGACATGCGGACTCACCTGGTAGGTGTCCGACGGGTGCGCCCCGCCGCGAGTGGTCTCGCCGATCAGCGTCGCCCGACCCTGCGCCTGCAGGTTGTAGCAGATCTCCTCACCGGCGGAGAACGTCTGCGCGCTGGTCAGCACAAGGACCGGCCGGTCGAGGTAACGCGGAGCGGGAAGGTGAGGCAGCGTCCAGAACTGGCGAGTGCGCCGGGTCGTGCCGTCGTAGATGTCGTTGAGGTGCACCGGCTTGTCAGGCAGGAAGTAACTGCAGAACAGGGCCACCGAATCCGGCGTCCCGCCACTGTTGCGGCGCATATCCAAGATCAGCGCGTGCGTGTGCGCGACGAGCTGCATCGCCGCCGCGTACGCCGACGCGGTCCAGGCCGGATCGCCCACGCCGCGCATCTCGATCAGCCCGACGTTACCCGGGAGGCGCTCGACCCTGTGGATGCCCTCGGCGTTGAGTCGGTACCGCTCCCGTCGCGCTGCCACCTCACCGGCGTCGTCGTCAGCCCGATCCCAGGCGGGCCGGGCCCGCTCGTGCCAGATCAGACGCAGGTGACGGTCGGGGCAAACCGATTGCAGATCGTCGGTGAGCGTGGTGCACAACTGCGGACCCGGGAGCCCGTCGTACCGGCCATCGTCGAGACGCCGCCGCACGACCGTTGCCATCTCGGCGGCTCGTTCGGGGAAGACGTAGTGGGCAGTGATGCGGTCCAAGACCCCGGAAACCGTGTCCGCGTTGCTCATCGGCGGGCAAGCTACCGGCCAGCAGCGGGGAGCTGCAAAGGATTTCTGCAGTCGAGTCACGCGCCAAGAGGGTTCGAGATCCGTGTACCCATCGCCCCCGCGCCGGCTGACAGGATGGACTCATGTGGGGCAAGGGTTGGTTTGCTCAGGCGTCCGTCATCGTCGCGGTGGTCCTGTCCGCAACGGCATGCACGCCTGCCCGGGACGTGGGTCAGCGTGACGGTCCGCGGCCCGCATCGGCGTCTGCCACCTCGGCCAGCACCGGCGCCGGTGCGCCGCCCGCGACGTCCACAGACTCGGGTCAGGTGACGTGTGCGGATTCCATCGCCGTCTCGCCTCAGCCACCCGACGGGTACCGGATCGTCCTGGGGGATGCGGCGGTGCCGACCGGGAGAGTGCTCCAGGTGGCGGAATCGGGGGAGGCAGACCCCGCCGCACGGTGGTTCGCCAAGTGGGGATTGGTGGTGCGGGCAGGCACAGAAGTCGACCTCCTGGTCGCACCCGGCTGGGAGGACCGGGCCCGCATCGCTTGGGGTCCCTCAGCGGCGCCCGCCGCGACCGCGCACGTGAGCGCCTGCGCGCCTGCCGCCGGCAAGGGTCAGTGGCTGACCTTCGCCGGCGGGACCTGGGTCGCGCGGGCGGCCTGCGTTCCGCTGCTCGTCCGTTCAGGTGGGCGACAGGCCGAGGTACGTCTGGCGGTCGGCGCGCCCTGCGACGACGCCGACCGTCCTTAGCGCCACCCCCGACGGCACACGGAGGCCGGGCCGACTCCGCCCGGCCTCGGGTCCTGGTCGCGTACGCCACCGCGAGCAGATCACGGACCGCGAGCGATGTGGACGGCTCCCAGCCCACCGTGCGGTTAGATGTCCCGGTGGGCGGTGACTACGAGCGCGAGCGTGCCCGAAAGATACGGATGGCGAGCGGGAACCTCGGCCGCGCCATGCACCTGATGAGAAGCCGTGACCCGCAGGCGGCGGAGGACGGGTTCGCGCTGGTGCGGGACATGGCGGGCCAACACGTCGACGAACTCATCGACGCGTTCGACCGCGAGACCGACCACGGCGTGCGGTGTTGGCTGTTGGAACTGATCGGGGACGCGCGTTCAACCCGGGCGTTCGACCTGCTGGCTACGGAACTGCTGAGCGACGACGAGTCCATCAGCTCCTGGGCGGAACGGGGCCTGCGACTGCTGGACACCAGAGAGGCTCGACGGTTGCTGTGGCAGCGGAAAAGAGAACGCCGGGATGGTCCGGACCGCTGATGGACAGGAACCGCCGGCTGCCCGAGGGTGTGTCCATGACGACCGACAGAGCCCGGCTGGGCGCCGTGGCTCTCCTGGGGATCTCCGCCGTGGTCGGGGCCACTGCGGCGCTGTCCACCCTCGGGTTCGTGAGCGAGTACGGCACCAGGAGCGGGTCCTGGACCAGGGGAGCGGTGGACGGTCTCGAGTTCGCCGTCGTGCCGCTGCTGCTGACCGGCGCCCTGGCCGCAGCCGCCTTCGGGCTGGCCCGGCGCTCCGCGCTCCTACGGGTTCTGGCGGTGGCCGCGGCTCTCCTAACCGTTGGCGGTGTGCTGGTTGCCGGGGCACGAGGTGCCGTGGCCCGGTACGACCAACTGCCACGGCTGCCATCCTGTGACGGCGCGCAGACCGCCGGCTCGCCGGCGGAGCCGGTGGTCCACGCGGTGCAGGCGGCCTTCGCCGGCATCGCGCATCCCTGGCGCTTCTCGGGCGCCGAGAGCACCGGAATGCACGGGTGCGGCACGACTCTGCTGAACGTGTCGTTCGACGACGCGGCGGCGCACTACCGTGCCGAGCTACCCGCCGTCGGCTGGGTCGTCACTCACGACGACTCCTGGCTGACGGCCCACCGGGACGGGCTGATGTTCGTCCTCGCCGAGTCCCGGTGTGGAAACGTGGCGATCACGATCAAGCCTGCGGAGGCACTCATGTCTCCCGAGGTCTGCTGACCGGTGGAGGTTTCCTCCGCACCAGCATGGCGGAGTGGACGCAATGCGAAACCGACCGACGTGCCGCGCCGCCATGCCACGACGTTGTATGCTCCCTCGCGATGATGACCTCTCTCGGTAGATTGGGGGTCCCGTCCGCGCAAGGTGAGTGCTGATGCACTCCCGGGCCGCGAACGCGGATTCTCGCCTTTCATTCTGGCTGCGCGTGCGCGAGTTCGCCGTGCCGCCCTCCATGATCGATTCTGCGACTGCTCGTCGCCATGTCGGGGACTGGGCCGGGGCGTGCGCCGCCGCCAGCGTCGACGTCGACTTCGGTCTACGTTCCGTTGCTCGTACCCATGGCCGGGAACTCGCGGCCCGGGTCCGGGCCGACCTGCGCCATCTGGCTCCCGACCTGCTGCGCTGGCACCTGCCGCGGATCGCTCCCGACGGGCTGCTGCGTCCTGGCCTGACCGTCGCGCTGGCCCGGTACGACCCGGCGGACCACGACGGCGACCGCACCGTGCACCTCGTGGCCCGGACCGCACCCGCGTGGGCAGATGCCGGTCAGCGGCTCAGCCTGGCGCTGTGGGACGGATCCCGCTCCGGGGACCGATCCTGTCCTCACCCGCACCCCCGACCCGACCGCCGGTTCCGCCTAGACCTGCACCGCCACCTCTGGGACGCGCGCAGAGCCGACGAGCTGCGGGCCCGGTCGGGCGCGGATCGGCTGCCCGGCGACGGGCGTCCTGCGGTGGACCTTGAACCGTTCGGGGCGGCGCTGCGGGGGCGCGGATGCGCGGTGGACCGGTGGGCGGCCGAGGCGGCGCTCCTGCTCCGCGCCGAGGGGCGGACCAGCGGCCGCGTCGCTGTGCGGCTGGGTGCCCGGAACCGGCTGGTCCTCGACGTCACCACAGGCGGGGAAGGCCGGTGGCCCGAGGCGCGGATCGCGCCGTCGGCGACGGGCTCGGATGCCACGCTGCCGGTGCTGCCCGACGCGGCGACATGGGTGCTGCCCGACCTGGACCTGCTTCGCGCCGGGCTGATCGATGCCGATCGGCTGCATCCGCTGGTGGCGTCGGCACTGGTGCCCGACCGTCCGGCGGCGACAGCGCCGACGGCTCCGGACCAGCCGGGACAGCCGCGCATCGTGGAGTGTCGGGGAGCCCGGCACCGGATCGGCCTGGTCGACGGGGTGCTGGTGCCGCTCGACCACGACCCGGCCGAGATCCGCCGGGAGGAACTGCTGGCCGCGCTGACCGGTACCCCGCTCGCCTGCCTGCGCGCGATCGACGAGGCGCACCGCACCCCGGAGTGCCTCGCCGACGTCCGCGCACGCCTGGACCACGGCGACACCGCCGGTGCGCTCGCCGTGGTCGAGGCCCTGCTCGGGCCCGACGCCCTGCTGCGCAGCGGCGACCTGCGCGACGAACTGGAAACGGCCGCCCTGCGGCGGGTCACGTACGGACTGTTCAGGGCAGGACTCGTCGGTTCCGGACCGGGCCCCGCCCGCGCGGACTGTCGCCGTACCCGTGACCACCGCTCGCACCCGCGCCACGCGGCGCGCCGCTGACCACCGGGCCGGTCCCACCCGACGGCCCTCCACGTACCCGCCACCACTCCCACAGGTGATTGAAGATGTCTGCATTGACCTCGTACGTGTCCACCGATGCCCCTATCGAGCCGACCCACGCTCCTCAGCTCGATGTCGCCGCCGAACTGCTCGCGCTGCTCGGCGCCACCACCACCGAACCCCGCCCCGACACCCAGCTGGAGGCCCTGACGCTGGCCGTGGCCGCGGACCTGCCCGTGCTGCTGTGGGGCGAGCCGGGGATCGGCAAGACCGCCGCCCTGACGCAGCTCGCCGCGACGCTGGACCTGCCGCTGACAACCGTTGTCGCCAGCGTCCACGAACCGTCCGACTTCTCGGGACTGCCGATCGTCGGCGACGACCCGGCGGCGCAGGGCGTCCCGATGGCCCCGCCGGACTGGGCCGTGCGCCTGGTGCGGGCCGGCCGGGGGCTGCTGTTCCTGGACGAGCTGTCCACCGCGCCGCCGGCCGTCCAGGCGGCCCTGCTCCGCCTCGTGCTCGAGCGGCGCATCGGCACCCTGCGGCTGCCGCCCGGGGTCCGGATCGTGGCCGCCGCCAATCCGCGTTCCTCGGCGGCCGACGGCTGGGAGCTGAGCGCGCCCCTGGCCAACCGGTTCGTCCACCTCCAGTGGGCCCACGACAACGACGTCGTCGTACGCGGCCTCGGTGGGATCTGGCCCCGAGCGGCGCTGCCCCGGCTCGACCCGGCGCTGTTGTCGGAGGCCGTCACCTTCGCCCGCCGCGCCGTGTGCGGGTTCCTGACCGCCCGCCCGGGGCTGGTGCATCGGCTGCCGAGCAACGAAGGCCGCCGGGGTGGTCCCTGGCCGTCGCCCCGCAGCTGGGACATGACCCTGCGCCTGGTCGCCTTCGCCACCGCGGCGGGCGTCTCGCGGGACGTGCTGTCGTTGCTGGTCAGAGGCACCGTCGGGGACGGCCCGGGGCTGGAGCTACTGGCCAGCATGGATCGGATGGACCTGCCGGCCCCCGAGGCGCTGCTGGCCGACCCGGCGGCCGCCGTCCTGCCCGAGCGGGGAGACCTCCGCCAGGCCGTGCTGGACGGCGTGGTGGAGGCGGTCCGCCGGCGTCCGGAGAAGGCTCGCTGGGACGCGGCGTGGGCGCTGTTGGTGCGGGCGCTGGAAACCGGAGCCCCGGACCTGGTGGTGGTTCCCGCCACCACACTCGCCGCCCTGCGCCAGGAGGATTGGGACGTCCCGGCGTTGGTCGAGCGGCTCGCCGGGGTGGTGTCGGTGTCCCGGCGCGCAGACCAGGCGGCGGCCCGGGTCGTGGCGGCGGCGGGGAGCAGCCGATGACCCCCGAGCGCACGCTGGACCTCGGAAAGCTCTTCGCCGCGCGGCTGCACGCCGCCCGGGTCCGGCCCTATTTGGCGACGGCGTTGTTCGCCCTGCACGTGGTGGAGTCGCGGCGGGTGCCGACGATGGCGGTGGACCCGCACTGGCGGTGCTACGTCTCGCCCGTCTTCGTGGACCGTACCCCGGTGGAGGAACTCGCCGGGGTGTGGGTGCACGAGGTCTCGCACCTGCTGCGTGACCACCACGGGCGTGGTGACCGGGTGGCGCGGGAACGGGGGCTGGTCGGGCCGGGGGAGCGGCTGCGGATGAACATCGCCGCGGATTTCGAGATCAACGACGACGTGTTCGGTGAGGGGTTGGCCCGACCCGAAGGCGCCGTCGAGCCGGGGTTGTTGGGGCTGCCCGAGGGGGAGCTGATGGAGGACTACCTGCGGCAGTTCGGGCTCGGGCCGCGTACGCAGGGGCTGGTCTGGCTGGACTGCGGCAGCGGCGCCGACGGGCTGGATCGGGAGTGGGACCTGGGGCCGGACGGCGCGCACGGCCTCAGCACGCAGGAACGGGACCTGGTGCGGTTCCGGGTGGCGCAGGGCATCATGGGCCGGCCCGGGGACGTCCCGCAGGGCTGGCGGAGGTGGGCGGAGAAGGCGCTGCACCCGCCGCAACCGTGGCGGGAACTGCTGGGGGCGGCGGTCCGCTCGGCCGCCTCCGCCGCCGGTGCCGGCGAGGACTACACCTACGGCCGGCCGTCGCGGCGCTCCGCCGGGGTGCCCGGCGCGATCCTGCCGAGCCTGCGACGCAGGCCCCCTCGGGTGTGCGTGGTCATCGACACGTCCGGGTCGGTGAGCGACGCCGAACTGGGCAGCGCCCTGCTTGAGGTCACCGCGATCTCCCACGCCGTGGGCGGCCGGCGCGACCTGGTCAGCGTGCTTCCGTGCGACGCCGCGGCCCAGGTCGTGCATCCGCTGTGCCGCGCCGAGGACATTCCGCTGCTGGGCGGCGGAGGGACGGATCTGCGTACGGGCTTCGCCCGGGCGCTGCGCGCCCGGCCCCGACCGGACGTCGTCGTGGTCCTGACCGACGGGCAGACGCCCTGGCCGGCGAGGCGACCACCGTGTCGGACGGTGGTGGGACTGTTTCCCCGGCATGGGCCGGCCCGGTCGTGGCACGAGGACGACCCCGACTACGTGCCCGACTCGCCGCCCACTTGGGCGCGAGTGGTCGACATCGGCTCCGGCGCCCGGTGAGTCCACCGGGGTGACGGGGCCGACCTGCCGGCGACCCCGCCCCTGACCTACCGGCCTCTCATGGCACCGGTTGCGGCGGGGGAGGGCCCACGTAGCGCGAGTCCGGCCGGATGATCTTCGAGTCCTCGGCCTGCTCCAGCACGTTCGCGCACCACCCGATGACGCGGCTGGTGGCGAAGGTGGGCGTGAACATCTCCCGGGGCAGCCCGCACAGGTGCATGACGACGCCGGCGTAGTACTCCACGTTGGTGTGCAGTTCCCGGCCGGGCTTCAGCTCCGCCAGCAACGACAGGACCCGCTCCTCGACGGCCACGGCGAAGTCCACCAGCGGCCCGCCGAGGTCCTGGGCGATCCCCTTGAGCATGCGGGACCGCGGGTCCTCCGTGCGGTAGATCGGGTGCCCGAAGCCCATGATCCGCTCGCCACCGAGGATGCGTTCGCGCAGCCACGGGTCGGCTCGGTCGATCGTGCCGATGGCGTCGAGGGTGTCCAGGGCCCGGCTGGGGGCACCGCCGTGCAGGGGGCCGGAGAGCGCGCCGAGGGCGCCGCCGACGCAGGCGTAGAGGTCGGCGCCGGTGGAGGCGATGACGCGGGCGGTGAAGGTCGACGCGTTGAAGCCGTGGTCGACGGTGGCGATCAGGTAGCGCTCGATCGCCCGGGCGTGACGTTCGGACGGCTCCTCGCCGGTGATCATGTACAGGTAGTTCGCCGCGTGGGACAGGTCGTCGCGCGACCCGATCGGCTCCAGACCCGCTCGCAGGCGGTACAACGCCGCCAGCAGCCCGGGCGTCAGCGCGCAGAGTGCCATGGCCTGCGCCCGCCGTTCGGCGGGCGACGTGTCGTACAACGGGCGGGCTCCGGCGGCGAGGCCGGCGACGGCCAGCGCGGCGCGCAGGCCGCCCATCGGGTCCGGCGACGTCGACGCCGCGGCGATGTCGGGCAGCGCGGCGGCGACCGCGGGCGGGATGCGGCGCAACGGCACGATCTCCTCGTGCAGCGCCTTGGTCTCGACGGGCAGGGAGCCGTCGATGAGCAGCGCCCAGACGTCCTCCAGCGTCCGGCGCTCGGCGAGGTCGATGGCGGAGTACTGCCGGTAGTGGTAGAAGCCCTCGGTGCCGCGGACGTGGCCGACGGTGGTGTCGGTGACCACGACGCCGGCGAGCCCGCGGGGAGCGGTGATGGTGTCAGCCATGCGGGCAGCGTCATGCCGGCGGCCGGAGCCAGTCAACATTGATCCAGTCAACGTGAGACCATGGCCACATGGCCGAGGAGCAACTGCTGACGACCGCCGAGGTGGCCCATCGCCTGCGCATCAAGCCGGAGACGATCTACGCGTACGTCAGCCGGGGGCTGCTCGCCAGGGTCAGGGTTCCTGGCGAGCGGACCAGCCGCTTCCGGCTGGCCGACGTCGAGCGGCTGGCCGCCCGCACCCAGGCGACCCGGCCGGAACGCGATGCCGCGCCGGCGATGCGGACCGCCACCACGTTGATCGCGTACGGGCGGCTGCACTACCGGGGACTGGATGCCGCGAAGCTCGCGCCCGTGACGCCGTTCGAGGAGATCGCCCGGTGGCTCTGGACCGGCGAGCGGCGCCGGGAGCCCTTCGCGACGTCCGCCGAGACCGTCGAGACGGCGCGGCGGGCGAGCAGTCACCTGCCGGCCCAGGCCCGGCTCTTCGACCGGCTGCCGGTGATCGTCGCCGTGGCGGCCGCGATGGACCCGCTGCGCTTCGACCTGGCGCCCGCCACCGTGACGGCGCTCGCGCCCGCGCTGCTGTCCAGCATGGTCGACGCGCTGCCCCTCGCGGGCGAGGCGCCCGCCGACGACGCCCTCGCGACCCGCCTGTGGCCGCGGCTGACGGGCACGCCGGCCTCCACCGCGGGGCTCCGGGCGCTGAACGCCGCCCTCGTCCTGCTCGCCGACCACGACCTGGCCGCGTCGACCATCGCCGTACGCGTGGCGGCGTCGACCCGGGCGAACCCCTACGCGGCGGTGCTGGCGGGGCTCGGCGCGCTGGACGGGCCGATGCACGGGGCCGTCGGCAGCAGCGTCCACCGGATGATCGAGGTGGCGCTGCGGGACGGGGCACCGGCCGCGATCGCCGAGTGGCTGCGGACCGGCGCGCTGCCCGGGTTCGGGCACTCGCTGTACCCGGACGGCGACCCGCGCGGAGCCGCCCTGCTCGATCTCGTCGCGGAGCTGCCGACCGGGGGCGAACTGCGGCGGGCCGTCGACGACCTGATCGCCACGGCGGCGCGGCGGGGCGCCCTGCCCAACGTCGACCTCGCCGTCGCCGCGTTGGCGCACGCGACCGGCATGGGCCCGGGCGCGGCGGAGGTGATCTTCGCGGTCGCCCGGACGGCGGGCTGGATCGCGCACGTCGTCGAGGAGTACGCGCAGCCGAGCAACCGGTTCCGGTGGAGTAGCGGCTACACCGGGCCGTCACCGGAGTCGGCGTGAACTCCGACGTGCGGCAGCGTCCTGGCCCCCGCACGTCACGAAAGTCGAGTCCCCTCCGACGCCGACAGGGTGGCCGCCCGGTGGGGTGGCCACCCTGCGCGGGACCGATTCCCGCGGTCTCGGTCGCGGCCCGGGGCGATCCGGATGGTCGCTCAGACGGCCCTGCGAAGACCGGCGAACTGCAGGGCGGTGTAGCCGGCGACCACGACCGCCTGCACGATCACCAGCGCGGTACCCAGGCCGGTCAGCGGGAACCAACCGGCGACGAGCACCATCACGCTCGCCGCCACCCAGGCGACGTTGGCACCCATCACCACACCCACGGCGGCCCTGCTCACCACGGGCCGGGAGGCGAGAAACAACAGGGCGGCCGCGTAGGCCACCAGGAACGCCCCGGCCGGGTAGAGGAAGCCGGCGGGAAGGCCGAACATCTCCCCGAAGATCACGGCGGCGGCGACGTACACGACCCCGTTGCCGCCGGAGCCGATCGCGTCCTGCTTGAGGGCGAAACGGAGCAGCTTGGTGTCGGCGACGGTCTGGGCCGGACTGGTGACGGTGGTCATGTCGGAGTTCCGTTCGTAGTCGTGACGTGCGTGCGAGCACGACGCTACGGAGATCCACCCCGAGCCGAATCAGTCATCGTGACGGTAGGTTCCTGACCGTGCTGCACGGACGAGCCGGGGAACAGGCGGACATCGAACGGCTGCTGGCGGAGGCCAGAACCGGCAGGAGCGGGGTGCTGGTCATCCGCGGCCCGGCGGGAATCGGCAAGTCGGCGCTCCTGGACCATGCCGCCGAACGGGCGGAGGGCATGCGGGTGCTACGCGGCGTCGGTGTCCAGTCCGAGGCCACGTTGCCCTTCGCCGCACTCCACCTGCTCCTGCGTGCCGGGCTCGACCGGATCCCCGCACTGCCTGACGCACAGGCCGCCACGCTCCGCGGTGCCCTCGGGTTGGGTGACCCCGCCCCGGAGAACCGGTTCCTGGTCGGGTTGGCCACGCTGAGCCTCCTCGCCGACCTCGCCGGCGACGGCGCGCTGCTCTGCCTCGTCGACGACGCACAGTGGTTCGACCAGGCCTCCGCCGACGCGCTGCTGTTCGCCGCCCGCCGCCTCGAGGCCGAAGGCGTCGTCATGATCTTCGCCGCGCGCGCGGGATTTCCGGCCGCGGGGCTGCCCGAACTCCGGCTGGGCGGGCTGGACGACGCGGCCGCTGCCGCCCTGCTTCCCCCCGACCTTCCACCGCAGGTGCGGGAGCGCCTCATCGAGGAGTCCGGCGGCAACCCCCTGGCGCTCGTCGAACTGCCCGCCGCGCTCACCGCCGAACAGCGGGCGGGACGACTGCCGCCGGTGGGCGCGATGCCGGTCGTCGACCGGGTCCAGGAAGCCTTCCACGCACGGATAGCCGCGCTCGCCGAGCCTGCCCGGACCGCGCTGCTGATCGCGGCGGCGGACGGCTCGGGTGAGCTCGACACCCTGGTGGGTGCGGGCGCCTCCCTCCACGGCCTCGAGGAGGCCGAGCGGAGCCGGCTGATCGAGATCAGGGGCGCGACCGTGGGATTCCGCCATCCCCTGATCAGGGCCGCCGCCTACCAGAGCGCGCCGGTGACCCGGCGCCTCGCCGTACATCGAGCCCTCGCCGACGCCCTCACCCGCTCGGCCGCCGTCGACGCGGCCGACCGGCGGACGTGGCACCTGGCCGCCGCCACGCTCGGCCCTGACGAGGACGTCGCCCGGGAGCTGGAGAATACGGCGGAACGGGCACGTACGCGGGGCGGCCACGCCGCGATCGCGACCGCCTACGAGCGGGCCGCCGAACTCACCGCCGACCCGGTGCGACGATCCGAACGGCTGGCCGCCGCCGCGCTGGCCGCCAGTGACGCGGGTCTGACGGGTCGCGCTGCCGCGCTCGCCGACCGGGCGACGCCTGAGGTGGACGACCCGGACATGATCGCCGCGCTGGTCCAGGTACGCGCGCATCGGGAGTTCGAGTTGGGCACACCGCTCGCGGCGGGCCGGATCCTCCTGGACAACGTCCCCCGCGTGGCCGCCCGCTCCACCGAGCGGGCCACCTGGTTGCTGGTGGAGGCCATCCGCTGCGCCTGGTTCGCCGGTGACACCCGACTGGCGGAGGAGGCCGCGGCGAGTCTCCGCGCGCTTCCCGAGATCGGGTCACCGCTGGTCGGTGCGGCGCTCGGGCTCAGCCGCCTGTTGGGCGGTGACATCGGTGGCGGGATCACGCTCATGGGCGAGGCCGTCGACGCACACCCGGGTGCGGGGCTGGGGGTGCCGGGACTGACCTTCACCGCCGCTGTCTGCCTTCCGCTGGGCCGCACCGCCGTCTGCGAGGAGATCACCGGCCGCGTCGTGGCGGACTGCCAGCAGAACGGGATGATCGGCTGGCTCGCCTTCGCGCTCAACGACCACGGACTCGCGCAGGGGTGGCTCGGCCGGTACGGCGAGGCCATGACGTCCCTCAACGCGGGCCTGCGGCTGGCGGCGGATCTGGGCCACGAGCCTCGGGTCAGCCACCTCACGTGTTCGCTCGCCTGGGTGCTCGCGCAGCAGGGGAACGTCGACGAGTGCCGCGCGAAGGCCGAGGAGGGCATAGCGGGAGCCGGCGAGCAGGGACTGGTCCTCGCGGCGGACATCGGACGCTGGGCACTCGGCATGCTGGAACTCGGCCTGGGTCGTCCGGCCGCCGCCCTCCGGCAGTTGGCGGCCATCCCCTCGGCAGGGATCGCTCTCCTCAGCGCCGCGGATCAGGTGGAGGCAGCCGTCCGCAGCGGCGAGGCCGAGCGGGCGAAGGAGCCGCTCGCCCGGTGTCTGGCCTGGGCCCGGCACGTCCGCCAGCCGTCGTCGGACGCGATCGCACTGCGGTGCCGGGCCCTCGTCGAGGAGAACGAGGCACACTTCGCGCACGCCGTGCGGCTTCACCAGCAGGACGTTCAGCCGTACCAGCAGGCGAGGACGCAGCTCGCCTACGGCGAGTGGCTGCGGCGGGCACGGCGGCGGGCGGATGCCCGTACGCAACTGCGCGACGCGCTGGACACCTTCGACCGGCTCGGTGCGCGGCTGTGGGCCGAGCGGGCTCGCGCGGAGCTGCGCGCGACGGGGGACGTGCCGGCGGCGCCCCGCAAGGCCGACGATCCGCTCAGCGTGCTGACTCCCCAGGAACGCCAGGTCGTGCGGCTGGCAGCCACCGGCGCTTCCAACCGTGACATCGCCGCCCGGCTCTTCCTCAGCCCGCGGACCGTCGGCTACCACCTCTACAAGGCGTTTCCCAAGCTGGGTATCACCTCGCGGGCCCAACTGGCTTCCATCGCCGGGTCGTCGTCGGCGCGGAGTTGAGGGTCCCGGCAACAGGCTCCCGCCAGGATCGTCCAACGTACGCCGGCAATGACGCAATTCATGCCGATGGTCGGCCGACGGCCGCGAGCGTCGACTGGTCGCCGTACGCCGTCGTCAGCCCATCGGCGACGGTTCGGCGTAGCGACGGGATCCTGTTCTGCGCCGGTGCCGGCCGTCAGACCTGTGGTTCGTCGGCGCCTTCGGCGGCCGGGCCGCCCTGGTCGCCGCAGCCGTCGTCGAGGTGCTGTCCGAAGAAGCGCTGGCTCGCCGCGACGAGTTCCTCGTACTCGGTCTGGCTGTCGGCGTGCGGGAAGTGCCCAGCGGTCAGCACGTGCAGCTCGCGCGGCCCGGCCAGGCCGTTGTGCACGGCGAACTGGCCCGGCGGCGGCACGGCGGGGTCGAAGAGGGCGGGCGCGACCAGGGTCGGGATGCGCAGCCTCGTCGCGGCCGTGGCGGCGTCGAAGTATCGCAGGACCTGCGTCACGTCGGGGTGTTCACGGTGGTAGGCGCGGACGGACTCACCGCTGCCCACACAGGGGAGGGTGAGCCGCAGCGGGTGGTTGCCGAAGGTGGGCACGGTCAAGCGGGCTGCGGCGAAGCGGTCGTCCCAGGGGAGGGCCAGGGCGCCGAGGCCGCCGCCGAAGCTCTCGCCGAGATAGCCGAGGCGCGGGCCAGCGGGCAGGTCGAGGCTCGGCACCAGGTGCAACAGCGCCGACGCGGCGCACCACAGGTCGGCGACGCAGTCCCCGATGACGTACCGGTCACGCGAGTCGATGCCGTGCAGCACGTGCCCGTCGGCGTGGTCGGGTACGCCCGGCAGCAGGCTGCGCGCGCCCATGCCGCGTACGCAGGGAAGGATCGCCGCCGATCGGGGCAACGGCAGCGGCACCGAGGGGCCCGGCTCCTGACGGCCGCCGTACCCGTGGCCGATGACGAACCCGTGCTCGACGCCGCTGGCGGTCGGCCCCGCCGACTCGGCAGGCAGCACGAGCCAACCACCGATGCGGACGCCGCCCACGGAAGAGTAGGTCACTCCGAAGATTCGTACGCCGTCGCGTTCCTCTTCCAGGGGACCGATGGCGGGCTCCGTCGCGACCCGCCGCGCGGCGTCGTATCGGGAGCGCCAGAACTCGTCGAAGTCGGCGGGTGCGGCTGGCGCCGGGATGCGGAGCAACTGGTCGAGGCGGTGACCGTAGCTCGGGTCGAAGGGGAAGTCGTGCGCGAACCGAACGGCGGCACGTTGGCGGGCGTCGGTGTGCCGGACGCCGTCCGGTACGTGCGGTAGCGCCGGGTCGATGTCGATGTTCTGGCGTTCGTGCCGCAACAGGTCTCCGTCCAGATTGCAACCTCTGGTGAATTGGCCCGCCGCGATCCGGCGGGCCAATCCACCACACCGCCTACCGGGTCGCGTCCGGTCGGCGGGCCGGCCTACCTGCCCGGTTCGGACTACTTCTTGGGCAGCGGGAAGCGGGCCAGATCCATGCCGTGCATGCCCCAGGTCGCCTTGCCGTCCGGGGTGAAGTGGAACGAGGGGTTGTTGTACCAGCCGCGCGGCACGTTGTCGTACAGCGTGGTCACCGCGCCGCCCGGGACGGTCGGCAGCTCGCAGATGTCGAGGGTCCAGTGCACCCAGGAGAACACCCGGCCGTCGACCCCGTTGAACTGCCCGTACCCGCCGAGGTCGCCCTCCATCACGATGGTGCGGGTGTGCAGGTCGTAGGCGAACCAGGCGCCGCGCGGTCGCCGGCCCATGGCGTAGAGCAGGTTGCCCACCACGTGCAGGCTCTCGTACGACTGCCAGTCCGGCTTGATCTCCTCGCGCCACAGCAGCGTACGGGTGACGATGTCCACGGCCGCCACCTGCGCGACCTTGCGGATCGGGCCGGTGGCGCCCTCGCCGTAGGTGTCGCCGGCGATGTAGGCGGTGGTGCCCTGCACCACCACGTCCATGACGCTCTGCTCGGGCAGGAACTCGCGGTGCGAGTCGAAGGTGTTGGTGGCCAGGTCGACGAAGGTCAGCGCGCCGGTGTGCTTGGTGGTCTGCGGGCTGGACGCCACGACGAGCTGGTTGCGCGGCCGGTCCACGAAGATGCGCTTGGTGCGCAGCTGTTCGTTGCCGAGCAGGCCCAGCACCTTGATCTGGTAGTTGTCCGGGTCGACCGCCACGATCTGGGTGCTCGGGTACAGGCCCGCGTAGACCACGCCGGCCTGGCCCTCGGCCATCGCCTTGACCTCGCCGTTGATGTCGAACCGGTCGTTGGTGCCGGCCTCGGTGCGGTGCACCGTCATCGCGTAGTGGCCGCCGACCCAGATCGTGCCCCGGGTGTGCCGCATCATCGACTGGATGGTCTCCGGGTAGCCGAAGCCCCGGGTGGCGGTCTGCCACACGCTGGCCGTGCCGCCCGGCGTCGTCTTCCACACGTGCCCCAGCCCGCTGACGCCGAGCAGGGCGCCGCCGGGCAGCGGGGCGAGGAGCGCGTTCTCCACGTCGGCGAGGGGCTGGCCGACCTTCACCAGGCCGTCGGCGGTGACCTCGTACAGGTTGGTGGTGAGCCGGGTCAGCGCGTACACCTTGCCGTCGCTGCCGACGGTGACCTGGTCGACGTAGCGGTCCTCGGCGGGGATGTCCCGCGAGACCCGGTTGGAGCCGTCGCGGTGGAAGGAGATCAGCTGCCGGCCGCTGGCCACGTAGACGACACCGTCGGAGACCGTCATGTCGAGGATGCCGACCGGGGAGGAGCTGAGGTGCGGGGTCAGGTTGGTGGGCGCGCCGCCGGCCTTCGGCCAGGCCAGCAGCGTGCCGGGAGCGGCCGACCCGCCGTAGACGTACTCGTCGTCGACCGCCACGGCCGCCGCGTACTGCGAGGTGGAGATGCGGCCGTACGTCTCGACGGTCGCGTCGGCCAGGCGGATCCGCTTGACGGTGCAGTCCGGGTACGTGCCGATGTAGAGGTGCTCGCCGTGCACGACCATGTCGTAGTACCAGGTGGTGCTTCCTCCGGCGTGCGCCCAGGCCACCAGCTCCTTGGTCTGCGGGTCGAACCGGTAGACGTACGCGCTGCCGGCGGGGCCGATGTAGACGTACCGGCCGTCGGCGGCGAGCTTCTGCCCGCCGTTGCTCGGGATGGTGAGGTCGTCGATGCTGCGCGTCTCGCCGGTGTTGACGTCGAACTCGCCCAGCCGCATCTTCCCCTCGGGCGTGTTGAACCGGGAGGTGATGAAGACGCTGTCGCCGATGACGGCGGCCCCCCGGACGGCAGCGGTCAAAGAGGCAGGACCGAAACTCGTCGGCGTGAGCTCCTGGTCGCCCTGGGCCATGGCCGGGCCGGCCACCGCCCCGTGGCCGACTGCCAGTGCGGCGCCGGTGAGGGCGCTACTCGCGAGGAGCGAACGACGGCTGAGGGGCATGGTGGGCTCCGTTCGTCTATGTCATTACGGCCCGGACCCTAATCACGGTGCTGGGGGCCGTCAAGGATCTGTCCGCGCCGTCGGGCGGCAGGGCGCCGACCGGGGGCGACAACCCGGCACAACCGGCCCGAATCGCTGCGCTACCCGCCGACGCGCGACCGGTCCGCAGGTCGATGACCACGACGGCGCCGGGCGCGACCGAACGGCCGTCGCCGTCCTCGGCCACGGTGGGCGTCACCGCGCCACGGCCAGGATGGGCCGCAGGACCCGCTCGTAGGCATCGCAGTAACGGACCATCCCGAGGTCGCTGGGGTGCGATCCGTCCACCTCGCCCTCTCCGTCGTCGCCAACCAGGTTGTCGCCTTCGAGACGGAACAGATGCTTGACGCCGGAGGTGCGCAGGTTCATGTACGCGGCGTGCAGGGCGGCGCGGCTGCCGGCGTGCCGCTGCCGGGACGACTCGACGAAGGTGGCGTTCGCGTAGGTCCGATCCTCGACGAGCAGGATCGGGGTGTCAGGTCGTGCGTCGCGGAGCAGGCGAACGAGCGGCTCGGTACGCTCTGCAACCATGGCCGGAGTCATGTTGGGAAGACAGTCGATCACATAGACCGACGCGTCGATTTCAGTCATCAGTTCGCCGACTGGCAGATCCATCGTGCCGTTGCCGGAAAAGCCGAGATTGATCGTCGGGCAGTCGAGGCGCCGGCCGAGGATCGCGGTGATCGACATGCCGGGGCGCGACGAAACCCCGCCCTGCATGATGGAGGTTCCGTAGAAGACCACAGGCCGTTCGGTGCGCGGTTGCACTCCTTGGAAGGAGGCACCCGGATCCACGCCGATCTGGAGAAACTCGACGCCGTTGTAGAGCGGAAGGTAGGCAGTGTAGAGCCGGCGACCAGGGTCGACCCCGCTCACGAGACGCTGCTCCACAAGCTGCGTCGCCGGTTTCGTCCCAGCGAGCCAGCGGTCGACACCCGAGCTGGTTCGCCCGTAGACGTCCAAGCCGCTCATCCCGGTCGCGGGCATGTGGAACATGTCCAGTGCTGACGAGTCCAAGCGGTAACGGGCGTGGAAAACAGTCGAGTCGGTCTCGAATCGGGTCAACATCCCGGCGGAGTCACGGCTCAGATCCCACACCGCCGATCGGACCGTTGATCTCGCTCTGGCGGGAAGGCGGTCATAGAAGCGCTCCGTGTCCTGCCAGCCCTTGCCCTCCACGCCCCATTGGGCGACGTCGTACCAGGCGATTCCGTTCTCAATGGTGGGAGTTGCATCAATCGTGGTGAGTGTTGAATGGCTGGCGGCTGTTCGAGTCTGCGTGGCGGATGGTGGGGCAGCTTGACCATGGGCTGGCTGGTTGAGCACGGCGGGTGCGACCAGCGTCGCGCCCCCGACCCCGGCCAGATGGAAAAGCCGCCTGCGGCTGATCGATGGTTGCGCCATCTTGGCTCCTCTGCGGCTGTTGCGCCCGAAGGCACCGGTTACGGCACGCTAGGCCGGCACTCCCGGCGAGTGAAGGGCATGGATGCCATCGAGGCGATGAGCGGGCGGTGGCGGGCGGCAAGCGGCGCCTTGCCGAAGTCGAGTGGTAGGCGACGCGCGGCGAGCGACCACGCCCGGTGGGGCCGCCACCCACAACACGCCGTCATGGGCACGTCGTAGATCACTCCCGTGGTGGCACAAGCGGGGGCACCGGACGCCGGAACGGCCGCACGATCGTCGATCGGGCGGCCGTTCCGCTTCCACTGTTCGATTTCCGCACGTCGAACCTTCCGGCCGGCCGTAGGTGTCGGCTAGGGTCCCGCTCACGTGCGGTCGTCGTGCGGGCCACGGGACGAACTCGCGAGGACATCCAGGTCCGGTTTCTGATCATCCGCGGTGCGGTCAGCCGGCGGCGGGGCGCCCCGATCGACGGTTCGCCACCTGGTGACGGTCAGCAACAGGAACGCGCCGGCGGTGACGACTACCGTGCCATGGAACAGGGCGACCACCGGCATCGGGGAGGCCCGCTCCAGCACGAGCCCGCTGGCCAGCATGCCGACTGCGAAGCCGAGCGTCTCAGCCGTCGCGGAGATCCCGAACAGATGCCCACGTACCTGCGCGGGCGCGGCCTGCAGGCGGGTGGAGTACGCCAGTTCGGTGCACCCGTCCGCGAACCCGGCGACCAGCGCCACCAGGATCAGTAGCGGCACAGGCGGTCCAGTGAACGCCGCCACGAACGCCAGTGACATCACACAGGCAGCCACGGCGAACGTCCGCTCATCCAGTGACCGGCCGGTACGCTTCAGCCACAACGAGACCATCTGGTGCGTCAGCAGCGTGCCGAAGGCCCAGGCGGCCCAGAACTGGCTGAGCAGCGCCGCCGGGTTGCCCGGGTTCACGACATTCGCGAAGACCGGCAGGGCTACGTTGTGCGACGCGGATCCCCAGGCGTCCACACCGCGTAACGCCACCATGCCCGCGAGGACAGGCGACCCGGCGAGCAGCATCCGGACGGCGCCCAGCCCGGCCCGTTCGCGAACGGACTTCCGCGCCGTCGACGCGGCAACGGCATTGCGGAACGACAGCGGCAGACAGGCCAGGACGACCGCGGAGACGAGGAAGCTTCCGGCGTTGACCGCGAAGGCGGGAAGGAACCCGAACTCGCCGATGATCGGGCCGGCCGAGGCGAAGCCGAGCACCGTCGCCGCTGACCTTCCCGTCAGCAGATACCCGTTGCCCCGTAACCGCTCCGCGTCGCCCACCAGCTCTGGCACGCTCGTCCGCAGCGCCACGTTGAAGATCGTGTTGCCGCTGCCGAGGACCACGGCCACGGCGTAGAGGAGCTGCGGGTGCCCGGCTGCCGGCACGGCCAGCAGCGCGATCATCGCGAGGGCCTGTGCGACGTCGGTGACGATCATGACGGTTCTGGGGTCGAAGCGGGTGACCAGGCCGCCAGCCACCGGCGCTACGACGAAACCGGCGGCGAGCCGGGTCGCCATCAACAGCCCGGTCTGCAGCGCGCTACCCGTCAGGTGATACACGTACAGGTTGAGGGCGACGAGGTTGAGAAAGTTGCCGAACGTCGAGACCGAGTAGCCAACGACGAAGACGGTGAACAGCCGCATCGTCCGTCGTTCCGTCATCGGGGTCCGTGTCCGATCTCGCCCTGCGGGGCCGCCGCCACCCGATCGAGCACCGAGAGGAAGTTCGCCGCCCAGCCCTCGATCGTCGACTCGTCGAACAGGTCCGTGGAGTACTCGAACGCCGCCTCGACGCCGTGCTCTGTCGGCATGAGTACGACGTACAGCTCGGTCCGCGCCACGCCTGCCACGGCGAGGCTCTCCACGGCGGCCGAGACACCGGGAAGCGTGAGGTCCGGCGGTGGGGTCGTGACGACCGCGAACAGCACCTGCGGTGTCGGTATGTCGGCTCCGACGGCGTCCGCCACCTGGCCCAGCGCGAGCGCGTGGTGATCGAGCGCGACGAACGTCCGCTCGGTGACCGCATGGACGAGCTCGTCGAAACGCAGCCCGTCGGAGAGAGTCACCCTGACCAGCAGCGCCTCCCCGACCGGCCCGACCACGCCGGTGTGCTCCGGGCGGACGCGGCTCGCGCTGGACACCGGCACCACGATGTCCCGCTGCCCGCACAGTTCCGCCATCCACACCGCGAACGCCGCCGTGAGGACGGCAGCCGGGGTGGCGGCGATCTGCGTCGCGGCCGTCTGCAAGAGCCGGACGGTCCGCGCGGGGACCTCGAACCGGTGCAGCGCCCCTCGGCCGGAGAGCCTGCCGGGATGGCGCCGATCGTAGGGAAGCTCGAAGCGCAGCCGTGCTCCAGCCAGTTCCGTACGCCAGAACGAGACCAGCGCATCACGCTCCGCATCGAGCTGCGCCACCCGCCACCGTGCGTAGTCCGGATACCCGAGCACGGTCGGGATGCCGGTGGTAGTGCCGTTCACCTCGTCGGCGTAGAGCGTCGACAGGTCCCGCCAGATGACACCCATCGACCATCCGTCGCAGATCATGTGGTGCAGCACCAGCACCAGCACCCGTCGCTGCTCGCCGAGCCGGCCCAGCTGAGCCCGCCACAGCGGCGCCTCATCGGGCGCGATGACCGCGTTCGCCGCCGCTTCGCACCAGCGCTCCACGCCCTCCGGCTCAGCTGGCAGGTCGGTGACCGACAGCCGCACGGGCAGCTTGGCGAGGACCTCCTGGACCAGTCGGTCATCCCGGGGGACAAGACGGGTCCGTAGCGCGGCGTGCCGGCGTACGAGCGAATCGAGGGCGCGCTCCAGCGCGAGTTCGTCGAGGTCACCCTCCAGCCGAATCCGGTGCGCCACGTTGTAGACGGCCGGACGCGGGTTGGCGTGATGCATCCGCCACGCCCGCTGCTGGATGCTCGTCGTCGGGGCGGTGTCCGACACGGTGGCGGCGTGGATGCGCCTCGCCATGTCCCGGATGGTGGGTGCCTGGAACAGGTCAGCCACCCGCAACTCGACGTCGAGCGCGTCCCGTACCCGATTGACGAGTTCGACCGCCGTGAGCGAGTGCCCGCCGAGCGAGAAGAATGAGGCGTCGACCGGGACGCTCCCCAACCCCAGCTGCTCCGACCACAGCGCGTGCAGTCTCCGCTCCAGATCTGAGGCCGGTTCGGTGCCACGCCGGTGGCTCCAGTCCGGTTCGGGCAGCCGGCTGCGGTCGAGCTTGCCGCTGGCGTTGACCGGCAGTTCCTCGACCCGCACCCACTCGGTCGGAATCAGGTAGCTGGGCAGGCTGGCCGCCAACTGTTCGGCGACGCGGTCGATGTCGGCCGCGGCGTCGGCGAGCACGACGTACCCGACGAGACAGGTCTCCCCGCGGGAGTCCTGGCCGGCCAGCACCGCGGCGTCTCGCACCTCGTCCAGCGCGTAGAGCGCCCGCTCCGCTTCCTCCGGCTCCACCCGGTAGCCACGGATCTTCACCTGGTTGTCGAGGCGGCCGAGGTACTGCAGGGTGCCGTCGGGTAGCCATCGCGCCAGGTCGCGAGTCCGGTAGAGCCGCCTCGTGGGTTCAGCCGGATCGGGGACGAACGCCTTGGTGGTCTCCTCTGGTCGGCCCACGTACCCGCGGCCCAGGCAGGCGCCCCCCAGGTGGATTTCGCCCACGGCCCCGACCGGCACCGGCAACTGTCGCTCGTCGAGCAGCCGGACGACGACGTTGTCGATCGGGCGGCCGATGGGAGGCTTCTCGCCGGCGTCCGGGTCGACGCGGTGGGTGATGGTGATGATGGATGCCTCGGTGGGCCCGTACTCGTTGTAGAGCGCGCAGTCGGGATGCGAGGCGAGGAAGCGACGCAGAGCCGGCGTCAGGATCATCTCCTCGCCGGCCGACACGACCTCGCGCAGTGACGGCATCGCCGGTTCGGTGTCCATCAGGTACCTGAGCGGGGTGAACGGCATGAACAACCGCTCCACCCCGTGACGTCTGATCGCCGCGACCATCGCCTGGGGTTCGTAGCGCGCCTCGTCGGGGATCAACACGAGCGCGGCTCCGGATGCCAACGTCGTGAAGATCTCCTGGACGCTCACGTCGAAGCCCACCGAGGTCCACTGCAGGGTGCGTAACGTCGGCCGGTGCCGCAGGTACCAGCCGACCAGGTTTGCCGGGCCCCGGTGCGGCACGGCGACCCCTTTGGGGCGGCCGGTCGAACCCGACGTGTAGATGCAGTACGCCAGGCTGTCGGGGCCGCCGGCCCGTGGCGGAGCACTGTCCGCCCTCGGGTCCGCTCCGTGCGGGGCGAGCATCTCCATCCCGAGGCGAGCGGCGAGTTTCTCCTCGTCCGTCACGAGGAGAACGGCGCCGCTGTCGCGGGCCATGAAGGTCAGCCGGGACTCCGGGACGCCGCCGTCCAGTGGCAGGTAGGCGGCACCGGCCTTGTGCACCCCGAGCAGCGCGACGATGAGATCCACGCCGCGCGGCAGGCACACCGCGACGACGTCGTCCGGCCGTACGCCTCGGTCGCGCAGCCGCCACGCGATCGCGTTGGCGCGCCGATCCAGCTCGCGGTACGTCAGTCGGGTCTCCCCGGCAACGAGCGCGACCGCGTCCGGGGTTCGTGCGACCTGCCGCTCAACCAGCTCGTGCAGGCAGGCCGCCGGGTCGTCGTGGCGATCGCCGCCCCATCGGCCCATCGCAGTCCGATCCGATTCGACCGGTGCCGTCAACGCTGACAACGCCAGATCCTGCCCCGCAACCGCCCGCCTGAGCACTGCCTCGAGGTAGGCGAGAACCCGGCGTACCGACGTCTCGTCGAACAGGTCGGTGTTGTATTCGACGACGCACTGCACCCGGTCGGGATGATGCGTCAGGTAGAGGGTCATGTCGAGTGGTGCCCGGTCACTGGGCACGTCGAGCAGCGTGGCATCGACCCGCGGCGGGTCGAAGTCGACGGTGGCTGCGCTCTCGTACTCGACCAGGACCTGGAACACCGGGTTGCGGCTCGGATCCCGCTCCGGGTTGACCGCCCCGACCAGCTCGTCGAACCCGACTCCCGCATGGTCGAACGCCTCTGTGCTGGCGTCCCGGACTCGCTGCACGACGGCGCCGAGGGTCGGGTCACCGGACAGGTCGATGCGCAGCGGTACCGAGTCGATGAACAGACCGATCAGGTCCTCCGTGCCGGCGGGCCGGTTGGTGAGGACGGTGCCGAGCACGACGTCGTCCTGGCGGCTGAGTCTCCCGAGCACGGTGGCGATCCCGCCGAGCAGGGTCATGAACGGCGTGACCCGGTGCTCCTGACTGATCCGACGTACGGCCGCAGCGACGTCGGCGTCCAGGTCGTGCACGAGTGCGGCGCCCCGCGCCGTCATCACCGGCGGTCGGGGCCGGTCCGTGGGCAGGCGCAGCGGTGGCGCCCCGGCGAGAGCAGATCGCCAGTAGTCCAGGTGCCGCCGCTTCTCCTCGCCCGTGACGAGGCGTGCGCGTACGTGGTCCGGATAGCTGATCGGTAGTGGGGCGAGCGGCGGTGGCTGGGTCGGCCCCGACCGGTAGAACGCGGCGAGATCCCGGACGAACACCGCGGTGGAGAACGAATCGAAGACGAGATGGTGCGCGTAGAGCATCAGCACGTGCTCAGCCTCGCCCAGCCGGATCAACCTGATCCGCAGCAGCGGTCCCGTGGTCAGGTCGAACCCCTGGGCGCCGAACTCGACCACTGCGTCTCGGATCGCCTGGTCGTCTGGAACACCCGACCGGTCGACCAGCGGGCAGTCCATGTCGACTGAGGGCAGGACCACCTGCTGCGGCTCGCCATCGACCTCGCGGAACACCGTACGCAGCGGCGCGTGGCGCTCCACCACCTTGCGCAACGCCCACCGCAGTGCGGTGACGTCTAGCGCGCCGTCCAGCCGGATCGCCTTCGGCTCGTGGTAGCTCGTGCGCGCCGGGTACATCTGCTCCAGGAACCACATTCCCCGCTGCGCCGCTGCCAGCGGCGCATGCTGTGTGACCTGCCGCGGGTCGCGTCCCGGGTCCTGCTGCCGCACGCGTGCCTGGTCGACGAGCCGCAGGCTTCGCAGCATCTGCTTCGTTGACACACCGAAGTCGACGAAACACGCGATCTCGTCGACGCCCATCTCGGCGAGACGGTCGATGATCGGGGCGCAACTGTCGGGTGTTCCGATCAACGCCCGGTCCTCGCAGTACCGTCCGTAGGCCTGCTCGAGCAGGAAGTCGACGTCACTGTCGGGAGTGGTGTCGTCGATGGTGATGCCAAGGCTGTTGGTGACGCCGCCGAGGAGCGACAGCGACGAGCGCAGGTAGTCGCAGAACGGCGGGAACGCCTCGGCGCGGGTGCGTTCGAGGTCGTCACCCAGGTACGTGTGAACCAGGACGACCACCCGGCCAGCATCCGGATCGAGCCCGTGCTCGCTTCTGGTGCGGCGATAGAGCGAGATGTTCTCGGCCAACTGGTCGATGGACTGAGTCATCAGATTCGTCACCACGCCGAGATCGGCGGCGGCGGCCGACCGGTACGAGTCCGGGTTGGCCACGACGGCGACGAAGAACGGCGGCATCGTCTGCAGCGGTCGTGGGAAGATCCGGACGTCGATCCGTTCACCGTTGCCGGATGTGGCGGGCAGCGGTTCACCCGACCACAGCGTGCGGACGGTCGTCAGGTGCTCGTACATGAGCTGTCGATGGCTGCCGAACGCGTCCGGGCTGAGCGCGAAATCGTTCGGGTGCCAACCGCTGGCCACGCACAACCCGACGCGGCCGCCGGAGAGGTTGTCGACCACCGACCATTCCTCGGCCACCCGGATCGGGTTGTGCAGCGGCAGCACCACGGAGCCCGCGTTGATCCTGATCCGGGACGTCTCGCGGGCCACCGCGGCGGCCAGCACGACCGGGTTGGGGAACAGCCCGCCGAACGAGTGGAAGTGCCGCTCCGGAAACCACACACCGTGGAAGCCGTGCTGATCGCCGAACCGCACGGCTTCCATGATCGCGGCGTACTTGTCCTGCTGGTCCTGGTCCGGGTAGTCACCGAAGAAGTACAGGCTGAAATCGCACGCGCTGGTCCGCGCCGGCCGCGCCGGCGGCGCGGGTCGAGGCCGCGGCGGTGGCGGCGTGGGCACGGGTCCGGTGACCTGCGTCGTCCTGCCCGGCGTACCTGCGGCGGCCGAGGCGACGGCGACGGCTGCGGCAGGCGGGGTGGGCACCTGGGGTCCGGGTTGAACCGGCGGCACCGGCGAGCCGACCGGTGATCCGGGCGTTCCACCCAACACGGCCAGCTGCTCGCGCATCACGGAGGTGACCTGCTCGACGAGCTGTTCGGTGAGTCGGAGCTGCTGGGCGATGACGTCGGCGACCTCCGCAGACGGCGCGGCGCTCGCCTCGGGCGGCGCGTCGGCCCCGGATGCGGTCGGTGCGGGCCCTTCGTCAGCCGCCACCGGATCGGTCGGCGTCTCCGTCGGGTCATCCTCGGCGCCCATTCGGTCGGCGATCAACGCGGACAGGCGCTCGGGGTTGTCCGCGATCGTGAACAACTCCCGGGCAGCGAGTTCGATCCCGAACGACTGCCGCACCTCCTGCACGACGCGCAGCATGGACAGCGAGTCGGCACCGAGTTCGAGGAACGCCCGCTCCGGCCGGACCTCGGCCAAGGCGGCGCCCAGTTGCCGGGCAGTCAGGTCACGGACGGTCGCCAGCACCTCTGCGCGCCGCGCTGCCGCAGCGGCCGGCACGGCAGCCGGTGCGCAGGCCCGCGCTTCGCCACCCGCGGTAACCGGTTCGTGGGAACTGGTGGGGCCGTCGGCGCCGATCCAGTAGCGCTTGCGCCGGAACGGGTAGCCGGGCAGGGGTATCCGCCTTCCACCCCTGGCTACCTCCGCCCAGTCCACCGGATCGCCGTGGCGGTACAGCTCTGCGACGGCGTGCTCGACCGCCAGGACCGGGTGTGTGCCTCGCCGTTGCGTCGCCACCCAGGCAGTGGTGGGGTTGGCGCGTCGCCCCACCCCGCTCAGCACCGCGTCCGGGCCGATCTCGAGGAACCGGTGACAACCCTGCGCCACGAGGGTGCTCACCGCGTCGGCGAACAGCACCGGCCGGCGGATCTGCCGGGCGAGGTAGTCGGTCGGCATCACCGTGCCCGACGTCAGCAACCTCCCGGTCAGGGTGCTGGCCATCGGCGTGCTCAGCGGTGACATCCGCACGGTCGCCGCCCGCGCCGCGAAGGCGTCGACGATCGGATCCAGAAGCCTGCTGTGGAAGGCCCGGTCGACCGGCATCCTCTGCCACCCGATGGCGTGTCGGTCGAGCCACGCGGTCGCCTGCTCGACGGCGGCTTCCGGCCCGGCCAGGACGTACTCCTCGGAGCCGTTGACGGCGGCCACCTCGACGTGGATGTCGGCGAGCATCGGGGCGATGGCGGCGCGGCCGGCCAGCACTGCGATCATCGAGCCCGGGGGAGTGCCCTGCTGCATCAGCCTGCCGCGCGACGCCGTCAGCCGGATCCCGTCGGCGAGCGACATGCCCCCCGCGACGCAGAGCGCCGCGTACTCGCCGACGCTGTGCCCCACCACGAGGTCCGGCTCCAACCCGAAGGCGCGCCAGAGCTCGACCAGGGCGACCTGGAACGCGAAGAGTGCGGGCTGCGCCGTGTCGGTGGGCCAGAGTCGCTGATCGTGGCGTCCGCACAGCAGCGCGAGCAGGCTGGCGTCGTTCTCCGCGGTGTACAGCCGCTCGCACTCGTCGAGCACCCGCCGGAAGGCCGGGAATGCCTGGTAGAGCTCGTCGGCCATGCCGGGGCTCGCGGCGCCCTGGCCGGTGAAGGCGAATGCCAACGGGCCGGGCCCGCCGGCAGGGACCTCGCCGGCCAACGCCTCGTCGAGCGCATCGGCCAGTTCGGTGGCGCTGCCGCCGACGACAGCTAGCCGATACCGGCGGTGGGCTCGGCCGAGCGCGGCGGTGGAGACCACGTCGGCGCCCGGCAGGGCCGGATGATCGCGCAGATGATCGCGCATCCGGCTGGTCAGCTCGGTGAGCGCCTCCGGGTCGGCCGCGGAGAGCGGCAGGACGCGGAGTGTGCCCGGCGCCGTGTCCCGCTCGAATGCCGGTGGCGGCTCTTCCAGAATGACGTGCGCGTTGGTGCCGCCGACGCCGAGCGCGCTGACCCCGGCGCGGCGGGGCGCCCCATCGGTCGACCAGGGCCGCAGTTCGGTGCCGAGCACGAATGGACTGCCGTCGAGGTCGAGTTCCGGGTTCGGTCTCCGCAGGTTCACCAGCGGTGGGAGCGTGCGGTGTGACAGCATCAGGACCGTCTTGATCAGGCCCGCCATGCCCGCGCAGCTGTCCAGATGACCGATGTTGGGCTTGACGGAGCCGACGGTGCAGAAACCGACCTTGTCCGTCCGGTCGCGTAACGCCCTGGCCGCCGCGCGAAGCTCCACCGGATCACCGAGCGGCGTCCCCGTGCCGTGGGCCTCCAGATAGGAGACGGTCTCGGCCGGGATGTTCGCCTGGTCGAGCGCCCGCTTGATCACGTCCACCTGCCCCGCCACGCTGGGCGCCGTGAAGCCGACCTTGCCCGTCCCGTCGTTGTTCACCGCCGAGCCGAGGATCACCGCGTGGATCGTGTCGCCGTCCTCCACGGCCCGGTCCAGCCGTTTGAGCAGTACGGCGGCCACCCCGTTGCCACCCACCGTGCCGTCGGCGTCGGCGTCGAACGCGCGACACTGTCCGGTCGGGGAGAGGATCGATCCGGGGTAATGGCGGTATCCGTTGGCTTGCGGGACGTGGACTGCGGCGGCACCGGCCAGGACGAGATCGGCATCACCGCTGCGCAGCGCCTGGCAGGCCAGGTGCACGGCGACCAGCGAGGTGGAACATGCGGTCTGCACACCGATGGCGGGGCCGGTCAGGCCCAGTCGGTAGGCGACCCGGGTCGCCAGGAAATCCGGTTGGGTGCCGATGGCCTTCCGCATCGTGGTTATCGGGTCGTCCTGACCGGCCATCAGGTTGTTGAGCAGGTAGTTCTGGTGCGTGTAGAGGTTCATGCCGCTACCGGCGAAGACTCCGATGCGTTGGCCGGCTGTCGCGCCGGCGTACCCGCCGTGCTCCAGGGCGTGGTAGCAGCACTCGAGGAACAGCCGGTGCGCGGGATCGGTCAGCTCGGACTCCGCCGCGCTCATGCCGAAGAAATCGGCGTCGAAGGCGTCGATGTCGGCGAGCGCGCCGGTGACGGGAACGAAGTCGGCGTGGGCACGGTCGGCGGCGGGCACACCCGCCGCCGTCAGCTCCTCCGCGCCGAACCGCCGGACACTCACCACGCCCCCTGTCAGGTTCGTCCAGAAGTCGTCCAGAGTGTCGGCGCCGGGAAACCGCGCGGCCATACCGATGATGGCGATCCGCTGGTCGGGGGCAGTCACGGCGCGCGGTTGCCGTTCGGGTGGCGGGGCGAGCGAGCTGAGGTGGCTGGTGAGCGCGGCGATGGACGGGTGCTCGAACATCGCCAGCTTGCTGAACTCCATGCCGAGTTCGTTCTGCAACCGGGCGTGCAGCCGAACCATCGTCACGGAGTCGATGCCCACCTCGTAGAAGCGCGCGTTGTCGTCGACGTCGGTCTTGAGCACGGCGTGGAACACAGCCCGCACCGCGCCGCGTAGTCCGGCGGGCGTGGCGACAGCACCGGCGGTGGTGGGGCGAGCGTCGAACTCACCGTCGAGAAGCCGCCGACGCAGTGCCGCGCGCTGGACCTTGCCGCTGGCCGTTTTCGGGAACGCGGCGCGTGGCACCGGCACCACCCGCGCGGTCAACCGCAGCCGGACGAAGAGCGTCTGCTGGATGGCCCGGACCGTGCCGGCCGGCTCGGCGCGGTCGGTGCCGAAGAACACCACCAGTGTCTCGGAGCCACTCGTCGGATGCGGCACGCCGCAGGCCGCGACAAGCCCTGGGACGACGTCAGGTGCTTCAGCGGCCACGCTCTCTATGTCGTGGGCGTAACACGTTTGTCCGTTGAGGATGATCCGGTCGCCTTCACGACCGGTGACGACGACCTGGCCGTCCTTGCCGAACGCCAGGTCCCCGGTGTTCAGCCAGACCTCGTGCTCGGATTCGCCCGTGACGAACGCGGCCCGGTCGGCGTCGGAGTTGCCGAAGTATCCCGCCGTGACCCGGGCCGAGCTGACCTGCAGTCGCCCGATGCGTCCCTCCGGTAGCACGACGTTGTGGTCGTCGACCACGCGAAGCGTCGCTCCCGGTGCCGGCGACCCGACCGCCACGAACGTGACGTGGCCGTCCACCTCGGCCGCCTCGTCCATCCACGTCAGTTCCCCGGCGAGGCTCGACGTGTGGATCCGGTGCACGTTAGCGTCCAGGCCTCCGTGCGCGAAGCTGATGCCGGTGACCGTCTCGGTCATTCCCCATGCGGGAACGAAGACCTCCGGCCGGATGCCGAAGGGCGCGGTGGCGCGGAGAAACTCCGCCATGACCGGGACAGTGATCTGCTCGCCGCCACTTACCAGGGTGACGATCGAGGACAGGTCCCGGTGTCCGTCCGTACGTCCCGAGAGAGCCTCGTTGACCAGTTGGTACCCGAAGTTCGGCGACCAGGCGTGGTTGACCTTGTGTTCGACGATCAGGTCCAGCCAGCGCACCGGGTCGGCGAGGACCAGGTCGGTGGGCGCGTGCACGTTGGTGCACCCCACGAAGACCTCGAGCAGGTGATAAAGGAGGAACGACGCGCTGTGGTCAAGTGGGAGCCAGTTCAGCGTGACGTCCCCGGGGCGGATCGGCAGCAGCGCCGGGGTCCCCGCAGCGAACTCCACCAGGCCTCGCTGCGTGAGCTGGATGAGTTTGGCGCTCCCGGTGCTCCCGGAGGACATCATCAGCATCGCGACATCGTCCGGATCCGGTTGATGCACGTCCACGGCGGGCGGATGCTCGACGTACGCCCCGACATCGAGGAGCCGAAGCCCGTCGGGCAGGCCGTCGCGGTCATCTGCGGTGCAGAGGACGAGCGGCTCACCGAGCAGCCGCGCCGCGCGGCACAACCGGTCAACTCCCTCGGCGACCGCGGCAGGATCGGATGGGCGAGCGATCAGGAGCGGACGGATCCCGCCGAGTGCACAGGCCCAGAAGGTACTGACGAAGTCCAGCGGCTGCCCGCTGTACAGGACGACGTGGTCACCGGCTCGCAACCCCTGGTCGCGCAGCGCGCTGAGGATTCGACGGGCCCGGTGCAACAGCGCCGGGTATAGGAAGGACTCAGACCGTCCTGGCCCGGAGACGACGACGACACCGGCGTCAGGGAAGTGCTCCGCGGCGCGCAGAAGCGCCTCAGGCAGACACCGTGGATAGTCATCCGCCAGCTCCAACGGTGGGCCGCTGTAGAAGGCCGGTCGGTCCACGCTCTCCCCAATCGCGTCGTGTTCGCTGCTTGCCTGGCTGCGCCAGCAGAGCCCGCCGCCGCCCCGTGGAGCGTACGCACGCTGAGCAACCTCGATGGCAGGTAGCGCGCACGCCGATTCACGGACGAGCACGACCCGCGCCGTACGGCAACTTGATCACGGCGCCCGTCATCGGCGGGTCGCGGCCGAGTCGGTGGGGCGACCGGCGCGGTCGCCGTCGCCGGCAGTGCGCTGGTCGACCCGGGTGGGATCGCTGGCCCGACCCACCGCGGGGCTGCTGCTCAACCATGCGTCGTGCGCCCCGGCTCGCCGAGCCGACAGACAGGCTGACGTACGGCGCGAGGTTCCGATCGGCCCGGTGGTGGTAGTTGGTCATGCCTTGACTATATACAACCGATCGGTTGTATATTTGACCCGTGGCCAAGGAGAGCGACGACCGCGCGGACGCCATGTTCCACGCGCTCGCAGACCGCACCCGGCGCGACATCCTGCGCCGCGTGCTGGCCGGGGAACACTCGGTCTCCGCGCTCGCGGCGAAGTACGACATGAGCTTCGCCGCGGTGCAGAAGCACGTCGCCGTGCTGGAGAAGGCTGGTCTGCTGACCAAGCGACGCAGTGGTCGCGAGCAACTGGCCAGCGGTGACGTGGAGGCGGTGCGGTCGGTGGCGTCCATGCTCACCGAGCTCGAACAGGTTTGGCGTGGCCGCATCGCCCGCATCGACGTACTCATCGCATCGGACCGTGATCAGGAGGACTGAACCATGCCCGTGACCGACGTCCAGCACGACCTTGACAACCTGACCCTGACCATCACCGCGGAATTCGCCGCGCCGGTGGAGCGGATCTGGCAGGTCTACGCCGACCCCCGCCAACTGGAGAAGGTGTGGGGACCGCCGACCTACCCGGCGACGGTGGTCGACCACGACCTCACGCCTGGCGGTCGCGTGACCTACTACATGACCGGCCCGGAGGGCGACAAGCACGCCGGATACTGGCTGGTCACCGCCGTGGACGAGCCGAGGGCCTTCTCCTTCGACGACGGCTTCGCCGACCTGGACTTCAACCCGAG
This sequence comes from Micromonospora sp. NPDC002717, assembly GCF_040295705.1. NCBI lineage: Bacteria > Bacillati > Actinomycetota > Actinomycetes > Micromonosporales > Micromonosporaceae > Micromonospora > Micromonospora sp. NPDC002717. Next base: position 24,796 of record NZ_JBEOVW010000035.1, on the reverse strand, counting down.
GCCGGAACTGCCGGTCTCCAAGAACGCCTACACCTTCACCGAGCACAACGGCGGCACCCGCGCGACCTACGTGGGCAGGTACGCCTCCGCCGAGGCACTGCAGCAGGTGCTGGACATGGGCATCGTGGAGGGTGCCAGTTCGGCGATCAACCAGATCGACGACCTGGTCACCTCCTGATCGTCGTGGGACCGGGGCCGCCATGGCCCCGGTCCCACGACGACGCGCGATCGCGCCGAGCAGGACCTCGACAGCATCGCCGACACGGTGAGCAGTACTCGTTGCGGAGTAGGGCGAGGTTTGCCCGGCGACCGCCGGGGCCGACCGGTGTGGTGCCGTGCGCGGCGGCCTACAGGCGGTGCCGGACCCAGACGTTGGGCTCGACGTAGACGGCGTGGTCGTGCGCCACGTCGCAGTGCACGGGCACGAGGGCCCCCGGCACGTGGACCGGTCCGCTGGTGTCGAACGGCAGGCCCGTCCAGCGGCGCCAGTCGGCGAGCGTCCCGGTGATCGTCATCGACCGGGGAGCGACGCGTTCGATGCGCCCACCCGCGCGGACGTGCACCCGCAGCCACGGGTCGACCGGCAGGCCGTCCTCGCGGACCTGCGCCGCGTACTCCGTCATCGGCAGGTCGGGCCGGGTGTGCTTGCCGCTCGGGCGGACCGGCGCGACCAGCGTGTCGTAGCCCCGCTTCGCGACGGTCTCCCGCATGGCGGCGAGCATCAGGGCCGACAGGCCGGTGCCCCGCCGGTCCGGCCGGATGCAGATCTCCAACGCCGAGACGATGTTCGGGGTGGCGCCGGTGAGGCGGTTGATGGTGGCACGCTGGATCACCCGGTCCCAGCCGCCGTCGGGCAGCTCCGCCTCCGTCCAGCGCAGCGGCACGGCGTACGCCCGGGCGACGGCGCGTCCGGGCTCGGCGGAGTCGACGGCGGCGAACACGAACTCGGGGTACAGGTCGTGGGCGACACCGTAGTACACCGCGCCCATCGGGTCCCAGAGCATGAACTGCGGCCACGCCCCGTCGAAGTCGTCGTCGAGCAGCGGTGCCAGGTCCGGACGGTCCGCCAGGGTCACGATCTCCAAAGCCACGGCGGAACCCTAGAGGGTCGGGGCCGCGCGGCGCACCTCGGATTCGGCCGGGGGCGGTTGTGAGTCGCGGAACATCGCTTCGCCCTTGACGAGCCACGCGGCACCGAAGGCGAGCACCGCCACCGCCTCGCACCAGAACAGCGGCTTGAGCGTGTCGCGGACGGAGAAGGGCAGCGCGTTGCTCGCCACTGCGAGCGCGATGGCGCCGATGATGATGCCGCCGCAGGCGTAGAAGATGCCGTTGCGGGCCCGCGTCCGCCCTGTCGCGGGGACCGTCGAGCCGGTCTGGGGGAACAGGAAGATGCAGAAGACGGCCAGCAGCACGAACAGGGCAGCGGCCGAGACCTGGTGCAGCCGCCCGATCGTGACGTCGGTGGGCGTGAGCGTTCCCCTCGGCGCACCCGTCGCGGCGGGGAACAGCGCCACCGCGATCGCCAGCACGCCGGCGATCGAGCTGAGGACGTCGTCCACCTTCCGGTAGCGGTAGCAGACGAGGAAGACGCCCATGGCGCACATTCCGCCGACGAAGACGTCTCGCATGCCGGTGTGGTAGGAGGCGCTGATCGAGTCGAGCAGAACCAACCTGCCGGTGAGCAGCGCGTTGCCGACCGTCAGCACGATCGGCAGCGCGATGCCGACCGTGCCGATCCCGAGACGGAGACGGCGGAGGGTCACGGCGTCCTGCGGCGGCTTGACGGGCGTGGACATGACGCCTCCCCACTGTTGCAACGGTCGGTCAGGTGAGCCGGGCCGGCGGTGCTGTTGCAAGCAGTGGAATCCGTACGACGCTCCGTGTCAATGAGCCTGTCCCCGGCAGGGGCGTCAGTGGTCGCGGTAGAGCGCCTCGATGTCGGCGGCGTAGCGCTCCTGCACCACCGCTCGCCGTACCTTCAACGTGGGGGTGAGTTCACCGTCGGCCTCGGTGAGGTCGCGGGGAAGGACGCTGAACTTCTTGATCTGCTCGGCCCGGGACACCGCGCGGTTGGCCCGGTCGACCGCGTGCTGGACCGCCTCCCGCAGCGCCGGGGAATCCCGCAGGTCCGACACCGAGGCGTCCGCGCGACCGTGCGCGGCCCGCCACCCCGGCCACGCCTGCGGGTCGATCGTGACCAGCGCGACGAGGTACGGCCGGCCGTCGCCGATCACCACGCACTGGCTGACCAGCGGATCCGCGCGAACCTGATCCTCGAACGGGGCGGGGGCGATGTTCTTGCCGGACGCCGTGACGATGATGTCCTTCTTCCGCCCGGTGACCCGCACGTAGCCGTCCTCGTCGAGTGCCCCGAGGTCGCCGGTACGCAGCCAACCGTCGGTGAACGTCTCGCGGGTGGCCTCCGCGTTGTTCCAGTATCCGGGGAAGACCACCCCTCCCCGGGCCAGGATCTCCCCGTCCTCGGCGATCGCGATCTCGACTCCGGGCAGCGGACGGCCCACCGTGCCGATCCGCATTGCCGCCGGCGTGTTGGCCGTCAGGGCGGGCGAGGTCTCGGTCAGCCCGTACCCTTCGAGCACCGTGAGGCCGGCGCCGCGGAGGAAGTGCGCGAGCCGCGGCGCCAGCGGTGCCCCGCCGACGATCGCCACCCGGCAGCGTCCACCCAGCGCCGCCCGCAGCTTGCGATAGACCAGCACGTCGCACACCAGATGCGCCAGCCGCAGCACGGTCCCCGGTCCGCCACGGGTGTCCCGCGCGCGGCTGTACCGCACCGCCACCCGGTCGGCGACCGCGAACAGCCAGCCCCGGTGCTCGTCGGCCGCCTTCCGTCTCGCCCGGTCGTAGATCTTCTCGAACACCCGCGGCACGGCCAGGACGAACGTCGGACGGTACCGGCGGAGCTGGTCCAGCACGCCGCCGATGTCCGCGCTGTGCACCATGGTGGCGCGCGTGTGTACGACGCCGACCTGGATCATCCGGGCGAAGGCGTGGGCCAGGGGCAGGAACAGCACCGTCGACGCGGCGGGACGGAACACCTCCGGCAGGATCGCGGTCGCGTTGCCGACGTCCAGGGCGATGTTGCCGTGCGTCAGGACGCAACCCTTCGGCCGTCCGGTCGTGCCGCTGGTGTACACGATCGTGGCGATGTCGCCCGCCGACACGCGCCGACGGCGGGCCGCCACCTGCCCGACGTCGACGGCGCGGCCGGCCCCGGCCAGTCGGATCAGGTCGCCCGCGTCGATCTGCCACGCGTGCGCCAACGCCGGCAGGGAGTCGCGCAGGCCGTCCAGCATCGCGGCGTGCCCGGCCGTCTCCACCACGCAGGCGACCGCGCCCGAATCGGAGAGGATCCAGGCCAACTGGTCCGCGCTCGACGTGTCGTACACGGGAACCGTCACCGCGCCGACGGACCACAGCGCGTAGTCCACCAGGGTCCACTCGTACCGGGTGCGGCTCATCAGCGCCACCCGGTCGCCCGGCTGGACACCCGTGGCCACCAGACCTCGGGCGACCGCCTGCACGTCGTCACGGAACTGTCGGCAGGTCACGGTCGTCGCGCCACGCCACCCGCGAGCCGGCCAGGACCGGGGGTCGGCGTCCGGCCGTACGAACTGCGTCTGGTCCGGATCGCGTTCGGCGTTGTGCCACACCACCTCGGCCAGGCCGAGCTCGACGTCGGTGACGACCGGCGCAACCGCCATCTCCCGCACGCTCGTCCACCTACCCTCAGTCAGGTCGCTGAGAGTTCGATGATGAGGCGTGCACCGGCGTCCGGTCGCGCGAACGGCGAAACCGGGCCTGCTGTTTCCGCGGCGTGGTAGCCGAGCGTCCCGGCGGCTGAGGGCGCCCGCCATCCCGCCCGCCGAAGGTCCCCGCGGCCCGGCTTTGTGGCCGCCGCCGCAGGTGGTGGCCGATCCGCGGGCAGCCGGTCTATGGTGACGCCGTGATCCTCTGCGGCCTGTCCGGGCAGCCCCGCTCGTCGGGGCCGCGGGCCGCTGCTGCGCACTCACGCCCGGTCCCCGCGGCAGCGGCGCCGTCGACGAACGCGCGGGCGCGCCTCGTCACCGACACGACCATGCGTCACCTCGTGGTGTCGGTGGTCGCCCGCGTCCGCCGGGGCACGGTCGCGCCGATCGTCGCGCCGCCGACCCGGCGGGCGCCCGGCCAGCGCCGCCCGCCGCCACCCGGCCGACATCCACATGTCCGGCACCGGCGGGCGGAGCGCATCAGCGCTCCGCCCTTTCTTTTCGTCCCGAGCAGGAAGGAACCCCGAGCGTGTACGTCGTGAGCAGGCAGGACGAGTTGGGCGTGCTGCGGATCGTCCTGGAGGAGCAGTACGAGCGGCACAGCACCCAGCTGGCGCTGCTGGACCGGCAGGCCCGCCGGATGCGCGCCGACGGCGCCGACGTCGAGGCCGCCTCCGCGTTGACCGCCGCCACCCGGCGGGCCCTGGGCGACATCGCCCGGGCACTGCACTACCTGGAACAGGGCCACTACGGCACCTGCGATGGGTGCCACGGCGACATCCCCATCGAGCACTTGGCTCACCTGCCGTCCGCCCGGTACTGCACCACCTGCCAGCCTGAACCCCACCAGCAGGCCACCCACGGCACACACACCGCCGCCCCCGCCGGCGTACCTCTCGAAGACAAGTGGCCGAAGGCCGGAGCGCCGTCCTGGCGCCGGCTCCACGGCCGGTAGACCACACGATCAGACGGCGCGGGACCTACGCGGCCTCCGCCGCGATCTCCATGAACCGGGCGACCTGCAGCAGCTCCCGCGCACGGAAGTAGGCCGCCCGGTCGCGCCACACCTCGGGGCGGATGCGCTCGTCGAGCGCGTCGACGGCGGTGGCCAGGAGCTGCCGCTGAGCCGGCGTCAGGGTCCCCCCCCCCGCCGCCAGGCATGCGCGGACGCAGGAGTCCAAACACACCTCGATCCGGTCGAGTGACGGCAGCAGGGCGGGGCGGCGTTCGCGTTGCCAGAACCGGAGCGCGTGCAGCGCCGCCCACCCGGGCGCGCCGTACCAGTAACCGCGCCGATGGTGCGGATTCGGGTCGTCCGGGCGCGGGCTGCGCCGGCCACGGCGCTTGGCGGCGCTGCGCGCGGCGGCATAGCGGCGACGCTCGGCCCGCCTGGCGAGCCTGCTCGCGACGAGGGCGTCGAGCGCCCGGAGCAGAGCGGCCTCGTCCCGCTGGAACGACCCAGCCTGCTCCTCGAGGAAGCTGAGCGTGGCGTGGAAGCCGATCGGCCGGTACGGCTGCACGCAGGACCGCAGCGCCGACACCCGGCGCCGGTGCGGCAGGGCCGGATCGCGGACCTGGCGGGCGTAGGCGCTGAAGCTCACGACGGCGAGGCTAACCGGACGCGGCGCGGCCCGCCGACCGTGGTTCCTGGTCGGCGGGCCGCGCCGCTTTGCCGGGGTGAGTCGGGCCGAGCCGGCCGGCCCTGGGCGGTGCCGGTCAGCGCAGCGGGTCGAAGGGGCGCAGCTCCACGGGCTGCCCACCGCCGGTGATCTGCTCGGCGAGCAGTTCGCCGGTGAGCGGGCCGAGGGTGATGCCCCACATGCCGTGGCCGCCGGCGGCGAAGACGCGCGGCGAGCGGGTCCGGCCGATCAGGGGCAGGCCGTCGGGGGTGCAGGGCCGCGCGCCCACCCACTCGTCGGCGCGGGCGTCGAGGTCGGCGCCCCGCAGCAGCGGCCGCGCGGCCTCGGCGATGGCGGAGATGCGGCGACGGTCGAGCGGCGCCTCGGCCCTGCGGAACTCCATCATCCCGGCGACGCGCAGCCGGTCCCCGAGGGGCGTGCAGGCGACGCGCTGCGCGGGGAAGTAGACCGGACCGGCCGGCATGTGCTCGATCGCGACGCTGAAGCTGTACCCGCGGCCGGCCTGCACGACGGTCCGGACGCCGAAGCGCCGACCCAGCTCACCGAGCCAGGTGCCGGTCGCCAGCACCACCGCGTCGTAGCGCTCGTCCGTGCCGGTGGTGGTGACCACCCGGACGCCGGTGCCCTCGTCGCGGATGTCGGTGACGTCGACGCCGGCGACGATCGACGCGCCGCGGGCGCGGACGGAGTCGGCGAGCGCGTGCACGTACTGCCCGGGGTTGATGTACCGCTGGTCGTGCAGGCGGATGGCGGCGCCGACGTTGTCCGACAGCGACGGCTCCACCTCGCGCGCCTCGGCCCCGGTCAGGACGTCGAACTCGATCGCCTGGCCGGCGGAGTGGATGTGCGCCAGCTCGTCCAGCAGGACCGACCGCTCGGCCTCGGTCCGGTACGCGGCCATGAACGACTTCGCCTCGTGCGTCATCGCCCCGACCCCGCCGGCCGCCAGCGCGTCGAACGACTCCAACGCGCGCCGGTTCATCGGGATGAACGCCTGCATCGCGGTGCGCCACTTCGACGGGGTGCTGTGCCGGGCGAAGCCGGTCAGGAACCGCAGGAGCCGGGCGTCGGCGCGCGGCGGCACGTAGACCGGCGACGACGGGCTCAGGACGGCCCGCAGCCCGTAACGCAGCACCGCCGGCTCCGGCAGGGGAGTGGTGATGCCGGGGGTGAGCCAGCCGGCGTTGCCCCACGACGCGCCCGCCGCCACGCCGGTACGGTCGAGCACGGTGACCTGGACGCCCCGTTCCTGCAGGAACCAGGCGGTGGCCAGCCCGACCATCCCCGCGCCGACGACGGCGACGCGCTGGGGGGCGGGGGCGGACTCGATGGGGGGCATCCGTTTCTCTCCTTCAGGGCAACCGGTCTCTCCTTCGGGGCGACCGGGATCGCGCCCATCCTGTCCCCGACCCGCCGGTACGTCATTGTTCCGGCAGGCCAAGGCTTGTCCCGACGATTGGCCGAAGCGAACAAGGACGAGGCACAATCTGGTCGTGATCACCGTGGCTGGCGTGGTGGACGCGGTCGGCGCCGCGTTGCTCAAGGTCGTCGTACCCGCCGACGAGGCCGAGGTCCGCGACGTGACCCTCGCCGAGGTCGACGAGGCCACGAGCGGCCAGAGCGGCGACCTCGTGCTCGGTGCGGGCATCGGAACCCCGGACCAGGCGCTCGCCGTCGTCGCGCGCTACGCCGAGGCGGGGGCAGCCGGCCTCGTGCTCAAGCCTCCGCTGGCCGGGCACCCCGCCGTGACGGCGGCCGCCGCCGAGCGGCGGCTGACCCTGGTCGAGCTGCAGAGCCACGGTTCGTGGGCCCAGCTCGTCTGGCTGCTGCGCGGGGTGATCGACCGGGCCGTCGCGCCCGGCCCGGCCGACACCGGGGAGACCGGCGTGTACGACGAACTGTTCGCCCTCGCCGACGCGACCGCCGCCGTGGTCGACGCGCCGGTGACGATCGAGGACGCCCAGTCCCGGGTGCTGGCGTACTCGTCACGTCAGGACCGCACCGACCCGGCACGCGTCTCGACGATCGTCGGGCGGCGCGCCCCCGGCAACGTGGTCGCGCACTTCCGGTCCCGTGGGGTCTTCCGCAAACTGGCGACCGGCAGCGAGCTGATCTTCGTGCCGCAGGGGCCCGACGGGACGCTGCCCCGGCTCATCATCCCGATCCGGGCCGGGGGCGAGCTGCTCGGCTCGATCTGGGCCGTCGTCGAGGGCCCGGTCCCCGCCGCGCGGCTGCGCGACCTCCAGGGCACGGCGTCCGTGCTGGCGCTGCACCTGCTCCGCCTGCGGGTGCAGGCCGACGTCGCGCGCCGGGTCTCGGCCGACCGGCTGCGGGCCGCCCTGCGGGCGCCCGGCCGGATGGGCCGGGAGGAGTTGGCGCTTCCCGAGGGCCCGTGGCGGGTCGTCGGGCTCGGCGCGCACGGCGGCACGGGGGAGATGGTGGACAACCTGGCCATGTGGGAGTCGATCACCCGCCGCCACGGGTGGCGCCAACCGCTGATCGCGGACGTCGGCGACGTCCTGTTCGCCGTCCTGGTCGACGGCGGCGAGTCGCCCGGTTCCCGGCGCTGGATGGAGCGGCTGATCCGCGACATCGCCGTGCACGACCCGGGGCTGTACGCCGCGTCCGGCGGCGTCGCCAGGAACCTGACGGACCTGCCGCGCTCCCGGGCCGAGGCGGCGGAACTGCTCGCGCTGCACGGCCCGGCCCGGCAGCGGGGACCGGTGCTGCGGTTCGAGGACCAGTGGGCGGAGGTGGTCGTGCACCGCGTGGTCCGCGCCGTGCCGAGCGCCGACCTGCTGGTCGGCGGCCCGCTGCCGGACCTCGTCGCCCACGACCGGCAGCACGGCACCGACTACGTCGCCACCATCGCGGCCTGGCTGGAGCAGCAGGGCGACCCGAAGCGGGCCGCCCGGCAGTTGCACGTGCACCCCAACACGCTCCGGTACCGCCTGCGCCGCCTCGCCGAGGTCGTCGCCGTCGATCTCGAGTCGCCGCGTACGCGGTTGGCGTTGCAGATCCAACTCGCGGCGCTGGGTCCCGCGCCGACCGCGCCCCGCCCGACGGCATAGGGGGACCGCTTTCAACGTTCCGGAGTGGGCCTTTCGGCGCGACTTGTGCGGAGTGACGTCGGCCTCGACAGCCGGAAATCCGGAAGCCGAATGTCACTGCCGGTCGTTAGTCTGCCCGCGGACATCGCTGCGCACGTGACAGCGCGCGCCGGCCGTACCGATCGGCGCCTGGCCAGCTCCCGCTGGCCCAACGGGGATCAGGAGACTTTGTGACACAGCAATCCATCGCGACCTCAGACAAACTCGACGCCGCAGTCCTCAAGGTGGCAGGGGTCGTCGTCCTCGGCGCGATCATGTCGATCCTCGACGTGACGGTCGTCAGCGTCGCCCTGCCGACCTTCCAACGCGAGTTCGACGCGTCCTACGCCCAGGTCGCCTGGACGATGACCGCCTACACGCTCGCGCTGGCCACCGTGATCCCGCTCAGCGGCTGGGCCGCCGACCGGTTCGGCACCAAGCGGCTCTACATGATCGCGCTGGCCCTGTTCACGATCGGGTCCGTGCTGTGCGCCACCGCCGACACGATCGGGCAGTTGATCGGCTACCGCGTGCTGCAGGGCCTCGGCGGCGGCATGCTCATGCCCATCGGGATGACGATCATGACCCGGGCGGCCGGACCCCACCGGATCGGCCGGCTGATGGCTGTCCTCGGCATCCCGATGCTGCTCGGGCCCATCGGTGGTCCGATCCTCGGCGGCTGGTTGATCGACACGGCGAGCTGGCACTGGATCTTCCTGATCAACCTGCCGATCGGCGCCGTCGCGCTCGTCTACGCCGCGCTGGCGCTGCCGAAGGACGCCCCCGAGCCTTCCGAGTCGTTCGACTTCGTCGGCATGCTGATGCTCTCGCCGGGGCTCGCGCTCTTCCTCTACGGCGTCTCCACGCTGCCTGAGGCAGGCACCTTCGCCGACCCCGAGGTGTGGGCGCCCATGCTGGTCGGCGGAGTGCTCGTCGTCGCGTTCGTCCTCTACTCCTTCAAGCCCCGGCACCCCCTGCTCGACCTGCGGCTGTTCGCCAACCGCAACCTGACCATCGCGTCGGTGACCATGTTCGTGTTCATCATCGCGTTCATGGGCGCCGGCATTCTGTTCCCGAGCTACTTCCTGCTGGTCCGCGGCGAGTCGACGCTGGCCGCCGGCCTGCTGATAGCGCCGCAGGGCATCGGCGCGATGATGACGATGCCGGTGGCCGGAATGCTGGCCGACCGGGTGCCCGTCGGTCGCACGGTGCCGTTCGCGCTGGTGCTCATCGCCGCCGGGTTCTTCACCTTCACCCAGCTCGGCCCGGACACGTCGTACTGGCTGCTCTGCGGGTCGCTGTTCGTCATGGGCCTCGGCATGGGCGGCACCATGATGCCGATCATGACCTCGGCGCTGAAGACTCTCAGCGCCCACGAGGTCGCCCGCGGCTCCACGCTGGTCAACATCCTCCAGCAGATCGGCGGGTCCGTCGGCGCCGCGGTGATGTCGGTGATCCTCACCAGCGAGCTGAACGGCTCGCGGCCGATCCCCGGCGTGACCGACCCGAGCGGCGAGCCGGTGACCGAAGCCGGCCTCGCCACCGCCGTCCAGCAGCAGCCGGAGCTGGCCCAGCAGTTCCCGGTCGACCCGTCGCTCATCGACCGTGGCCTCGACTTTGCCGCCGGTGCGTTCGCGAACACGTTCTGGGTCGGGTTCGCGCTGGTGCTGGCCACGTTCATCCCGGCCGTGTTCCTGCCCCGTCGGCGCGAGCCGTCGCACCTGCTCGACGGTCAGCAGGCGGAGCAGGAGAAGGTTCCCGTCCTCCTGCACTGACCCGCGCCGGGCGGGGCCGTCGGGCACACCCCGGCGGCCCCGCCCGGTCCGTGGACCGCTCCGTGATTGGATGGCTTGATGCAGTTCACCGTGACAGACGCGCCGGAGCGGGAGCGGTTCGAGGCGCGGGACGAGACCGGAGCGCTGGCCGGTGTCGTCACCTACCAACTGACCGGCACCATCATCGCCTACACCCACACCAAGGTCGACGCGGAGTTCGAGGGCCGGGGAGTGGCATCGACCCTGGCCCGAGCGGTGATGGACGACGCCCGCGCCAGAGGCCGGACCGTGGTGCCCATCTGCCCGTACCTCAGCGGATGGCTGGAGAAGCACCCCGAGTACGACGCCATCGTGACCCGGTCGACGCGCAAGGTGAAGTAGCGGGCCCGGGTCACGTCGCCGACAGCCGAGCGAGACCGCCCGCGGGCTGGGGTCCGTCCCGGCGCGTCGCCTGACGGCCGCACATCCGGCGTCTCTGTGGCGGGCGTCGCGGTGACGGTCCCGAGACGGCGGGACGAGGAGAGTGGTGTCGCGCTCGCCTGTCCCTGGCGGGCGACGCCGGCATCAACTGGCGTGTGTCGAAGACCCCGGGGTACGCCATGAGAAGACGCAGCGTTGTCGCCGGTATCGCCCTCGTCGTCTGCGTCAGCGTCGCCGGGCCGCCCGCCACGGCGACCGCTCACGCGCCCAGCGGCGAGCGCGGATTCGGCTGGCGCGGGTTCGACTTCACCCGGCCGGAGACCGTCGCCACCGGCCTCGAAGCGCCGTGGGGGCTGGACTTCCTGCCCGACGGCAGTGCGCTCGTCACCGAGCGGAACAGCGGGCGGGTCCTGCGGGTACGCCGCGGGTCGGCCCCGCAGCAGGTCGCGCAGATCTCGGGGGTCGTCGCGACGGGAGAGGCCGGGCTGCTCGGGCTGACCGTCTCGCCCCGCTACCGCACCGACGGATTCGTGTACGTGTACTTCACCTCCAGCGTCGACAACCGGATCGTCCGCTTCCGGCTCACCGCGCCGCAGGTCCAGCAGCCGGTTCTCACCGGGCTCGCCCGGTCCGGCGCGCACAACGGCGGGCGCATCGCGTTCGGCCCCGACGGGATGCTCTACGCGGGCGTCGGCGACGCCGGGCAGCCGGCCACCGCCCAGGACCCGTCGCACCGCAACGGCAAGATCCTGCGGATGCGGCCGGACGGCACCGTGCCGTGGAGCAACCCGACCGCCGGGTCCCTGGTCTACAGCCTCGGCCACCGCAACGTGCAGGGCCTGGCCTGGGACTGGCGGGGTCGGCTCTACGCGACCGAGTTCGGTTCGAGCCGCTTTGACGAGGTCAATCGCATCGTGCCGGGCGGCAACTACGGCTGGCCGGTGGTGGAGGGAGTGGCCGGCGACCCGCGCTTCCGCGACCCGATCGTGACGTGGACGCCCGCCGAGGCGTCGCCCAGCGGCGCGGTGATCGTGGGCAGGACGCTCTACGTCGCGGCCCTGCGCGGCGCCCGGCTGTGGGTCGTACCGCTCGACGGGGCCGGCACGCCCACCGCGCAACTCGTCGGCACCTACGGCCGGCTGCGTGCCGTCGCGTACGCACCGGACGGCTCCCTCTGGGTGACGACCAGCAACCGTGACGGCCGGGGCGTTCCCGCGGCAGGCGACGACCGGATCCTGCGGTTCCCGCCGCGCTCCTGGTGGCGGTGACGCCCGCGCCCCGACCCGGGCACGCGTCGTCGGTCGCGCAGGCGCACCGAGGACCGGTTGGTGGGCGACCTGCCGGGGCGGCGCCCGCTGCCTGTGCGACGATCGACGAGCGTCATGTCGGCCGGTCCGCCCCGTGGGGCCGCGTACGCGCAGCCCGCTCGGCAGGCGCGTGCGCGGCACCTCTCGTACCCCCATGGAGAGCACGATGCCCCTCTCCCCGACGAAGGTCTTCGCCGCGTTGAACGCCGTGCGACCAGCCGCCCGGCAGTCTCCGGTCATGGGCAGGGCCGTCGTGGTCGGCGGCAGTGTCGCCGGCCTGCTGGCCGCCCGGGTGTTGTCCGACCACGCGGAGAGCGTCGTTGTCGTCGACCGGGACGACCTGCATCTGACCGGCGGTCGGCGGGGCGTGCCACAGGGGACGCAGTTGCACGCGCTGCTGCCCGGTGGCTTCCTCCAGCTCGAACGCCTGTTTCCCGGCTTCCGCGAACAGGCGCTGGCCCAGGGAGCGGTCGAGGCTCCCCCCGGGACCAGACGCGCCTACCTCGACGGCCGGCTGAAGGTTGTCGTGCCCGACGACGCCGACAGCCTGGCGGGCACCCGACCGCTGCTGGAGGGCCTGATCCGTCAGCAGGTGCTTCGACTGCCCAACGTGAAGACGGTCGTCGCCCGCGCCACGGGTCTCGTGCTCGACGGTGGCGCGGCCACCGGCGTCCGCTGCGACGTCGGCGGGGTGCCCGGCGTCGAGAGCGGCGACTTCGTGGTGGACGCCATGGGGCGTTCGAGCAGGCTGTCCGAGTGGCTGGAGCATGCCGGCTGGGACCGCCCCGTCACGCGGCGGATGACCGTGAACCTGAACTACGCCACGGCCCTGTTCCGACGCCCGGAGACGGATCCCGACCTCACGGTCGTCATGGCGCTGCACAGTCCGGGGACGTCGCCGGACGTGGCCGGAGCCGCGGTCTTCGCCGTCGAGGACGGCCGGTGGATGGCGATGATGGCCGGGTACGGCGACAACCGCCCGGGAAGCACCGCCGAGGATTTCGTGCGGCGGCTGCGGGACCAGTTCCCACCGGAGTTCGGTGACGTCGCCGGGAACGAGATGCTCGGCGACGTCCGGACCTACCGCCATGCCGACAGCCGGCGGCGGGACTTCCACGCGCTCAAGCGGTTCCCGGCCCGGCTGGTGAGCGTCGGCGACGCGGTCGCGTCGTTCAACCCGGTGTACGGGCAGGGAATGACGGCGGCGGCCCTGCACGCGGCCTGCCTGTCGGTGTACCTGCGGTCACGGCCGGATCCGGGCCTGCCCGCGCGCCGGTTCTTCGACTGGCAGAGGGTCGTGGTCGACGCCGCGTGGTCGACGTCCACCTCCGCCGACCTGGCCCTGCCGCACGTCGACGGGCCCTACCCGCGCGGCCACCGCTTCTCGAGTTGGGTCAGCCGGCAGATCGTCACGGCGACCGTCACGGACGTGGCGGTCGCGCGGCGGTTCAACGAGGTCGTCTCCATGCGTGCGCATCCGAGGTCGCTGGCCACACCGGGCGTGGTGCTGGCCGCCCTGCGCGCCAACCGTAGGCACCCTGACCGCGCCACCTTCCGGTAGTTCCGGCGTCACGCCTTCTCCGGGTGCGGGCGGGTCCTACGGTGGGGCCTTCGCCGCCGATCGAGGGAGAGACCGTTGTCACCGTCGTACCGCCTGCCCCGATGGAGCCTTGCCGGAGCGGCCCTGAGCCTGGTCCTCGGGCTCGCCGCGTGCGCCGGGCCTCGGGCGGAGCCGCCGGAGCAGCCTGCGCCGCAGGTCGAGGCGAGCCAGGAGACCCTACGGGGCCGGGGCAGCCGGCCGGGGCAGGAGGGCCCCGACCCGGTCTGGTCGGTGTCGGTCAACCGGCTCGTCGATCAGCTGGCGCAGATCGGCCAGCTGATCGTCGTGCCCGACGAGCGGGAACTCCGGGCGGTGGACCGGTCCACCGGGCAGGAACGGTGGCGCCATCCGTTCCCGACGAGCTATCAGTACGCGGTCACCGACGGTCTGATCGTCGCGAGCGCCAGCGACGGAGGACCGCTGGAGGTGCTCGACGCGGTCACCGGCGCCACCCGCTGGCGGGCCGAGGACACCCAGGACGTCATCGTCCAGCAACAGGTCGTCTACAACAAGGAGTGCGTGGGCACAGGGCAGTCGGCGAAGTGCGTGGTCATTGCCCGGGACATCCGGGACGGCCGTCAGCTCTGGAAACTGGCCGCCGACCGGTTCGCCCGGGTGACCGACGTCGCGCTCGGTGCGCGTATTCCGTATGCCCCGCCCACCGGGCGGTACGTGGCGGTGCGGCTGAGCGCGTCCGCCCCTACCTACACGGCAGTTGCGACCACCACCGGCAAGGCCGGGGCCGGGCGGTTGCCGAGCCGGGCCTGGTACGGCTTCGTCGCAGGCGACCTGCTCGTGACCACCGACAACGATCCACCCCGGGGTGATCGGCAGTGCACCGTCAGCATCGACACCGTCAACGCGGCGACCGGTGCCAGAGGCTGGTCCGGTGAGGTCTTCAGCGGGCGAAGCGAGGATGGTGAGTGCGTCAAGCGGTTGACGAACCATCAGAGCGGGCTGGTCCTGATCGGGGCCGGCACCCGGCTCGTCGCGGTCAGCGCGGCCGGCCGGCCACAGTTGGTGGACCTGCGCAACGGCAAGGCGGAGTGGGAGGCCGCCACCGCCGGCGTACCGATCGACGGGGACGACCGGTCCGTGCTGGTGCGGCGCAGCGCCGACGAGGGTGAGCTGGAGCTGCTCGACATGACCACCGGCGCGTCGCGGTGGACCGCGCCGGATCCGGGGCTCTCCGGTGGGTCGGCGAGTTGGCGGTCGACCGTGACCGGACGGCTCGTGGCGGTCAGCGGCGCGACGGGCCACCGGCCGTTCGTGATCGTTTACGACGTGCCGACCGGCCGCCAGCTCGGCCGTTACCCCGGTTGGCTCGCTGGCGCCGGAGACGACTGGGTCGCGGTGAGCCATTCCGGGGGATCGGACGGGATCATCCTGGACCTGCACACGTTCTGAACCGGTCCGTCCGGCTGGCCGCGTTCGTTCATCTGGTAGGCGACGTCCGGTCTCTGCTGGTTGGCCGCCGAGCAGAGAGGCCGCTGTGTGATCTTCGTTGCGTCCTGGTCCGCCGGGGAATGAGATCACCCGGATCGGGATTTGGAGCCAGTTATGACTTCTGCACAGTCCCCGCGGCTGCGGGTCGACCGGTCGGAAACGATCCGATGACCGCTACCGTCGATACTCCCGCTGGTCCCGCTGCCTCGGGGACGCCGGGTGACCTGATGAGCGCAGGGCAACGCCTGCGGCTCGTCCTCGTGCTCGGGTCGCTGATCGCGGTGGGTCCGCTGACCATCGACATGTACCTGCCCGCGCTGCCCGCGATCGTCGCGGATTTCCAGACCACGTCGGCGGCGGTCCAACTCACCCTCACCGGCACGCTGGCGGGCCTCGCCGTCGGCCAGTTGCTGATCGGCCCGCTGTCCGACGCCGTCGGGCGGCGCGTGCCGCTGATCGCCGGTATCGCGCTGCACGTCGTGGCGTCGGTGCTCTGCGTCCTCGCACCGAACATCGCGGTACTCGGTGTGTTGCGGGTGGTGCAGGGCCTCGGCGTGGCGGCGGCCTCGGTGGTCGCGATGGCCGTGGTCCGCGACCTGTTCAGCGGCGCGGCCTTCGCCACGCTGCTCTCCCGGCTGCTGCTGGTCATGGGGGCGGCGCCGATCCTCGCCCCGACCCTCGGCGGCGGGTTGCTGCGCTGGACGGACTGGCGCGGCGTGTTCGTGGCCCTGGCGGTCCTCGGGGCGCTGCTCGTCGTGGTCGCCGCGCTCGGGCTGCGCGAGACGCTGCCGACGGACCGGCGCCAGCGCGGCGGGGTGGTCGCGACGGTTGTCGTGTACGGCTCGCTGCTGCGGGACCGCACGTTCGTGGGCCTCGTCCTGGTCGCCGGGCTCGCCATGGCGGCGTTGTTCGCGTACGTGGCCGGGTCGTCGTTCGTCCTGCAGGAGCAGTACGGGCTGGACGAGCAGCAGTTCGGGCTGGCCTTCGGCGCGGGCGCGGTGGGGCTGATCGCGGCGACGCAGTTCAACGTACGGCTGCTGCGCCGCTATTCGCCGCAGCGGATCCTCGTCGTCGCCCTGGCTGTGGGAACGGGCGCCGGTGTGGCGCTGCTCGCCTTCGCCGCGACGGGGCTCGGCGGTCTGCCGAGCCTGCTGGCGTCGTTGTGGGTGGTGCTCGCCGCGGCGGGGCTTGCGATGCCGAACGCGCCGGCCCTGGCCCTGTCCCGGCACGGGGAAGCGGCCGGTACGGCATCGGCCCTGCTCGGCGCGGTGCAGTTCGGCGTCGGCGCGCTGGCCGCGCCCCTGGTGGGTGTGCTGGGCACGGGCGCGGTCGCCATGGCCCTCGTGGTCGCGGGCGGCATGGTGGCGGCGATGGTGGTCCTGCTCGTGGTCGTGCGGCCGTCCCGGCTCGCCGAACTGGAACCGGCGGCGGTGGTCGTGGCAGCGCACTGAGGAGCTGCCGTGTTTCGTGGCCGGGCGGCGGTCGTGGCGCCGCCCGGCGCTGTCACGGGCCCTTCAGGCCGCCGTCTCGCAGCACCGCGTCGGTCCGGTCGAGCAGCGACGTGAGGGCGTCGCTGGCCTTGTTGATGCTGTCGTCTGAGGCCGTGAAGAGGGCGGCATCCTCCTGGTCCAGCGATTGTTGGCACTCCTGACTGCCCTTTGCCGCTTGTTCGATGAACCTGCGCCAGAGCACCTGGCCCTGAGGGTCGGGCACCCGGAAGTAGCGGTCGGCGTCCCGCGCGACCTGACCGATGTCGGCACAGATCGGCCGGAACGTGGCGGGATCGATCTCGGCGCGTGCGCTGTTCGCGGCGTCTGCGGCGTCCGCGGCCTGGATCTGCGCCGTACCGAGGCGTTCGAGGGCATCGGCGTAGCGCCTCACCAGGTCCCCTGCGCCGAGGTTCTTCCACGCGAGCACCTGCATGGCTCTTGTCTCGGCGGACACCGCCGGCGGCTCACCAACGGGCACCATGAGCTGCACGTTGGCCGCGGCCTCACGTTTCGAGGAGCGCTCCATGTCCAGCAGGCTCGCTTCCCCCAGCACGGTGACCCCCACCGCGGCGGCGCACAACACACCGACGCACAGCCGTCGGGCGACCAGCCCGCCCCGTCCTTCCCGCGCCGGACGCGCTTCGGCGGCGTGGTGCCCTCCAGACGTCCACACCCGGCGGATCGCGGAAACGGTTGCGGCCGCGATGACGGCCGTGACCGCGGCGACCACGAGAACCTGGCCCGCGAGAAGCTGGACCAGCGGCCAGGCCGCGGCCGGACGCCACTGGCAGGACGACGCCAGGGTGTTCAGCAGCGGAACGCACCCGTCGACGGACAGGAGGACGAACCACCCGCCGAGGCCGATCAACGCCGCGAGCTCGGCGGTGATGATCGCGATGAGCAGCCGGTGGCGACTCGCGACCACGCTCGCGGCGACGGCGGCTGCCGTGGCCGCCGTCACCAGGGCCACCAACACCCACCCCTCGTAGATCCAGAGGTACAGGCCGCCCCGCTGCCCACGCGGTGGTTGCCAGGAATGCATGTACGCCGCCGCGCCCGCGACGGCCACCCAGCCCGACACCCCGCCCAGCGCCGCGACTCCGAGCATCCCTCGCAGCGGCGGCAGCTCCACAGGTGGCTCCGCCGCAGCCGGCTCCCGCAGCGCACCGGGCACCCAGCGGAGCGTGGCCGTAGCCCGTCGGCTCGTCCAGGCCAGCAGCGGCACGGCCCACAGGGCCGCGACCATCGGTAGGACGAGGGGCTGGTCCAGGCTGTGCAACAGCGGGTGGACGATGCCGATCACGCTGGCCGCGGCAGGATGGTCGGCCACCTCGCCGGGGTAGTCACGCGCCAGCAGCGCACGCGTGTCGAACGGCGGCCCGTTCAGGTACTGAGAGCCCCACTCGCGCCACCACGTGAACCATGCCGACAACACAAGGCACGCGGATGCCAACCCCGCCAGCATCACCGGTCGGATCGACCGGCCCGGCCATGCCCTGAGCCACAGGTGGGCGCACTGCGCGACCCACCAGGTGAACGCCGCCCCGGCGAAGACCACCAGCACCAGGATCGCGGGGCGTTGGGGCAGCCACTCGGTGAGCACGATGTCGTTCAGCACCAGCTCGCCGGCCATCATCCCCGTTCCCAGCCACAGCCCTGCCCGCAGGCCGGAGGGCACACGCCGTCCGGTGAGCACGGCGTGGGCCACGGCCCGCCACAGGGCGACCCCCACCAGCCCGGTGACCAGCCCCGCCGCGGCGACAGCCGTCACCTGGCCGAGCCACGGGCGGGTCAGATCGGACATGCTCAGGTACAACCGCACCTGGGAGTTGATCAGAGTCGCGGCGGCCCCGGTCAGGAACATCGGCAGCGACCGCAGACCGAACAGCACCGCCGGATCGTCCAGCGCCTCCCGGCGCAGATCCCATCGCGGATGGGTGCGCCACAGCTCGACGAACGAGGCGCCCAGCCGCCTCAGTCTCCCCTCGGGCGGGCCCGGGGTCGCCACCGCCCAGGGGCGGGGGTCGGCACCCCACCGCGCCGCGGCCAGATCGGCGTAGATCTCCCGGCTGCGCAACACGTCCGACCGCGCGAGATAGATCAGCGCCACCAGGAAGGCCGCCAGCACGAGGCTACGTGTCGCCAACGGCACCGCACCGGGCCACTCCGGCGACCACGGCCCACCCGGGAACGCGATGATCCACCACACGACGTAGGGGAGGAGCACCACTGCCAGGAACACCCGCCACACCGCGACGGTGGCGTAGGCGAGGGTGACGTCACCGTTGCGGATGTGGGCGAACTCGTGCAGCAGCACCGCCCGGAACGCCTCCGGATCGGTGGCCCTGCGGGCGAGCAGCCCACCGTGCAGGCGCACCGTCGGCCGGCGGTTGCGGCCGAACACCACCGCCCCGGCCGAGGCCGCCGCCGGATCCACGACGACATTCGGCGTACGGGCCAGACCAGCCGACGCCGCCAGACTCTCCACGGTGCGCAGGATCTCGCCGTCACGGTCGATCGCCGTCAGCGGGACGACCCGGCCACGCCGCGCCTTCCAGAGATGCAGGCACCAGAACAGCACGCTGGCCGACACCACCAGCAGAGCCGGCCACGCCAGGCGGATCCACCACGGCAGCGGTCGCTCATGGCGGGCGATGCACGCCTCGTAGGCATCCACGTTGGCCATGAAGCTGGCCTCGCCGGCCGCGCTGTAGGCATCGTTGGGATCCATCCCGGTGGCGAGCAGACAGGCGAAGCCCTCCACGCCGTCGGTGTCGGAGAGCCACGCGGTGACGTTGGCCGTCATGGTCGCGCTGCTGACCAGCAGCAAGACCACCAGCAGCACGAACCGCACGGTCGTACCGGCACCCATCGCCCGCTCGTCGACCCGCGACCGGGCAGGCTCGGCGACCATCACGCCCTGTCCCCGGGCCCGGGCCTGTCCGGGCTCACGGGCTCCGGCACGGGTGTCACCGGCGCGGTCAGCGCCAGCCGGGTCACCAGCGCGTCGGCGATCGCCGTGGCCCGCTCGTCGTCCAGGCCCCGCTGCACGGCGACCTCCAACACCCGCTGCCGTACCTCGCCGAGTTGCTCGCGGGTCAACGCAGGGACCTCCACGGGCGCGGCCCGCCGGCGGAAGACCTTGCGCAGCATGGCTCTCGTCCCCTTGGCCGCGCCATCCACGGCCGACGCGGCAGCCCGGTCGGCGAGCTGCTGCACGACCAGCCACACCACCGGGGTCGCCAACGCCACGACCTCGCCCCACCCGAATCCCAACGGCTCACGCCGCCCGCCCCGGGCGCCCAGGCGCCGCACCACCGTGGCGTCGTCGAACGCGAACAGCCCGTCCACCAGAGGCAACTCCTCCTGGGCGACCGAAGCCACCACGTCCCGGACCACCTCGCGCACCGTGACCCCGCCGGCCGCGCCCTGCTCCTCAGTCGTGGTCACCGCACCTCCCCGCACCGCCCGGAAGTCGGGCGCCAACAAACATGGGCACATGTGCATGTATATCTGCACGGTGCCACTCGCCGGCAGGTCCCGGGAGCGGGTGGGAGCTCCTGGCGGAATGATGATGCGGATGTGCGGACCGTTCTGGTTCTACGTCTGCCGATCGGCGGCGGGGCGGCCGGTGGGCACCGCGGCGGCGCGTTGGTCCAGGGCACGCAGGAGGTTGGCGCCGAGGACGTCGTCCCGTTCGGCGACGGAGATTTCGTCGAGACCGACCGGGTGCAGGGTCTGTGCGAACGACACGTGGTCGAGGCTGGGCGGGAAGTCCGAACCCCAGTACAGGCGCCGGGTGCCGAAGTGCGTCAGGAGCAGCTCGACGAACGGTCGTGCTGCCTCGTGCGGGTAGCCGTGGGAGGGCTCGCTGACGGCGTACAGCCCGGAGATCTTGACTCCGACGTGGGGTAGCCGCGCCAGGTGGGTGAGGGGCGTGAGGATCTCCCGCGCCTCGTCGCCGGTGGGCACCACGGGCTGCGTGCCGGGCAGCCCGAGGTGGCTGAACAGGATCGTGCACCCGTCCAGGGCGGCGAGGGCCGGGCCGAGCCGGTCGGTCGCGGCGGGTGTGGCGTTCAGGCTGAGCAGCGCGGCGGTGCTGTTCAGCGCCGCCGCGCTGCCTGCCAGCCAGCCGCCGAAGCGGTCCGCCGAGGCCGGGTCGGCCAGGTAGGCGGCGATGCCCACGAAGCCCGCCGACCACCAGCGGTTGAGCGAGTCTCCGTCGGTTGGTCCATCTGGTGGGACGTAGGCGACCGGGGCGATCCAGTCGTGCGCGGCGGCGAGGGAGGCCAGATGGCGGTTGTTCCCGGCGAAGCCGGCCTCGCCTTCGTAGCCGATCACCAGCGACCGGACGATGCCGTGTTCGCGGCGTAGGCCTTGGTAGACGGCCAGTTCGTCGCCGCCGGCGGGGGAGCGGCCGTAGCGGCCGGGGTAGCCGGCGGCGAACAGGTGCAGGTGGGCGTCGGCGCGTCGCATGGTTCGGACCCTAACTCAAATTTCGCCTGGCCATTGACGCGGAGACACCCCTGACTTAGGTTCTTGTCTCAATTAGGTCCGGATTACGTTGGCGCGAGCGAGGAGTGAGCCGGGTGACGCTGCCAGGCGACGAGGTTGATGAGCTGGTACGGCTGCGGCGTCAGCTTCACCGGCACCCCGAGCTGCGGTTCACGGAGCGGCAGACCGCAGCTACCCTGGAGCGCCTGCTCGGGCCACTCGGCCGGATTCGCACCGGAATTGCCGACACCGGCGTCGTCCTGGAGATCGACGGTGGTGCCCCGGGGCCGACGGTCCTTCTTCGGGCCGATATGGACGCCTATCCCGTGCAGGACAGCAAGCAGGAGCCGTACGCCTCCCGCAATCCGGGCGTGTGCCACGCCTGCGGGCACGACGTGCACATGACCGTCGCCTACGGGGTCGCCGCCCGGCTCGCCGCGGACCCACCCGCCCGGGGCGCGGTGACCGTGCTGTTCCAGCCGGCCGAGGAGATCCCGTTCGGCGCCGACTCGGGAGCCGCCGCGGTCCTGGCCGACGAGGCGTTCCGCGCCCGCCGGTTCGACGCCGTGCTCGGGCTGCACTGCTGGCCCGACCTGCCCGCGGGAGCGGTGGGGATCGACCGGGCGACCGCGATGGCGGCCAAGGACGCGTTCCGCGTCGAGGTGCTCGGGCGGGCCGCGCACGCCGCCACCCCGGCGCTGGGCCGGGACGCCATCCTCGGCCTGACCGCCATGGTGTCCACGTTGCACGCCGCCGTCTCCCGGTCCCGCAACCCCGACGAACTGGTCGCCTTCAACATCGGCACGATCGCCGGGGGAGCGAGCCAGAGTCAGGTCGCCGAGCGGGCCGAGGCCACCGGGACGCTGCGTACCCACGACCCCGTCGTGCGGGAGCGGCTGAAGGAGGTCATCGAACGCGTCGCCCGCCAGCAGGCCGCCGCGCTCGACCTCGGCGTACGGTTCACCTGGGCCAACGAGATGCCGGCGGTGCGCAACGCCCCGGAGGTGGTGGCTCTCGCGCACGCCGAGCTGTCGGGGCACGTCGACGTCGTCGACCTGCCGGTACCGCCCCTGACCACCGACGACTTCGCCCTGCTGGGCGCGCTCGGCCCGAGCCTGTACGTCAAGCTCGGGGTCACCGGCGAACGCGGCGGCGCGCCGCTGCACTCCGGCGCGTTCGACGTCGACGAGCGGTGCCTCGCGACGGGGGTCGACGCCCTGGAGCGCCTCACCCGGGCGGTCCTCGACGGTCGGCTCGCGGAGGAGGCACCGGCCCCGGCCGCCGGCGCGGGCACCGCGGCGACGCCGGCCGAGGCGGTGGCCCGGTGAGCGCCGGGCCGCGGGTGGCCGTGGTCGGGGCGGGCGCGTTCGGCGCCCGGCACGTCGCCGCGTACCAGTCGCTCGGTGTCCGGGTGGACGCGCTGGTCGACCCGGACACCGCCACCCGGGAGCGGGTCGCCGTCCAGCACGGCATCCCGCGTACGTTCGATTCCGTCGCGGCCCTGCTCGCGCAGGCGGCGCCGGATGTCGCCTCCGTGTGCGTGCCCGGGCCGGCGCACCGCGCCGTCGCGGTCGCACTGATCGCCGCCGGGATTCCCGTGCTGGTCGAGAAGCCGCTGGCCGCGACGGTCGCCGACGCCACGGCGATCGTCGAGGCCGCCGAGGCGCACGGGGTGCTCTGCCAGCCGGGGCACATCCTGCGGCACAGCCCCGCCCACCGGGCGCTGCACGACGCGGTCCGCGAGGGCCGCCTGGGCCGGGTGCTGGCCGTCTCCTCGCGCCGGGACCGTCCCCGCTTCCTGACCCGGCTCTTTCCGAACGACCATCCCGCACTGCTGACCGCGGTGCACGACATCGACCTGGCGCTCTGGTACGCGGCAGCGCCGGTGGTCGAGGTGCGCGCGGCGGCCCGGACCCTACCGGGATCGGCGACGCCGGTCCTGGTCTGGGCGGAGCTCCGACACGCCAACGACGTCGTGTCGTCGATCCGCAACAGCTACCTCCTGCCCGAACACACCCCCAACCACACCTCCGACCTGGTCGAGGTGTACGGCACCGACGGGGTCGGTCACGTCGACCTCGGACATCCCACGGTGCTGGTGCAGGCCGAGCAGACCGAGGCGCCGGACTGGCTGCTCTCCCCGGTCGACGGCGGCGGCGCGCTCGCCGCCGAGCTCCGGCACTTCCTCCGCCAGGCCGACGGCAGCGACGCGTCCCCGGTCGTTCCCCTGGCCGACGGACTGCACGTGGTCCAGATCGCCGCCGCCGTGGTCGACAGCGCCGCCGCCGACGGCGCCGTCCGCCGCATCCCTCATCCCCCTCGCTGACAGGAGCTTCTGCCGATGAATCGACGTAGATTGGCCGGTCTCGTCGCCGCGGGCGTGGCCGCCGCCGCGCTGCTGACCGGCTGCGGTGGCGACGACGCCGCGGGCGGCCCGGTCACCCTGAAGGTGCTGACCTGGGAGCCGGGTGGCACCGAGTACTGGAAGCAGGTCAAGACCAGCTTCGAGGCCAGCCACCCGGACATCAAGCTCGAGATGCAGTCGGTGCCGTTCGACAAGTACCCCGAGGTGCAGGGCCCGTACATCACCTCGCAGTCGGGGCCGGACGTGATGGCCAACAACGCCGGCCTGGAGCTGTTCGACCGGCGCGGTGCGTACGTGCCGCTGGGCGACAAGGCCGCCGAGATCAACAAGGACCTCGTCACCTACAGCGGAGCCTGCGAGGGCTTCGACACCAGCAAGCCCTGCTACGGCGTGCCCTTCTCGTACCAGGGCAACGTCCTCTACTACAACAAGGACGTGCTGAAGGCCGCCGGGCTGGACCCGGAGCGGCCCCCGGCGACCTGGGACGAGTTCGGCGCGGCCTGCGACGCGGTCGCCAAGACGGGGAAGACCTGCCTCGCCCTGGGCCTGTCCGGCACGTTCCCGGCCTACTGGGACTTCCCGGAGATCGCCCGCAGCTACCTGAGCGAGGACGACATCCGCGGGTTGCTCGCGGGCAGCCTGTCCTGGAAGGACCCGAAGCTGGTCTCGGTGCTGGAGAAGCTGGCCGAGATCACCACCAAGGGCTGGGCGAACAAGAACGCGCCGTCGATCACGATGCTTCCCGACGGGGCGGACATCTTCCAGCGCGGCGGCGCCGCCTTCGCCGGGACGATCATCTCGGACGCGGTGAACTGGGAGGCGTTCGGCAAGGCCCTCGGCGACGACAAGCTCGGCGTGACCCGCTGGCCGGCGGCCAACCCGACGGCGCCGCTGGCACAGAAGTTCTCCGGCATCGAGGGCGCCGTCTACGGGGTGACCCAGTGGAGCAAGAAGAAGGACGCCGGCCTGGCGTTCATCACCTGGCTCGCCGGCAAGGAGAACGGCGAGCTGTGGGTCAAGCACGCCAAGGGCCAGCCGCTGAACAAGAACGTCGACAAGGCCCTGCTGCCCTCCTCGCCGGCCTTCCAGAAGATCCAGGAACTGGTGGCGGAGCCGACCCTGCACGCCGGGGTGATGCTCTCCGGCCCGGAGGCCGACGCGCTGGCCCGCGGCTGGCAGCAGGTCACCCTCGGCCAGCTCACCGTCGACAAGTGGGCCGAGCAGATGCAGCAGGCCCTGGAGCGCAGCCCGACGAAGAAGCAGAACAAGTAGTCGCCCCGGGCGGGGCGGCTCCGGCCGCCCCCCCCCCCCCCCCCCCCCCGAGAGAAAACCCCCCACGAGCAAACCCCCCCCCCCCGGGGCTGCCGGCCGGGGGGCTCGGCCCCCCCACCCCCACCCCA
>NZ_JBEOVW010000034.1:0-58974 GCF_040295705.1 Micromonospora sp. NPDC002717 | reverse complement strand
AACGGAAAGATCCACTCCTGACGGGTCGCCGAGATCACCTGCACCCCGACATGATCCACCATGGACCGACCGCCGAGTTACGAGACGTCCTTTAGTCGGCAGACCGCGAATAGGCGGGTTCCACGTTCACGGCCATCGCCGGGGATGCCCTACCCCGAGGCAGGCCTGAAGGCCGACGTGCGGCGCAGGGCGACGGCGTTCATTTCGTCTACAGCTGTCAGGACTGTAGCGATGGCACGCCGCGCTCGGGCGATTCTCAAGGCTGACACAGAGATGCTGACAGCCGCAACGAACAGTAGCGTGGGCCGGATCAGCTAAAAGACAAAGCGAGCGATAGGTCCCCTTTTAGGTTTTTGGCCAGTAATGGACTGGACCTTCGCTGCGTAGGTAGTGGTCGCTGTCAGTGTGGACGCATGCCTGCGCGTTCATCGGCGTCCTCCCGGTTGGTACGGTTTCCGCTACGCGAGGGGTGTCACTCGGCCTCGTCTTACGCCAGCGTCCAGTCGGGCGCCCATAGCTGCGCGGTGTGGGACAACGGCACCACCCGTCGTCGACTGACACCTCGCGGGCCGGCCGAGCCGGCCCGCGAGCAGCCGGACGCACCGGTAGGGTGCGCCCCGTGGGAGACCTGTACGAGATCGTGTTGAGCATCGACCTGCGTGGCGACCTCACCGACGACGAGTTCGCCGAGCTGCGGTGGAACGTGGGGCAGGAGCCCAGGCCCGAGCGGCTGCCGATCGGCACGGACGCCTATCGGGAGACCTATCCGTTGGGAGATCCCGACGATCCGGATTGCGAGTGGGAGAGCGCCGAACCAGCGCCGATCTTCGGGCAGCGGGGCGCGGCCCGGCGAGTGGGGGGCGCGCTGATCGCCGAGTTGGTCGAGCGGAAGCAGCCGGACGGCTGGGCGTTGACAGTGCGCCAGGAGCTGCACCCCGACATGTTCTACCAGCTTCGGACGCTGCTGGAGTGGCTGGGCTCGCGCGCGGTCGATCGGGGCGACGGCGTCGAGCGCGTCGTCGGCTACCTGCGTTTCCACGAGACGACGGAGATCACGCCTCTCGTTCTGGCGAACGGGCGGATCGGCATACCGGCGGACGTCCGTGCCCACACCCCACACTGGCAGGGCACCTGAGTGTGAGCTCTGGGATTGCCTCTGGTCTCGGAGACGCCGGTTCAGCCACCGCACGGCGGCGCGTAGGGGATGCTTGGTGCTTGGTAGGCATTTCTCCCAATCGGCCTGGGTGCTGACATCACCGGTGGTGGCGCAGACATGCGAGCCCATCTGCTCGGGGTCGATGTTCCACAGCCGGGCCGTCTTGTCGGCGCTGCCGGTTGCCAGCAGGGAGTTGCCGCCGTCGAACGCGACCACGTAGATCGGCCCAAAGGCGGGCACACCGGTTCCCGGCAGGCGGCAATGGTGCGGTGGTGTCGGGGATCAGCCCTGCGTTTCCAAATGCTCCCGTAGGCTGCGCGGACGCAGGTCGGTCCAGATCTCGTCGATGTGCGCCAGGCAGGTCGCCCGGTCGCCGGTAACGCCTACCGCCCGCCACCCAGCCGGAATCTCCGATCCCTCCAACCAGATCGAATATTGTTCCTCGTCGTTTACCACGACGTGGTATCGGCGCAGGTCCTCAGTTGCTTCCATCACTGCTCTCCAGGTGTGGCGGTGTCCACAGATTAGACATGAGTATTATATCGACCAACCACCCGATGCGTTACCCCATCGGCGGCCATCACAAAAATCCAATTGATCGCCCCACACGGAGGCGAAGCCACCAATCACATCCATTACGGTAAATCAAGGTCACGAGGATCCGGGTGTCGACTTCACTGTTGGCGATTTTCAGGTGGCTGCTGGCGGCTCCGGTACGGTCACGGCACGCTGGCCCTCGGACGCCCGGCAGGCGCGAGGATCGGTTCCGCCCGGAGCCAGCGCTGAAACTGCCCACGTCGGCGGCTCAGGCCGCTCGCCCGGCGACCGGCTCGGGTCGCTTGGCCAGGTCCGCGTACCGGCCCCGATGGTAGAGCAGCGGCGAGTCGACCTCACTGTGCCGCAGCAGCTCCGGCTCGGCCAGCATGATCGCATGGTCACCCGCGACCACCCGGTCGATCACCCGGCACAGCAGCCAGGCCAGGGTGTCGTCGAGGATCGGCACCCCCTCGGGCCCGTGCCGCCAACGGGTCGGCGCCGCGAACCGGTCGATCCCGCTGGTGGCGAACCTCTGGGCAAGTTCCTGTTGCTGGCGGGTGAGCAGGTGCACGCCAACATGCCGGGCCCGGGAGACGGTGGGCCAACTCGACGAACTGAGATCCAGGCAGAACAGGACGATTGGCGGCCGCAGTGACACCGAGGTGAACGACGTGGCGGTGAAGCCGACCGCCGAGGCGCCGGGAGCGGTGACCACGGTGACGGTGCTGGCCTGGTGGCGCAGCACCGCCCGCAGGGTGTCCGGATCGGCGCGAACCGGCGGAGAGTCATCGACGGGCTCGGTCATGGTGTTCCTCCCCGGTGCTGGGTGCTGGACGGTCGGGTCTGCCACCCGCCGCTCGTACGGATGGTTCTCCCGTACACCGGCAACGGCCCGCAGTCGGTGTTCCGGCGGCGGCAGCGGCAGTTCGCGGCGTCGGCGTACGCGCGGGCAGGTTGATCTCGAGCCGCCACCCGCCTCTGCTCGGCACCCCGCCGGGTGGCCCGGTCAGGGGTGGTCGGCGGCGGGTGTGTGCAGCCACACCCCCTTGATCTCGGTGTAGGCCTCGATCGCGGCGGCGCCCATCTCGCGGCCCATCCCGCTGGCCTTGACGCCGCCCCACGGCCCGGCCGGATCCGGCTGTGGCGGCATGTTGACGAAGACCGCCCCGGCCCGGATCGCCCCGGCGAGCCGGTGAGCGGTGGCCAGGTCCCGGGTCCACACCGCGGCGGACAGGCCGTAGTCGCTGTCGTTGGCCCGATCGACGAGTTCCGCCGGGTCGTCGTACGGCAGGACGCACAGCACCGGCCCGAAGATCTCCGTCCGGGCGATGGTCATCTCGTCGGTTACCCCGCTGAACACGGTCGGCTGGTAGAAGAAGCCCGCGGTGAGGGGGCCGGCGGTGATCCGCCCTCCCCCGGTGACCAGGTGGGCGCCCTCGGCGGTACCGGTGCGCACGAGGTCGTCCACCCGCCGCAACTGCTGGGCGGAGATGAGCGGACCGAGCTGACTGTCGGGGGCCAGGCCGGGACCGACACGCACCTTCCCGGCCATGGTGGCGAGCTTCTCGGCGAACTCGTCGGCCCGCGTCCGCTGCACGTACAGCCGGGTGTAGGCGGTGCAGGACTGGCCGCTGTTGACCAGCCCGCCGCTGAGGCAGCCAGCTGCGGCGGCGGCAAGGTCAGCGTCTCCGGCGATGATCACCGGCGCCTTGCCGCCGAGTTCCAGCGTCACCCGCTTGAGCTGCTCGCCGCAGACCCGCCCGATCTCCCGGCCGACAGCGGTGGAACCGGTGAACGACACCTTGTCCACCCCGGGGTGGGCGACCAGGCCGCGGCCCGTGTCCGGCCCGCCCGTGACGAGGTTGACCACACCGGCCGGTACGCCAGCCTGCCGGCACAACTCCACGAGGTACGCGGCGGTGAGCGGAGTCTGCTCGGCCGGCTTGAGCACGACGGCGTTGCCGCAGGCGAGGGCCGGGGCGAGTTTCCAGACCGCGATCAGCAGCGGGAAGTTCCACGGCACGATCAGGGCACACACGCCCACCGGTTCCCGGCGGGTGTAGTGCAGCGTGTCCGGGTAGGACACCGGCACCGTGCTGCCCTCGATCCTGGTGCACCAGCCGGCGAAGTAGCGCAGGTGCTCGGCCGCGGCGGCCACGCAGCCACGGGCGGCGCGCAGCGGCTGACCCTGGTCGCGGGTCTCCAGTTCGGCCAGCGTGTCCGCATGCTCGTCGATCAGGTCGGCGACCCGCCACAGCAGCCGGGCCCGCGCGGCGGCCGTCATCAGGGCCCAGGCGGGGGCGGTGAGCGCGGCGCGGGCCGCGGCCACCGCCGCGTCGACGTCCGCCGGGCCGGCCTGGGCATAGCGGGCCAGCGGTTGCCCGGTCGCAGGGTCCAGCGAGGTGCCGTACCCGCCCGGTGCCGTCTCGAGCCAGTCGCCGTCGATGAACAGCTGGCACACCTGGTCGGTCATCGTCGCCGGGGTCACGACTGCTCCTGCCGGGTGTGGTGGCCGGCGGTGACGAAGTCGGCCGCCAGTTCGCCGATGAGGACCGCCGGGGCATGGGTGTTGGCGGTGGTCACCGCCGGCATGATCGACGCGTCGGCGACGCGTAGTCCCCGCACACCGTGCACCCGCAGCCGGGCGTCGACCACCGCCTGGTCGTCGGCACCCATCTTGCAGGTGCCGACCTGGTGGTGGAAGGTACCGGCGGTGGCGCGTACGTAGGCGCGCAGGTCGTCGAGAGTACGCACCGTCGGGCCCGGATAGACCTCCCGCGCACCCCACCCGCCGGCCAGGGCTGAACCGGCACCCATCTCCCGGCACAGGATCACCGCCTCGACGAGCGCGTCGACGTCCTGCGCGCACGCCAGCGCCGCGGGGTCGATGTCGAGCCCGGCGTGCGGGTCGCCGCCGACGAGGCTGATCCGTCCCCTGCTCACCGGGCGGACGAGGCCGGCCTGGAGGGTGAACCCGTCGGATGGGCCGGACATCCCCGGCTGGTACATCGGGACCGGGAAGTGCAGCGCCTCCACGTCGGGTACCGGCAGGCCGGACCGCGTACGCCAGAACAGGTGGCTCTGCATCGGCGTCAGGTCGGGAGAGCGTCCGACCTGGCGGGTGGTACTGAAGATGACGGGGCTGAGCAGGTGGTCGTGCAGGTTGCGGCCCACCCCGGGCAGGTGCACCCGGACGTCGATGTCGTGCCGACGCAGTTCGGCGGCGTCACCGATGCCGGAGAGCATCAGCAGCCGGGGCGATTCGATGGTGCCTGCGGAGACGATCACCTCCACGCCGGCGTGGGTGGTGTGGGTGAGCCCGTCGCGCTCCCACTCGACCCCGGTGCAGCGGTCCTGGCTGAACAGCAACCGGCGGGCGTGCGCACGGGTGACGACGGTTAGCCCCGGATGGTCGAGGATGGGACGCAGGTAACCGGCGGCGGCGCTCTGCCGTTGGCCGTCCCGGATGGTCAATTGGGTCTGCGACACCCCGTCCAGTTCGCCGGAGTTGTAGTCGGGGTTGATCCCGACCCCGATCTCCTGCGCCGCCTTGATGCAGGACTCGAAGATCGCATCCGGGCGGTACTGGGACATGACGTGGATCGGTCCGCCGGTGCCGCGCAGCGGGGACAAGGCGTCGAAGTCCTCCATGCGCCGGTACACCGGCAGGACGTCCGTCCACGACCATCCGTCGTTGCCGAGGTACGCCCAGTGGTCGTAGTCGGCGGCGGCGCCCCGTGCCCAGATCATGCCGTTGAGCGCGCTGGAGCCGCCGAGAACCCGTCCGCGCGGCCAGTGCAGTCGCCGGTGCCCGGCGTGCGGCTGCGCCACGGTGTGATACGCCCAGTCCTCCTCGGCGAACCAGAGGTAGGCCAGCCGTCCGGGCGTACCGATGTCGGGGTTGGTGTCCTCACCGCCGGCCTCGAGTACGACCACGCGCAGTCCGCGCTCGACCAGCCGGCGGGCCAGAGCGCAGCCAGCGGATCCGGCACCGACGACGACGACATCGGCGCCCGCAGGTGTCGCTGTCACGTGTGTTGCCCCTTTCCGCCCGGCAGGTGCCCGCCGGGCGACGTGTGGTGTCAGGCGGCGGCCAGCACCAGGACGGCGTTCTGGCCGCCGAAGCCGAACGAGTTGCTGAGGGCAACCTCGATGCGCTGCGCTCGGGCTGCCTTGGTGACCACGTCCAGGTCGACGGCGCTGTCCTGTTCGTCGAGGTTCGCGGTCGGCGGGACGAGACCGTGTTGCACCGCCAGCACGGTCAGGGCCGCCTCGATCCCACCGGCGGCACCCAGGGCGTGGCCGAGGGCCCCCTTGCTCGCGGTCACCACCGGCGACGGGCCGAGTAGGCGGTGGAGTACCCGCGCCTCGGCCAGGTCACCGGCGGGCGTGCCGGTGGCGTGCGCGTTGACGTGGTCCACGTCGCCCGGTACGAGACCGGCTCCGGTCAACGCGACGCGCACGGCCCGCTCGACACCACGGCCCTCTGGATCGGGGGTGGTGGGGTGGTACGCGTCGGCGCTGGCGCCGAAGCCGAGCAGCCGGGCCCGTACCCGGGCACCCCGGGCGGCGGCGTCCTCGGCGCGTTCCAGGACCAGCAGGCCGCATCCCTCACCGAGAACGAAGCCGTCCCGGCCGACGTCGAACGGCCGGGACGCGGTCGGGTCGGCGCGCTTCGACAGTGCTCCCATCTGCGCGAACCCGGCGACGACGAGCGGGGTGATGCCGGCCTCGGTGCCTCCGGCCACCACCACGTCGCAGGTCCGGCTGCGCAGCAGGTCATGGGCCATCCCGATGGCGGTGCTGCCGGAGGCGCAGGCCGTGGCGGTGACCAGGTTGGGACCGCCCGCGCGCAGGTCCATGCCGACGTGGCCGGCGGCCATGTTGGACAGCATCATCGGCAGCGTCAGCGCGGAGACCCGGTGCGGCCCCTCGGCGGCGAGGACGCCATGCTGGGCGGTCGTGGTGGACACCCCCCACATACCGCAGCCGATCACCACGCCGACCCGGGCGCCGTCCCAGGTCGCGGGGTCGAGGCCGGCGTCGGCCACCGCCTCCCGGGCCGCCACCAACGCGAACTGCACGATCGGGTCGTACTGCCAGTGGCGTCGGCCGAGTGCGGCGCGCGGGTCGAAGTCGGGCACCCGGCAGGAGAGGTCGACGGGTGTACCGGCCAGGTGGGGGTCGTGGGTCGCCGTGGAGACCCCGGCGCAGACCGTCTGCCAGGTCCGCGCCACGCCAATCCCGCCCGGGGTGACCAGTCCCAGGCCGGTGACGGCGGTCTCCATCCCGGTCACGCCGCGCGGGCCAACGAGGCTTCGATGACGCCGGCGAGCGCGCCGATGGTGGTACGCGGCGTGGCGTCCTCGTCGGCGATCCTGATGTTGAACTCCTTCTGCAGGACCAGGGCCAGTTCCACCATGAACAGCGAGTCCAGGTCCAGTTCCTCGAAGGTCACGTCCGGACCTAGTTCGTCGGGCTCCGTCTCGAAGCGGGTGGTGAGGATCTCCACCATCTGCTGGTAGACGTCGGTCATGTCACACGCTCCTCGTGGTCCGTGGGTCGCCGCGTGGCCGGGCCGATGATCGACGGCTCGGACGTCGGTTGGTGCAGTGCCGGGGCGGGGTCCGTCCTGGCGCTGGCCGGGTCCGTCGCGGCGGCGGGTCTCGGTGGATCTTCCGGCCGCTCGACGGGCCGCAACCGGGGCCAGACGAGTACCGTCGATCCCCAGGTCAGGCCTCCGCCGAAGGCGGTGAGCAGGACTCGATCGCCAGCGGTGAGCACGCCGGTGGCGTCGGCGTCGGCGATGGCCAGCGGGATGGAGGCGGCACCGGTGTTGCCGACCCGGTCGATGTTGGACACGATTCGCTTGCGGTCCAGATCGAGTTCGTCGGCGAGGGCGCTGAGGATGCGGATGTTGGCCTGGTGGCTGACCACCCGGTCGACCTCGTCGAGCTGCCAGCCGACGCGCCGCACGACGGTGCGGGACGAGGCAGCCATCCGGGTGACCGCGTTGCGGAACACCTCGCGTCCGTCCATGGTGAAGTAGAAGTCGGCCGGGTCGGTCGGTCGACCGGACAGTCGCTGCCGGGCTCCACCGGCAGCCACCTGGATCAGGTCGCTTCCGTCTCCGTCGCTGCCGAGGTCGAAGGGGCCGAGTGCGCCGGGCTCGGCGCGTCCGCCCGCGCGCAGCACGACCGCCCCCGCGCCGTCGGCCAGGACCACGGCGGTGGTGCGGTCGGCCGGGTTGGTCACGCTGGAGAGCGCATCGGCGCCGATGACCAGGACCTGGTCGGCGAGTTCGGTGGCGATCAGGCCGGCGGCGGTGGCCAGGGAGTAGACGAACCCGCTGCAGACCGCACTCAGGTCGTAGGCGGCCACCCCGGTCAGCCCCAGTCGGGAGGCGACCTCGGGTGCGATGGCCGGGCAGGACCGGTCGGGCGTCATGGTGGCGACCACGACGGCGTCGACGCCGGGCGTCCCGGCGGAGGCCAGGGCCCGCCGGGCGGCCTCGACTGCCAGGTCCGCCGTGGACATGCCGGGATCGACGAGGTGGCGTTGCGCGATGCCGGTACGGGACCGGATCCACTCGTCCGAGGTGTCCAGTCTTGCGGAGAGGTCCGCATTGGTGACCACGCGCGGCGGCACCCAGCCACCCACCCCGGCGAGCACGGCCGACCGGGTCGTCACGGTACCCGCCGAACAGGCAGACTCATATTGAATCCCTTGCATCTCTTTGGGTTCCAGCCACTAGCCAGTTAACACCGCGACACCCGCACCGCGCCCCCTAGGTTCTGCCCGGTGGGGTTTCCCCCAGTACTCGAAGGACCGGCGGCGAAATTAGGCTGATCACGCCTTAATCCCATGGTGGAGCGTCCGTAGAACGACGAGAGGAAATCGCCGTGCCATTCGCGCAGGGCCATGCGCACGCCATTTCCGCCCCACTACTGGACCACGTCGTGGTATTGCTCGACGGGGTCACCTTCCAAGAGATATTCGCCTGCGACATGCTGCGCGAACAGTTCGCCCGGGTGAAACCGAAGAACGTCACCAGCTCGGTCGCCGGGCAGTACTCGGCACTCGGGGTGGCTGGCGAGAACACCCTGCTGGAGTTGTTCGACGGCGCGCTTCCCGGATCGCACCGCCTCACCGGCGGGCTGGTTTTCTCCTTCGAACACCCCGGCTCTGTGCAGCGGGCCCGGGAGGTGCTGGACGCCGGCCCCGGCGGTCGCTACGAACTGGTGCACCGCAGCAGCGCCGACACCGGCGAGGCCAGGCCCTGGTACCACATGCTTCGGGTCGACCTCGGCGAGGACAGCCCGCTGCTGATGTTCCTCAACGAGGTCACCGGGGAGTACTTCGACTCGGTCTCCGCCCGCCGGGGACCCGACGGGGAACTGCTGCGCAGCGGCTACCTCGACGCGGCCTTCGGCGCCGGGACCCACGACCGGCGGTGGCTGCGCGACATCACCGCGGTCACCCTGCGGGCCCGCCCGCAGCGGGCCGCCCGGATGGCCGACGCGCTCACCGCGATGGGCTACCGGCTCACGCCCGCCCCGTCCGGGCTCACCGGTGATGCCGCCTCCGACACCGGCCCGACGTACCGGATCACCGGCCCGGGCGTCGACATCACCCTCGTCGGCTCGGCCACCGCCCCCGAGGGGGTTCTCGACATCACCACGGACCTGCACGAGGCACCGCAGCGGCACCAGGAGTTCGTCTTCGGCCGCACCTCGCGGTTGGTCCTACGGCAGGACGGCACCGCCCACTGGACGTTCACCCCACCGGCCGGAGGATAGGTACGTCGATGCCCGGCGATTCTGTGCTGTTCCACGAGGCGGTCCTCGCACACGCCGCCCGTACCCCCGACGCGATCGCGGTGGAGTCCGCCGACCGGTCGCTGAGCTACGCCGAACTGGTCACGCACGCCCACGGCATGGCACGCCACCTGCGCCGCCACGGCGTAGGGCCCGACGTACCGGTCGGGATCGCCCTGGACCGGTCGATCGAATCCGTCGTCGCGGTGCTCGGCACCCTGCTGGCCGGCGGCGCCTGGGTGCCGCTCGACCCGTCCTACCCCGCCGAGCGGCTGTCCTACATGCTCACCGACTCCGGCGTGGGCCTGGTCGTCGCAACGAGGTCCACGATGGATCGGCTGCCCGCCGGGCGGGTACGCCGCGTCGACCCGGCCGAGGCGGTGGCGGACTCCGGGCCGACGCCCGATCCGCCGCCGCAGCCGCCTACCGGTCGGCACCTCGCCTACTCGATCTACACCTCGGGATCCACCGGGCGTCCCAAGGGAGTCCTGCTCAGTCACGGCGGCCTGGCCAACCTGGTCCGAGCCCAGACCGACGCGTTCGGGGTGGGCCCCGGCGACCGGGTCCTCCAGTTCGCCCCGTCCAGCTTCGACGCCTCGGTGTTCGAGACCACCATGGCGCTGGCCACGGGTGCCACCCTGGTCCTGGCGGACCGGGCCGCCATCGCCCCCGGACCGGACCTGGTCGCCACCCTGCGGACGCGCCGGATCAGCCACCTCACGCTGCCCCCGTCGGTACTGGCCGTCCTGCCCGACGAGCCCCTGCCCGACCTGGCCGTGCTGATCTGCGCCGGTGAGGCGCTCCCCGCGTCGCTGGTGCGGCGTTGGGCTCCCGGCCGGCGCATGTACAACGCCTACGGCCCCACCGAGGCCACCGTCTGGGCCACCCTGGCACAGGTGTACGCCGACGGCCGACGACCGTCCATCGGCGTACCGGTCACCGGCGTTCACGTCGCCGTGGTCGACCCCGACGGCCGTCCGGTACCCGACGGCGAGGTCGGTGAGCTGGTCATCTGCGGAGCCGGCGTCGCCCGGGGCTACCATGCCCGGCCCGCGCTGACCGCCGAGCGGTTCGTCCCCGACCTGGACGGTCCGCCCGGCGCACGCGGGTACCGCAGCGGCGACCAGGTGCGCCGCCACCCCGACGGCACCCTCGATTACGTCGGCCGCATCGACCACCAGATCAAGCTACGGGGGCACCGGGTCGAACCGGACGAGGTGACGGCCGTGCTGGCCGGGCATCCCGCCGTCACCGACGCGATCGTGGTCGCCCGGGGCTCCGGCGACGGCACCCGCCTGGTCGGGTACGCCGCCAGCGACCACGACCCGACCGGGCTGCGCGCCTACCTCACCGAACGGCTGCCCGCGTACCTCGTGCCGGACGTGGTGGTCACCCTCGACGCGCTGCCGCTGACCGTCAGCGGCAAGATCGACCGGTCCGCCCTGCCCGAACCCGACCGGGCCAGTGCCGGCCTCACCGACATCGTCGCCGTCCCGCGCACCGGCACCGAGCAGCTCCTCGCCGGGTTCGTCGCCGACCTGCTCGGCCATACCAGCGCCACGGACGCCGCGCCGGCCGACCAGCGCCTCGGCGTGCACGACGACATCTTCGCCCTCGGCGCCAACTCGCTGATGGCCGGCCGGCTCGCCGCGCGGGTCCGCGCCGAGCTCGGTGGTGAACTGCCGGTCGGGGTCATCTACCGATCCCCCACCGTCGCCGCCATGGCCGCCGCGCTCGACGACGCCGACGACACCGAGCGCGCACCCAGCCCACCGCCGCTGCGCCCGGCCGCACCCGACGCGGTCGTGCCGCTGTCCCTGCCCCAGGAGCGGATCTGGTTCCTCGACCAACTCGACCCCGGTAACCGGGCGTACCACGCCCAGGCCACCATCCGGCTGCGCGGGCAGCTCGACCGGGCGGCACTACGGGCCGCGCTCAACGAGATCATCCGCCGGCACGACATCTTCCGTACCGGTTTCGTCGCCGGTCCGGACGGTCCCGAGCAACGCACCGCGGCCCACTGCGCCATCGATCTCCCGGTGGTCGACCTGTCCGCGTACGACGAGCCGGAACGCGGCCAGCGGGCCGAGCAGACCGTGGCCGAGTACCTGCGCGAACCATTCGACCTGGCCAGCCCACCGCTTGCCCGGTGGGCGCTGATCCGGCACGCCGTTGACGACCACACCCTGGTCCACGTCGAACACCACCTGGTCCACGACGGCTGGTCCTTCGCCGTCTTCATCGACGAGCTCACCGCCCTCTACGGCAGCTACGCCGCCGGGCGGGAGCCGGACCTGCCGCCGGTGGTCTGCCGCTACCGCGACTTCACGCTCTGGCAGCGCGGGTGGATGCGGGGCGAGACGCTCGACCAGCACCTGTCGCACTGGACCCGGGAACTGGCCGGCGCACCGCACGAGCTGGCGCTGCCCCTGGACCGGGCTCGCCCGCTGACCCAGAGCTTCACCGGCGCGTCACTGCGGATCGACCTGGCCGGCGAGTTGTGTGCGCGGCTGCGCGCGTACAGCCGCCGGCACGGGGTCACCCTCTACGCCACCATGCTCGCCGGCTTCGCCGCCCTGCTGAGCCGCTACGCCCGCCAGGACGACATGATCATCGGCAGTGGCGTGGCGAACCGGCGGCTCGCCGAGACCGAACGCATGATCGGGATGGTCGTCAACACCCTGCCGCTGCGCGTCGACCTGTCCGGCCGTCCCAGCTTCACCGATCTGGTCCGCCGGGTGCACACCCGCGCCGCGCGTGCCTACGAGTGGGCCGACGTGCCGCTGGACCGGTTGGTGGAGGCCATCGGCCCGGTGCGCGACCCGTCCCGCAACCCGCTGTTCCAGGCCATGTTCAGCTTCCACGACTCCCCCATGCCGCGACTGAGCTTCGCCGGGCTGACCGGCACCGTCCTGGAACGCCACAACGGCACCGCCAAGACCGACCTGAACATCGTGGTCCTGCCCCGCGCGGAACAGCACGCCGGGCACGGCCACCGCGACGACACCGCGGCGATCACCCTGATCTGGGAGTACGCCACCGCCCTGTTCGACGCGTCGACCATGCGACGGATGACCGGGCACTACATCCGGCTGCTCGACGCGGCCATGACCGACCCCGACCAGCCGGTCGGCCGGTTGCCACTGCTCGACACGGCGGAGCAGGACCGGATCGTCCACACGTACAACCGGACCGCCGCCGCCTTCCCCGCGGACCGTACCGTGCCCGAACTGTTCGCCGAACAGGTGGCCCGGCGACCGGACGCCCCCGCCGTCGAGTCCGCCGGG
The DNA here is from genome assembly GCF_040295705.1 of Micromonospora sp. NPDC002717. Taxonomy (NCBI): domain Bacteria; kingdom Bacillati; phylum Actinomycetota; class Actinomycetes; order Micromonosporales; family Micromonosporaceae; genus Micromonospora; species Micromonospora sp. NPDC002717. The sequence continues at coordinate 46,177 of NZ_JBEOVW010000034.1, read as the reverse complement.
CAGACCCTCAGCTACGCCGACCTCGACGCCCGCGCCGACCGGCTGGCCCGGCTGCTGCGCCGCCGGGGTGTCCGCACCGACACCCCGGTTGGTGTCATGTACGAACGCGGCAGTGACCTGATCACCGCTTTCCTGGCCGTCCTCAAGGCCGGCGGCGCGTACGTCCCGCTCGACCCCGGCTACCCGGCGCAACGGCTGCGCTGGCTGCTGGCGGACTCCGGGGCCCGCGTGGTGGTCACCCGGACCGACCTGGCCGGGCTGCTGCCCACCGACGACGTGGACGTGGTCACCGGCGACGACCCGCAGGCCGGGCCGGAGGACCAGCTCGACGCGGTCCCGGACTCCCCCGCCCGCCCGGACAGCGCCGCCTACGTCCTCTACACCTCCGGCTCCACCGGCCGACCCAAGGGAGTGGCCGTCGCACACCACGCGATCCTGCGCCTGGTCTGCGGCACCGACTTCGTCCGGTTCGGCCCGCACGAACGCATCGCCCAGGTCGCCGACGCGTCCTTCGACGCGATCACCTTCGAGGTGTGGGGCGCCCTGCTGCACGGCGGCACCGTCTGCGTCATCCCCCGCGACACCATCCTGAGCCCGGGTCACCTGGGCGACGAGCTGCGTCGGTCCGCCATCACCACCATGTTCCTCACCTCGGCCCTGTTCAACGAGGTCATGGCGCATCGGCCGGACAGCTTCGCCACCATGACCAACCTGCTCGTCGGCGGGGACGCGCTGAACCCGGTCCGCATCCGTCAACTACTGCGCAGCCCGCACGCCCCGGCCCGGCTGCTCAACGGCTACGGCCCCACCGAGACCACCACCTTCGCCGTGGTGCACCACATCACCGACCTGCCCGACGAGGCCACCTCCGTCCCCATCGGCCGCCCCATCGCCAACACCACCGCGTACGTGCTCGACGACGAGCTGCGCCCGGTGCCCGAGGGCGTACCCGGTCAGCTCTACCTCGGTGGTCCCGGTCTTGCCCGGGGCTATGCCGGCCGGCCCGCGCTGACCGCGCAGCGGTTCGTCCCCGATCCGTTCGACGCCGACGGCTCCCGCCTCTACGACACCGGTGACGTGGTGCGCTGGCGCACCGGAGGGGTACTGGAGTTCCTCGGTCGGATCGACAGCCAGGTCAAGATCTCCGGCTTCCGCGTCGAGCCGGGCGAGGTGGAGAACACCCTGCTCGACCACCCGGCGGTGGCCGGCACGGCGGTCGTCGTCGACAGCCAGGCCGGTCGACGCCTGGTCGCCTACGTCGTTCCCGCAGCCGGCCAGGCCGAGCCGAGCGCCACGGACCTGCGGGCCTGGCTCGCCGAGCGGCTGCCGCCCTACCTGGTGCCCGCGGCGTACGTGTCCCTGGCCGCCCTCCCCCTCACGGAGCACGGCAAACTCGACCGGGCGGCCCTGCCCGCCGCCGAGGTCGAACGCATCAGCCTGCGGGTGGCCTTCCGTCCACCACGAACCGACACCGAGCGGACCGTCGCCGCGATCTGCGCCGACCTGATCGGGCTCGACCAGGTCGGCCTCGACGACGACTTCTTCGCCCTCGGTGGGCAGTCCCTGCTCGCCATGCGGCTGGTGGCCCGGGTGAACGAAACGTTCGGCACCGACGTGGCACTGGCCCGTTTCCTGCGGACCCCCACCGTCGCCGATCTGGTCGCCGCCCTCGACACCCGTACGCCGAACGGCGGTGCGGCTGGGCCGGGCGGCATCGCAGCCGGTAACTGGCACCAGATGGAGGACCTGTTGCAGAACCTCGACCAACTCACCCCCGAGCAGGTCGACCAGTTGCTGCACGACTTCGCGGACAACGAGGCGGACCGATGAGTGACACCGGCACCGACGCGCGGCGGGCCCTGCTGGCCCAACACCTGACCCGACGGCTGGCCCAGCGCAGCCACCCGCTGTCCTACCCGCAGCAACGGCTGTGGTTCCTCGACCAGCTCACCCCCGACAACCCCGTCTACAACATCCCGCTGGGCTACCGCATCCGTGGCCGACTCGACATCGACGCCCTGCGGCAGGCCCTGACCACGGTGGTACGGCGGCACGAGGTGCTGCGTACCGTGTTCCGGGCGGTGGACGGCGAGCCGCGCCAGGTCGTGCTACCACCGGCGGAGACACCCCTGGCCGTGCTCGACGTGGCCGACGCCGCCGAGGCAGAGGCGCTGGCCGGGGCCGAGGCGCGTACCCGCTTCGACCTGGTCAACGGGCCGGTGCTGCGGGCCACCCTGTTGCGGCTGGGCCCGGAGGACCACTGGCTGTGCCTCACCGTCCACCACATCGTCTGCGACGGTTGGTCGCTTTCCATCATCGAGCGGGAACTGACCGCCGCCTACACCGGACGCCAGCTGCCCGACCTGCCCGTCCAGTACGCCGACTTCGCCGAATGGCAGAGCGGTCACCTGACCGGTGCCACCCTCGACCGGCTCGTCGACCACTGGCGGGACCGGCTCGCCGACGTACCGCTGCTGGCCAGCCTGCCCACCGACCGGCCCCGACCGCCCACGCAGACCTACCGCGGCGCGCACCTGGACCTGCGCTTCGACTCCGATGTCACCGGGGCGGTGACCGCGCTGGCCCGGCAGGCCGCCGCGACCCCGTTCGCGGTGCTGCTGGCCGCCTTCGCCATCGTCGTGCGGGCCCACACCGGTACGGCGCAGGTCGTCGTCGGCTCGCCGGTGGCGGGCCGGCAGCGCGCCGAGATCCAGCCACTGGTCGGCTTCTTCGCCAACACCCTGGTCCAGCGCATCGACCTGAGCGGCGCCCCGACCTTCCGGCAGCTCGTCGAGCGGACCCGCGACGAGACCCGCGATGCCCTGGCTCACCAGGAGCTGCCGTTCGAAAAGCTCGTCGAGGAGTTGCACCCGAGCCGGGACCTGGCCCACAACCCGCTGTTCCAGGTGCTTTTCAGCTACCACGACACCGACGCGGCGGGGCTGGCCCTGCCCGGCTGCACGGTCACCCCGGTCCCCGGTGACACCGCCACCGCGAAGTTCGACCTCACCCTGTCCCTCACCCGGCGCGGGCCGGACCTGACTGGTCGCCTGGAGTACAGCACCGACCTGTTCGATCCCGACAGCGCCGAACGGATGGCCGCCCGCTTCCGTCAGGTCCTCGCCGCGGCTCTGGCCCGTCCGGACACCCCGGTCGGCCAGCTCGACGTCCTGACCCCGGACGAGCGCCACCGGCTGCTCACCGAGTGGAACGCCACCGGCGTCGAACGCCGCACCGACGTGCTCGTCCACGACCTCGTCGCCGCGCAGACCCGGCGCACCCCCGACCGGGTCGCCGTGCGGGACGCCGGCCCCGGCGACCAGCCCGGGCTGACGTACCGCGAACTCGACGAGCGCGCCGAACGCTTCGCCGCCACGTTGCGCGGCCACGGCGTCGGCGCGGACGTGCCGGTCGGTGTCCTGCTGCACCGCGGCACCGACCTGGTGGTGACCCTGCTGGCCATCCTCAAGGCCGGCGGAGCATACCTGCCGCTGGATGCCGCCCTGCCGGCCGACCGGCTCACCTTCATGGTCGCCGACTCCGGTACCCGGGTGGTGGTCACCACCGACCACCTCGCCGGCCGGCTGGGCGGCCTGCCGGTCACCACCGTCGCCCCCGGCACCCCGCCCGCCGACCCGGCACCGACCGGGGCGGCCGGGCCGGCGCGCGCCGACGACCTGGCCTATGTCATCTACACCTCCGGTTCCACCGGACGTCCCAAGGGTGTGCTGGTCACCCACCGCAACGTGAGTACCTTCTTCGCGGGGATGGACCGCGAGTTCGGTCCGGACGCCGACGGCGGCCGGGACGAGATCGGGCCGACCTGGCTGGCGGTGACCAGCGCCTCCTTCGACATCTCCGTGCTGGAGCTGCTGTGGACCCTTACCCGTGGCTTCGAGGTCGTCGTCCGGGGTGACGAACCCACCTCCGGCGCCGCGACGGCCACCGGCGCCCCGGTGCCCGCCGAGGTGCAGGCCCGGCCGATGGACTTCAGCCTCTTCTACTTCGGCGGTGACCGGGGCGGCGCCGCCGACAACCGGTACCGGCTGCTCGTCGAGGGCGCCCGCTTCGCCGACCGGCACGGGTTCACCGCCGTGTGGACCCCGGAACGGCACTTCCACGACTTCGGCGGGCTCTACCCGAACCCGTCGGTCACCGCCGCCGCCATCGCCACCATCACCGAACGGGTGCAGATCCGGGCCGGCAGTGTCGTCGTACCGCTGCACGACCCGCTCCGGGTCGCCGAGGAGTGGGCCGTGGTGGACAACCTCTCCGGCGGGCGGGTCGGCATGTCGGTCGCCTCCGGATGGCAACCGAACGACTTCGTCCTCGCTCCGGAGCGGTACGCCGACCGGAAGAACCTGATGCTGGCGGGCATCGACGAGGTACGCCGGCTCTGGCGGGGCGAAACGGTCAGCCGTCCGCGTCCCGGTGGCGACCACGTCAGCGTGCGCGTGTACCCGCCACCGGTGCAGCCCGAACTGCCCGTCTGGGTCACCAGCGCGCGCAGCCCCGACACCTTCCGGATGGCCGGTGAGATCGGGGCTGGGCTGCTCACGCACCTGCTCGGCCATTCGGTCGAAGAACTCGGCGAGAAGATCACCATCTACCGCAGGGCCTGGCGCGAGGCCGGCCACGCCGGCTCCGGCCACGTCACCCTGATGCTGCACACCTTCCTCGGCACCGACACCGAGCACGTGCGCGAGCTGGTCCGCGTGCCGCTGTGCGGATACCTGAAGAGCTCCTTCGACCTGCTCTCCGGTCTCGGCGCGGTGTCCGGCAGCAGCAGCGACTTCCGCGCCCTGCCCGAGGAGGAACTCGACGCCCTGGTCGAGCAGGCCTTCGACCGGTTCTTCGACACCGCCGCCCTGCTGGGCACCCCCGAGGCCGCCGCGGACCTGGTGGACCGGCTCAAGGCGATCGAGGTGGACGAGGTCGCCTGCCTGATCGACTTCGGGGTCGACCACGACCACGTGCTGGCCGCCCTACCGCACCTGCGGGCCGCCCGGGACATCAGCGAGGACCGCCGTCGGGTGGCGTTGGCCGACGAGCCCGTCGCCGCGCAACTGCGCCGCCACCGCGTCACCCACCTGCAGTGCACCCCGTCGCTGGCCGGTGTGCTGGCCGAGGATCCCGACACCCGCGCGGCGCTGCGTGCCCTGCGCCGCCTGGTCGTCGGTGGGGAGGCGCTGCCCGCCGCGCTCGGCGCCGACCTCGCCGGCCTGGTCAGTGGCGGCGTGCACAACATGTACGGCCCGACCGAGGCGACCGTGTGGGCGAGCACCCAGCGGGTCACCGGTGACCGGCCGGTCGCCGCGACCGTGCCGATCGGCCGTCCTCTGGCCGACGTACGCGCCTACGTCGTAAACGCGGACCTGCGGCCCACTCCGGTCAACGTGCCCGGTGAACTGCTGCTCGGTGGTCCGGGCGTCACCCGTGGCTACCACGGCCGCCCCGCGCTGACCGCGGAACGCTTCGTTCCCGACCCGTTCGCCGCCGACGGTTCCCGCCTGTACCGCACCGGCGACCTGGCCCGTTGGCGCCCCGACGGCACGCTGGAGTTCCTCGGTCGGCTGGACCACCAGGTGAAGATCCACGGCCATCGCATCGAACTCGGCGAGATCGAGAGTGTGCTGGCCGCCCAGCCGGAGGTCCGTGCCGCCGTGGTCGTCGTACGCGGTGACGGTGCCCGCCGCAGCCTGGCCGCCTACTGCCAGCCGGCCCGCGCCGGCAACCCCGCACCCGACCCGGCTGCCCTGCGGGCCGCGCTGGCCCGCGCACTGCCGGACTACATGGTGCCGGCCACCGTCACCGTCCTCGACGAGCTGCCGCTGACCTCCAACGGCAAGATCGACCGCAACCGGCTGCCCGACCCGCACACCGCCGGGCCCCACCGCTACCTGGCTCCGCGGACCGGCATCGAGCAGACCATCGCCGAGGTGTGGGCTCAACTACTCGGCCGCGACCGGGTCGGTCTCGACGACAACTTCTTCCACCTCGGCGGCAACTCGCTGCTGGCGGTCCAGGCCAGGGCCCGGCTGTTGGCCCGCGACGTGACCGGGTTGTCCCTGGTGGACCTGTTCCGCTACCCGTCGGTACGCGCGCTCGCCACCGCCTGCGCCACCACCGGCGACCGCCCCGACGCGCTGGCCGGGACCCAGCAGGCCGCCGGGCGACGCGCCGCCGCCCTGTCCGCCGCCGTCTCACGCCGGGCGCGAAGGAGCTGACCGGCCGTGACCGCACACCTGGACAGCACCGGAACCGCCCCGGACGGCGGTCCGCCCGACGGGGTCGAACCGATCGCGATCATCGGCATGGCCTGCCGGGTACCCGGTGCCGACACCGTCGCCGGCTTCTGGGCCAACATGCTCGACGGCGTCGGCTCGATCACCCGCTTCACCCCCGACGAACTTCGCGCCGCCGGCGTGGACCCGCACCTGCTCGCCGACCCCGAGTACGTTCCGGCGGGCGCGATGATCGACGACGCCGACCACTTCGACGCGGAGTTCTTCGGCTACAACGCCGCCGAGGCCGAGACGATGGATCCGCAGCAGCGGGTCTTCTGCGAGACCGCCTGGGCGGCCCTGGAGGACAGTGGACACACCCCGGACCGCACCGACGGCGCCGTCGGCGTGTTCGCCGGCATGTTCATGAACAAGTACCTGATGGCCAACCTCGCCACCAACCCCCGCTTCCAACGTTCGGCGATGGCACCCCTGGCCCGCATCTTCAACGACAAGGACTTCCTGGCCACCCGGGTGGCGTACCTCCTCGACCTGGACGGCCCCGCGTACACCGTGCAGACCGCCTGCTCGACCTCCCTGGTCGCCACCCACCTGGCCTGCCAGTCCCTGCTGACCTACGAGTCGGATCTGGCGCTCGCCGGCGGGGTGGCGATCAACCTGCCGCTGAAGGCCGGCTACTCGCACACCTACGGCGGGGTGTTCAGCCCCGACGGGCAGTGCCGGCCCTTCGACGCCGACGCCGAGGGGACCGTACCGGGCAACGGCGCCGTGGCCCTGGTGCTGCGCCGGCTCTCCGACGCCCTGGCCGACCGGGACCACATCTACGCGGTGATCCGGGCCAGCGCGGTCAACAACGACGGCGCGGTCAAGGCCGGTTTCACCGCGCCGAGCGTTGACGGGCAGGCCCGCGTCGTCACCGCCGCGCACGCCCTGGCGGCGGTCTCGCCGGGCAGCATCGGCTACCTGGAGGCCCACGGCACTGCCACCCAGGTGGGCGACCCGATCGAGGTCGCCGCGCTCACCCAGGCGTTCCGCCTCGGCACCGTTCGGCGGGGCTTCTGCGCCCTCGGCTCCGTCAAGGCCAACATCGGCCACCTCGACGCCGCCGCCGGAGCCGCCGGCCTGATGCGCGCCGCCCTGGCGGTACAGCACGGACGGATCCCGCCCATGCGGAACTTCCGCTCCCCCAACCCCGACCTCGACCTGGACACGTCGCCCTTCTACGTGCCGACCCGCGTCACCGAATGGTCGGCCGGTGCCGGACCACGCCGCGCCGGGGTGAGCGCCTTCGGGGTCGGCGGCACCAACGCCCACGTGGTCCTGGAACAGCCACCGCCCATCCCCGACCCGGCCGGCACGGCGCCCGCGACCGGCTGGCACCTGGTACCGCTGTCCGCGCGCAGCCGCACCGCCGTCGACGCCGCCACCCGCCGGCTGGCCGACCATCTGGAGGACCACCCGGACCTCGACCTGGCCGACGTCGCCTTCACCCTCCAGGACGGGCGGCACGCCTTTTCGGTACGCCGGTTCGCTGCCTGCGCCGACCTGACCGACCTGGTGGCCGTGCTGCGGGGGGAGGACCCGCACCGGCTGGTCACCCGCACCGCCCCGGAGTCCGTCCACCGGGCGGTGTTCATGTTCCCCGGCGGCGGCAACCAACACCGGGACATGGGTGTCGACCTCTACCGCAGCCAGCCGGTGTTCCGCGAGGAGATCGACCGCTGCGCCGCCCTGCTCCGCGACCGGCTCGACGTCGACCTCACCGCGCTGCTGTTCCCGGGCGGTGGCGGGTCGGGACGGGGACGCGCGCTCGGCCGCGCCGAGGGACCCGGCGTGGTCACCGCGCTGTTCGCCGTGGAGTACGCGCTGGCGAAGCTGTGGATGTCCTGGGGCGTGGAGCCGGTCGCCCTGCTCGGCCACAGTCTCGGCGAGTACGTCGCCGCCTGTCTGTCCGGGGTGTTCACCCTCGGCGACGCGCTCGCCGTCACCTACGCCCGTGGTGAGTTGTTCGCCCGAATGGCCCCGGGCCGGATGCTCGCCGTACCGCTGCCCGAGGCACAGGTCGCGGAGCTGCTCGACGAGAGGCTGTCGATCGCGGCGGTGAACACACCGGAGCTGACCGTGGTGGCCGGCCCGGACGACGACGTCGCCGCCCTCGACCGGATGCTGGCCGGCCGGGGCGTGGACTGCGGGCGGATCAACGTACCGGCGGCGAGCCATTCCTGGCTGGTCGAACCGATGCTCGACGAGTTCACCGCCCGGGTGAAGGAGTGCGACCTGCGTCCACCGCACACCCCGTTCGTCTCCTGTGTCACCGGCACCTGGATCCGCGCCGAGGACGCCACCGACCCGCACTACTGGGCGCGTCACCTGCGTCAACCCGTACGCTTCGCCGACGCGCTGCGGACCGTCCTGGCCACTCCCGACCGGGTGCTGCTGGAGGTCGGGCCCGGGCGGGCGCTGACCGCGCTGGTACCCGGACAGCGGCTCGCCCCCACCCCGACCGCGGTCGCCTCGCTGGGCCACCCCCGCGACCGGCTGCCGGACACCGCGCACCTGATGGCCGCGGTGGGCCGGCTCTGGCAGGCCGGGGTGAGCGTGGACTGGCCGGCGCTGCACACCGCGCGGCCGGCCCGACGGGTCAGCCTGCCCGGCTACCCGTTCCAGCGCCGCCGGTACTGGGTGGAGCCGGGGGCGACCGCCGTCGGCGCCGACGCCGGACCGGCCGCCACCCCCGACGTCTCCGCCGCCTCGGCCTCCGGCGTCGACCCGGACGACGCACCGGACGACGGCTACCTCGGCCCCCGTGACGAACGGGAACGTCAGGTCGCGCGGGTGTGGTGCGACCTGCTCGGCGTGGACCGCGTCAGCGTCACCGACGACCTGTTCGACTGCGGCGCCCACTCCCTGATGATCACGCAGGCCGCCCGGGAACTACGCCGTCTCGGCGCGCCCCAGCTCACCGCCCGCGACGTCCTGGCCAGCCCCACCGTCGCCGGGCTGGCCGCCCGGATCGAGGCCGCCGTGTCCGGGCGACCGCTGATCGAGGTGCGCGGCAACGGCCCCGACCTCGCCGCCGAGGTCGTCCTCGACCCGGCGGTCGCCCCTGACGAGGACGCGCCGGCCCGCACCGGGCCCCCTCGGGTGGTGCTGCTCACCGGTGCCACCGGGTTCGTCGGCGCGTTCCTCTGCGCCGAACTGGCCCGGCAGACCAGCGCCGAGATCGTCTGCCTGGTCCGGGCCGCCAACCCCGAGGAGGGCACCGAACGCCTGCACGCCGCCCTGACCTCCTACGGCCTGCCGATGCCACCCGCGCACCGGCTGCGCGTCGTCCCCGCCGACCTGGCCAGACCCCGACTCGGCCTGGCACCGGCCGATTTCGACGCCCTCGCCGACGAGGTCGACGCGATCTACCACTGTGGCGCCTGGGTCAACTTCGTGCGCCCCTACCGGTCCCTCAAGGCCACGAACGTGCGCGGCACCGAGGAGGTACTGCGGCTGTCCACCCGGGGCCGGCCGACGCCGGTGCACCACATCTCCACCCTGGCCGTGCTCGCCGGAGCCGTCGCCGCCGGCGTCGGGCAGATCCACGAGGACGACCCGCTCCCGCCGCCGGTGGGGCACGACACCGCCTACAGCCAGAGCAAGTGGGTCGCCGAGGGTCTCATCGGCCTCGCCCGGGAACGTGGCGTACCCGTGTCGGTCTACCGGGCCGGTGCCGTGCTCGGGGACAGCCGCACCGGCGCGACCAACCGGGAGGACTACGTCACCAAGGTCATCCAGGGCTGCCTGGACCTCGGTCTGGCCCCTGCCCGCCGGTACGCCTTCGCCGCCGCCAGCGTCGACTACGTCGCGCGCACCGTGGTCGCCCTGTCCCTGCGGCCGGAGACCCTCGGCGGCACCTTCCACACCGTCAACCCCGACCCGCTGGACTGGAACGACATGTTCACCCACCTGCGGACCTGCGGCTACCGGGTGCCGAGCGTCGACTGGCAACGCTGGCACCACCAACTCACCGAACAGATCGAGGCCGACGAGACGTCGAACAACCTCGCCCCGCTGATGGCGATGCTCGGCGACACCCCGGACCGGGACATGCCCCGGATGCGCTGCGACAACGTCTGGTCGGCGCTGCCGGCCGACCTGGCCCGTCCACCGGAGCTGGACGCCGCGTTGTTCGCGCGGATGCTGGGTTTCCTCGCCCGGGGCGGGGTCCTGCCCGCGCCGCCGGACGCCGGTCCGGACCGTCCCGGCACGACGCCGGCCGTTTCCCCCGCCGCCGCCCAGGAGGACCTGCTCACATGACCATGCTGTTGACCGGCGCCACGCTCATCGACGGGCTCGGCGACGAACCGGTGACCGACCGGGCCGTACGGATCGACGCCGACCGGATCACGCAGGTGGGGACCCGGGTTCAGGCCGACGGCGCCGACCTGGTCGACCTGAGCGGGCTGACCCTGCTGCCGGGGCTGATCGACGCGCACACCCACGTGGGCTACTCCAGCGACGTCCGCGCGATGCTCAACGGGCAGCTGTCGGTGGCCGAACGGGCCGCCGACATCTTCCGCAACCTGCGCGAGACCGTGGACGCCGGTTTCACCACGATCCGTGACTGCGGTGGCCTCGACCTCGGGGTGCTGCGTACGGTGCGCCGAGGACTGGTACCCGGCCCCCGGATCTGGGCCGCCGCGGTCGCGCTGTCCCAGACCGGCGGTCACGGCCGGCTGGGTTCGCCGCTGGCCCCGGCGGGCCCGTCGCCCCTGTCGGTACGCGGCCTGACCGGGATGACCCCCAACGCCGACGGCGTCGAGGAGGTCCGCCGAGCCGCCCGCGAGTGCTTCCGTCAGGGCGCGTCGTTCCTGAAGATGGCCGTCACCGGCGGGGTCATCTCGGTGTCCGACTCGTTGGAGGACACCCAGTACACCGTCGAGGAGATCGCGGTCGCCGTCGCCGAGGCCCGCGCCCGCAACACCTACGTCACCGTGCACGCCCACAACGGCGCCGGTATCCGCAACGCCGTCGAGGCGGGCGTGGGCTGCGTCGAACACGGTACCGGCATCGACGAGGCCACCGCCGCGTTGATGGGTGCCCACGGCGTGCACCTGGTGCCCACCCTGGCCATCGCCGAGACGATGCGTACCGACTCCGCGCGGCAGGGACTCGCACCCGGCTTCCGGGACCGGGTCGGCGACACCGCGCAACGCATGATCGACGCCATGCTGCTGGCCCGCGAGGCCGGCGTGCTGGTCGGCTCCGGCTCCGACCTGATCGGACCCGACCAGAACCACCGCGGACTGGAGCTCGCGCTCAAGGCCCGCGTCCTGGGGCCCATGGCGGCGATCGTCTCGGCCACCTCCGTCAACGCCCGCATCATGCGGGTCGCCGACCGGGTCGGGTCGGTCGAGGTGGGCAAGCTGGCCGATCTCGTCGCGGTGGACTTCGATCCGCTCAGCGAGCCGCACCTGTTCGAGGACCCGGACCGGGTCGTCCTCGTCGTCCGCGACGGCGAGATCGTCAAGGACACCCGCAAGTGACCCCGGCGCCGCGCGGACACCCGCCGATGACCGCCGCTGCGGGGCCAGCCCGGGCCAACGGCCGGCCAGCCGGCGCCGTCGCCGACCTGCGCGCCCCGACCACCGCCGAGAAGGTAACCGAGCTGCGCCGCCGACGCGCCGAGGCGGAGCAGCCCGGCTCCCCGCGGGCCGCCCGCCGGCTGGCTGCCCGGGGCCGGATGACCGCGCGGGAGCGGATCCTGGCGCTGCTCGACCCCGACTCGTTCGTCGAGACCGACCGGCTGGCCCGCCGGGACGTCGAGGGGTACGCCGGGCCGCAGCCGCCCGGCGACGGTGTCATCACCGGTTTCGGCACGGTCGACGGCCGCCAGGTGTGTGTCTACGCGCACGACGCGACCCACCGGGGTGGTAGCGCGGGGGCGGTCTTCGGCGCCAAGGTCTGCAAGATCCTCGACCACGCCCTGCACGTCGGTTGCCCGGTGGTCGGCATCAACGACTCCAGCGGCGCCCGGGTGGAGGAGGGGGTGCTGGCGCTGGCCGCGTACGGCGAGGTGGCCCGTCGGATGGTGACCGCCTCCGGGGTGATCCCGCAGATCTCCCTCATCATGGGTGTCTGCGCGGGCGGGGCCGTCTACACCCCGGCGTTCACCGACTTCGTGGTCATGGTGGAGAACACCTCGCACATGTTCGTCACCGGCCCGGACGTCATCCGGGCGGTGACCGGGGAACGGGTCAGCATGGAGGCCCTGGGCGGCGCCACGGTGCACGCCACCCGGAGCGGGAACGCCCACTACGCCGCCGCGAGCGAGGCCGAGGCCATCGACTACGTCCGGGACCTGTTGTCCTACCTGCCGGCCAACAACCTCGACCCGGCCCCGGTCTGGCCACCGGCGTCCCTGCTGGAGCCCACCGCCGCCGACCGGGAACTCGACACGCTCGTACCCGATCGGGCCACCACCCCGTTCGACATGCACGAGGTGCTCAGGCGGATCGTCGACGACGGCGACCTGCTGCCGGTGCACCCCGACTTCGCCCCCAACATCATCTGCGGCTTCGCCCGCGTCGACGGCGTCACGGTGGGGGTGGTCGCCAACCAGCCGCTGCACCTGGCCGGTGCCATCGACATCGACGCCGCGGAGAAGGCCGCGCGGTTCGTCCGCTTCTGCGACTCGTTCAACATCCCCGTGCTCACCCTCGTCGACGTGCCCGGTTACCTGCCCGGTACCGCCCAGGAGCACCAGGGCATCATCCGCAGGGGTGCGAAACTCGCGTTCGCCTACATCGAGGCGACGGTACCGAAGATCACCATCGTGGTACGGCGGGCCTTCGGTGGCGGGTACGCGGTCATGGGATCCAGGGAGCTGGGCGCCGACCTGTGCTTCGCCTGGCCGACCGCGCAGATCGGCGTGATGGGCGCGGCGGGCGGGGTCGCGCTGCTGCACCAGCGCACCCTCGCCCAGGCCGACGACCCCGCGCTGTTGCGGCAGGTTCTCGTCCACGAGTACGAGGACCGGTTGCTCACGCCCTACCGGGCCGCCGAGCACGGCTGCGTCGACGACCTGATCCTGCCGTCGGAGACCCGACCCACGGTCGTCCGCGCACTGCGCGCCCTGGTCGAAAAGCGGGTCATCGGTCCGGCCAAGAAGCACGGCAACATCCCGCTGTGACCGGCCGCCCTTGGCGCCGGGGATACCAACCACGCCGTGTTCAGTCCCCACGCCGGGGACGCCGCCACGGCGCGGCGGGGCCACGTCCGCGGTGACGGTCCGGGGACCCGGGGCCTCGGCGGAAGGCCGCCGGCCACGGGTGCACCGACGGCCCGGACCACCCTCAGGTCGCTGCCGCCTCCCCGGCCGGCACCGCCGCACCGACCGGCTGCCCGGTGGCCCCGATGAGACGGGCTACCACCGCTCGGGAGGACACGCCGAGCTTGGCGAAGATGTTCGCCAGGTGCATCTCCACCGTCTTCTCGGTCACGAACAGCTCCTGCGCCACGCGCCGGTTCGTCAGACCTTGGCTGACCAGCACGGCGACCTGCCGTTCCCGACGCGTGAGCAGGTTCAGGCCAGCCGACTCCTCGCGGTCGTCCCGGCCCGTACGGCGCGACGAACGCGCCGCGAGGCGACGCCGCTCCAACGCGGCCTGTCGAGCCAGCCGGTGCGCGCCCCACCCCTCGAACGCGGCCTGCACCGCCTTGATCTCCCGGTAGCTGTCGTCGACCAGGCCGAGTGCGGCCAGCGGTCCGACGGCGACCATCCGGGCCCGGGCAGCGTCCACCACCATGCCGGCGGCGGCCAGTTCCCGTGCCGCCACCTGCGCGGTGGCCACCGCCCGCGCCGGGTCGTCGGTGGCCAGCACCTGTGCCCTGGCGAGCAGGGCCAGACCGGTGTGGCCTGGCAGGTCGAGCACGGCGGCGACCGCGTCGGCGCGGTCGGCCCAGTGCGCCGCGACCTCGGTCCGACCGGCGGCGAGTTCCGCCCGCGTCATCGCCTCGCACCAACTGGCCTGCGAGCACAGGTCGGAAGCGGACGGGCCGGGGCTGTCACCGAGCTGCGTGCGGGTCAGGTACGCGGCCACGTTCCCGCCGGCCAGCCCGATCTCCACCAGCAACCGGCGGGCCAACAGCGAGTACGGTCCGTCGGGCAGCACCGGCAGGGCATCCACCTCCGGGTAGGTCTCCGCCGTCGCCCGCACCTGGCTGTCCAACCATGCCCGCAGGATGCGGGCCACGGCGATCTCCCGCTCCCCGCCGACCGCGGTGGCCACCTCCGCCGCCCGCTGCACGCACTCCTGTGCCTGCGGCAGCCTTCCTTTGACCTGCAACGTCACCACCAGGGCCGCGTAGAGCCGGGCCAGCAGCAGCAGCTGCCCGCTGTGCTGGGCGCCGGAGACCGCCCGGTCCAGGTGGCGTAGCGCGTCGTCGAAGCGCTCGTGCAGTATCTCCGCCTCGATCACCCATTTGGCGGCCCGCAGACTGCGAACGAACTCGCCGTCGAGCATCGCGTCGAGCAGGTCGACCGCCTGATCCAGGCGGCGACGCGCGGCCGGCATGTCCAGCGCGGCGGTGTCCGCCACCGCCAGCAGGGCGAGCGTGGTGGCCTCCGCCGAGCGGGCCTGATGGCGCTGGGCCGCCGTGTACGCCACGGCAGCGAGTTCGCGGGCGACGTCGGCGCGGCCCGCGGCCAACTCCAGACAGGCGAGTTCGAAGCTGAGCATGGCCCGTCCGATGCTCTGGGCGGCGGGCAACGTGGCCAGCTCCGCCCGGGCCAACGCGCCCGCCTCGGCACGTCGGGACAGCGACAGCTCCACCATGACGCAGAGGGCCACCGCATGGGCGCGACGGGTCGTCGGGCGACGTTGGCGCATCTTGAGCGCCTCGTGCAGCGCGTTGCGGCTCGCCAGCAGGTCACCGACGACGGCGGCCAACTGGGCGAGGCGAACCAGCAGCACCACGCGTCGCAGGTCGTGGTCGGGTCGATGCGGCAGCAGCCGCAGGGCCACACGGAGCCAGTGCGCCGCGGTGACCGGGGCGTGGTGCTGCGCCGCCATGGCGGCCCGGTGCAGTATCGACACCGCAGTCAGATCGCCGGGGCGGGCGGTGCGGGCGACGTGTGGGGCCAGCGCCTCGGGCGGGGCGCCGCGCCGGCACAGCGCGGCCGCCGCCCGGTCGTGCGCGGCCAGCTGCCAACCCGGGCTGACCGCGTCGTAGACGGCCCGCCACAACACGGCATGCCGGAAGCTGATCAGCCGGCCACCGGCGACCGGGCGGACAATGTCCAGTTCGGCCAGTTCGTCCAACGCGCGGTGCACCTCGGCGTCACGGCACTGGCCGATCTGCGCGACCAGCGCCGGCTCGAACACCTCTCCCGCCACCGCCGCCGCGTCGAGGACGATGCGGCTCAGCGGGGAGACGGCTTCCAGCTCCCCGACCAGCCTCATCCGCAGAGTGACGGGCAGCTCGCCGACGACCACCGAGGCGGTGCTGCACAGCCCGGTGGCGGCGGCGGCCAGCGCGTGCAGGTGCAACGGGTTGCCGCCGCTGTGTCGGTAGACCGCCCACTGCCACGACGTCCTGCACTGTGGACCGAGCAGGATCTGCGCGTCCTGCTCGCTGATCGGCCCGAGCGGCACCTCCCGCACCCACTCGTCACCCGGCGCGCCGACCAGCGCGGCGTGCAGGCGTACCGGGGCCTGGCGGGGCCGGTAGGCCAGCACGACCAGCAGTGGCACCGGCGACGGGGTACGCACGAGCTGGGTCAGCAGCGCGATGGTCGCCTCGTCGGCCCAGTGCATGTCGTCGACGAGGACGACCAGGCTGTTGGCGTCCGCGTCGCCCGTCCGGTTGACGAGATCGCGCACCAGTTGGATCGAGGCGGTGGCCCCCGTCGGCGCCTCACCCGGGTCGGTCTTCCGGTTCGCGCAGCGGTCGCAGTCGACCAGCGCGTCGAGCAGCGGGGCCAACGGTTGTGACCGCTGGCCCCGGGTGGCCGAACTGGACACCACCCGGGCTCCCCGGCGACGGGCGAGCTCACCGAACTCGCTGAGCAGCCGGGTCTTGCCGATGCCGGGATCACCGGTCACCGCCACGACCCGGACGCCGGCTCGGCCTGTCGCCTCCAAGGCGCTGCACAGGACTGCAAGTTCGGGGTCACGACCCACGAACGGGGGCATCAGCACCACTGTCCCGACGCATACCCGCTGCCACCGACTGGTTTCCACGTAACCCCGGGACCGGCCATTCTAGATCGACTCCCGTCTTCGACGATACGCCGCCATCACCAATAGGACATTAGCAGGATTCGATTGGCCCTTGTGAGATGACTCTCGACGCAAAAGCCGCAGCACGCAGCAGACCCGGACCTACGGATGCCCCTGATCCTAGGGAACTCCCCAGTGCCCGACAAACAACCACAAGTCCATAATCGACGTTAGCCATTTATGAGGCGGAGGCATCATTGAGCACCCGGCTGTACGCCCTCCCCGTCGACCAGACGGGCTGGCACATCAAGGCAGGGAACACCACCGTATTCGACTGGGACTACGACGAGAGCCGGGACAAACTGCTCACCCTTTACGAAAAGGGCAAACAGCGGCAGTGGAACGCGGCGGAACGACTCGACTGGACCATCGAAATCGATCATGACGACCCGATGGGCATACCGGAAGAGTCGGTGGCCATCTACGGGTCGCGCACCTGGCAATCAATGAACCGCAGAGAAAAGGCCAACGTCCGGCTACACATGAACTCGTGGCAGTTCTCCCAATTTCTCCACGGTGAACAGGGTGCCCTCATCTGCTCTGCCAAGATCGTGCAGACCGTACCGGACATCGACTCCAAGTTCTACGCCGCGACCCAGGTCGTCGACGAGGCCCGCCACGTCGAGGCGTACTCCCGCTACCTGCGGGAGAAGATCGGCTTCGCCTACCCCATCAATCCGCACTTCAAGGACCTGCTCAACGACATCATCTCCGACTCCCGCTGGGACATGACCTACCTGGGCATGCAGGTCCTCATCGAGGGTCTCGCCCTGGCCGCTTTCGGGCAGATCCGCGACTACTCCAAGGAACCACTCGCCCAGGCGCTCAACGCCTACGTCATGCAAGACGAGGCGCGTCACGTGGCCTTCGGTCGGCTGGCCCTGCGCGACTACTACCCCGAGCTGACCCAGGCCGAGCGCGACGAACGTGAGGAGTTCTGCATCGAGGCCTGCCACATGCTCCAGCAACGCTTCGTCGGCGAGGAGGTCTGGACCGCGCTCGACCTGGACGCCGCCGAGTGCATGGCCTTCATGCGCGATTCCGAGCACTACCAGTACTTCCGATCCAAGCTGTTTTCCCGGATCGTGCCCACACTCAAGGACATCGGCCTGTTCGGCCCGAAACTGCAGCGGGCCTTCGCCGACATGGGAGTGCTCAGCTACCAGGACGCCAACCTCGACCGGTTGATGACCGAGGACGAGAACGTCGCCGACGAGGTCGACAGGCTGCGCCGGGAGCAGGTCGCGCGCGCGATCCGGCTCGGCTCAGAGTCGTCCTAGCGCCCCCACACACCGAGCTTCCGGCCCGAGGAGATCGCCCCGTGGACACCCCAACCGCTGTACCCGCCAACTACGTCCCGCAGGCGTTGGCGCTGTTCGAGAAGTACGGTCCGGCGGAGGCGATCGTGCACCAGGGCCGCCGGCTGACCTACGCCGACCTGCGGCACGGCGTCCTGCACCTGGCCGAGGCCCTGAACGGGCAGGGAATGGTCGCGGGCCGGGCGGTGGCGGTGGTCGCCAACAACCACCCGGACGTGGTCATGTTGCACTTCGCCCTGCACCTGCTGGGCTGCCGGTCCATCTGGGTGGCCCACGCGCCGCTGGAACACCAGTTGGACTTCCTCGGCCAGGCCCGCCCGGACGCGCTGGTGTACGACCCCCGCACCCACGCCGAGGCCGGCGTCGAACTCGCCCGACGGTCGGCTGCCCCGGCCGTGTTCAGCCTCGGCCCCGCCGCCCTGGGCACCGACCTGTGGCAGGCACCCCGGCGGGCCCTGGACCCGGCCGACGCCACGGGCGAACCCGCGTCGGTGTTCCAGACCAGCGGTACGACCGGACGCCCCAAGCTGGTCCACCACCGCAACGTGCTGTTCCAGACAATCCTGGAACTCGCCACCAGGTGGGCGGGCGAGGGCCGCCCGACCCGCCACCTCTACTACGGCGTCTTCTGGCACGTCAGCTCACAACTGGGCGTCATGGGCATGCTGTTCGCCGGCGGGACGCAGGTGATGTGCGACTCCTTCGACGCCGGGCAGTTCTTCACGCTCATCGAGCAGGAGCGCATCACCAGCACGAACGCCGCCTCACCCCGCCTGTACGAGCTGCTGGACTGCCCGCTGCTCGGCCGGACTGACCTGAGCAGCCTGGAGATGATCACCCTGGGCGGCTCGACCGTCGCCCCCGCCCGGCTGACCCAGGCACTCGAACGCTTCGGGCCCATCGTGCGCGTCGCGTACGGGATGAGCGAGGCGCCCCTGATCACCGAACTCAACGGCGACGAGCACGACCCGAGCCGGCCCCACCTGCTGCGCTCCTGCGGGCGTGCCTACGGTGACGTACGCATCGCCATCCGGGACGAGGCCGGACGGGAGTTGCCGCCCGGGCACCACGGCCAGGTGTGGATCACCGGGTCGCTGGTGATGGCCGGGTACTGGGGACAGCCGGAGCTGACCGCCGGGACACTGGTCGACGGCTGGCTGCGCACCGGGGACACCGGGCACCTCGACGAGGACGGCTACCTCTACCTGGTGGGACGCGACCAGGAGCTCATCGTCACCGGTCCCGGCGCCGTCAACGTCTACCCGGGACCGATCGAGGATGTCCTGACCGCCCACCCCGACGTCCACGACGCGGCCGTCGTCGCCGTGCCCGACGACGCCTACGGTGAGGCGGCGTACGCCTTCGTCGTGCCCGTACCGGGTGCCACCGTCACCCCTGAGCAACTCCGCGACCTGATCACCGAACGCCTCGACACCAACTGGACGCCGCGTGACGTGGAGTTCGTCGACACGTTGCCCATGATCGGCTACGGGAAGGTCGACAAACGCACACTGCGTGACCGCTATCTCGCCCGTACCGGCGCGGCAGTCGGTTCACCGGAGTGACGGTGTCCAACCGGCCCCGGGCCGCCCTCGTCGGGCTGCTCACCGCCGGAACGATCTCCGACACCGGCACCCGGGTGTCCACGGTGACGCTGCCCTGGCTGGTCCTGGTCAGCACCGGCAGCCCCACCCGGATGGGCCTGGTCGTCGCGGCCGAGATGCTGCCCTACGTGCTGACCAGCGCGCTGGGCCCGCCGCTGGTGGACCGGCTCGGTGCCCGTCGGGTCTCCATCACGGCCGACCTGGCCAGCGCCGCCGGCATGGTGCTGCTGGCCGCCACCTACCAACTCGGGTTCGCCCTGCTGCTCGGCCTGGTCGCCGTCATCGGCGTCGTCCGGGGTCTTGGCGACAACGCCAAACGGGCGATGGCGCACGCCACCATCGCCGCGGCGGGCGCTTCGATGGCGCGGGTCAGCGCCATCGACGACGGCCTGCACCGGATGAGCATCCTCGTCGGCGCACCGGTCGCCGGTGTGATCATCGCCTGGTTCGGCATCACCCAGGCCATCCTCGTCGACGCGGCAACCTTCGCCGTGGCCGCCGCCGTCGTGACGGCGCTGATCCCGGCGTCCATCGGACGGCCCATCCACGACGCCACGACGGAGCGGGAACCGTACCTGAAGGCGCTGGGCATCGGGCTGCGCCACCTGCGACAGGACCAGGTCGCCGTCGGGATCTTCGCGGTGATGTTCATCATCAACCTGTTCAACCAGGCCAGCGTCGCCGTCTACATCCCGCTCTGGGTCGACCAGGTGCTCGACAACCCGGCCGCGCTCGGCGCGGTCAGCGGTGCGCTCGCCCTCGGCGCGATCGTCGGCAACATCGGCTTCTCCATCGCCGCCACCCGGCTGCCCCGCTACGTCACCTTCACGATCGGGCTGCTCGTCGGTGGGGCCCCGCGCTTCCTGGTCATGGCGTTCAGCCACGACCTGCTGGTGGTGACCGCCATCACCTTCGTCTGCGGCGTGGCGCTGTCCTCCGTCAACCCGATCATCGCCGCGACCATCCTGGAACGCACCCCGCCACCCTTGCAGGCCCGGATGTTCGGCCTGGCCACCGCGTTCTCCTGGGCCAGCATCCCGATCGGCGGCGTGCTCGGCGGCTGGGCCGCGTCCGCCCTCGGACTGACCGCCGCGATCACCCTGAGCGGACTGCTGTACCTGATGGTGGCGCTCACCCTGGTGCTACGCCCCGCCCGGTGGCGCCGCCTGGACGAACCACCGCCCACCATGGCCAACACCACCGAACCGGTCCGGACGTGAAGACCACCGTGGCCACCCGATCGCTACCGTTCCCGGCGTCCGCGGCCGGGCCGCCCGGCACGGCGCGCGTCGCCCGGCCCGGCAAGCTGCCGGCAACCCCCGACAGTCCCCCTCCCCGATCCATACGCGACCGGTCAACACTGCGGAAGGCGCCCACGACATGCACGTTCGAGACGACTACGGGCTTCCCATCGCCGAAGCAGACGCGCACGAGGCACTCGCCGCACACCGCGCCGGCGCTCTACCCCCGGTCGCCCTCATCAGGGTTCCCGAACCGCCCCGCGACACCTGGGCGGACCTCGCCCACGCCGGGTTCATCCGCAAGCCGATCTGGCTGAGCTGGCGGGCGCCCACTCCACGCTCGGTCGACGACTACGCCGCCCGGCTCGCCCGCAAGGCCCGCCAGGACCTCCGCCGAGCCATCGACCGGGCGGCCAACGCCGACGTGCACATCGAGGTGCACCAGACGCTCAGCGCCGACCAACTCGACCCGTTCCTCACCCTGTACGAGAACCGGGTCAACGGCATGACCTTCGGCCTCTCGTTGGCCGGCCCGATGCGCGCCGGCATGATCGACAATCCGACGACCTTCGGCGTGTTCGCCTACGAGAAGGGTGAACTGGTCGGCGGCTGCCTGTGCCGGGAGTTCCCGCAGGACAACTCGGTGTGGCTGCTCTTCTCCGCCGTCGAGGCCCGCTGGCGGGAACACAGCCTCGCCCGGGTCATCTACCTGCACGCCTTCGAGGAGACCCGCAGGCGCGGATTTCCCGAGGTGACCCTGGGCAACGACCCCAACCTCTACGGACACGTCGCCAAGCCCGGCCTGTTCCTGTTCAAGACCCGCCTCGGCTTCGAACCGGTACCCGCCAAGCCCATCGGTCGGGCCCCGGCGGGCGACTTCGCCGACCTGCTGCTGTCGGTCGAGGCACTGACCACACCCGTGGTCGTGCTGGGTTACGCCGACGGCGACTCCCACGCCGCCGCCAGCACCCCACGCCTGACCAGCCACGTCTTCGGCGCCGGGCCGGAGATCGATATCAACCGGTACACCACCCGTACCGTCGACACGGCCAGCCGCGTCGACCTGCCGGCGCGGGTAACCCGTGCCACCGCCTGACCACTGATTCGCAGTCCTGCTCCACCGCCGTACCCACTGGCCGCTCCGGATGTGACCCCTGGAGAGAACCAGTGCCGCACAGCCACCGATTGTGAGGGCGGAAATGGTCTGTTCGCTCGTCTGCGCCTGCTCGTCCGCCGAGGCGACGCACGCGACCCGTCGTCGGATCCTGATCTCTGTATGAACACGGACCTCAGTCAGGAAAGATCCGCACCCGCCCACCGGTCCGGGTCGGCGACGACGAGGATCTCCGTCCTCGGGCCGTTGCGCCTCGATCACCTCGATCACACCGTGCAACTCGGGCCGAAGGTCTCCGGTCTCCTCTCGGCACTGGTGCTCCACGCCGGCCGACCGGTCGACGCGGGCCAACTCGTCGACCTGCTGTGGGGAAAGTCCGCCTCCGCGGCAGCCGAGACGACTCTCCGCAGCCACGTCTCACACCTGCGCCAGAAGCTCGGACTCCCGCCCGGCCAGGGCGGTCCGGTGGCCACGGTGCGGACCGTGGGCACGCCGGCCAGCCGGGGCTACCTGCTGGAGGTGGCGCCGGGCAGCATCGACGCACAGGTCTTCGAGAGCGCGGTGGTGGAGGGCAGCCGGCTGCTGCGAACCGGCGGTACCACCGAGGTGCGGCAGGCGGCGAAGCTGCTCCGGGACGGGCTGGCTCTGTGGCGGGGCACCGCCTTCGCGGACATCGCCCACTGGTGGGGCGCCACGGCCGAGATCAACCGTCTGGACGCGCTGCGCCGTTCCGCGATGCAGATCCGCGCCGAGGCACTGGTCGAGATCGGCAGTTACCTGGAGGCCACGGGCGAACTCGCCGGCATGATCGCCGTCGACCCGTACAACGAGAAGGTGCGGCGCCTGCTGGCGCTGGCGCTCTATGCCGACCAGCGGGTGGACGAGGCGGCTGAGGTCTGTCGGGAGGGGCTGACCCTGTTGGCGTGCCGTGGCCTCGACGCACCCGACCTTCACGAACTCCAACGTAGGATCCTGCGACGTACGGTTTCCGTCGGGACGCGCCAGTCGGTGTGGACGGCCAGTTGGCGCTGTGCCGCAGCCTGCTCGTCGACCGTCGGCTGCTGATCGTGTTCGACAACCCGGCTCCACGCGGTCAGCCCGCGGCGGCATCCGGGGCCCAGTACGCCCCCGGCGCCGGGGCGCCCAGAGTGTCACGCACCATGAGGACCGCCTCCAGGCGGTTACGGGCGCCGAGCTTGGCCAGGGCGTGCGAGACGTGGCTCTTGACGGTGGCGCTCGAGACCCCACAGAGTTCCGCCGCCTCGGCGGTGGTGAGTCCCTCGCCGAGGCGGCAGAGCACCTCGCGTTCCCGGGCGGTCAGCTTCTGCACCGCGTCCTGGGACGGCCGGTTCACCCCGGCCGGGTCGACGTAAAAGTTCAGCAGGGCAGCGGAGAACACCCGGTTCCTGCCGGCGACCGCCTGCACGCTGCCGGCCACACCGCTGAGATCGGTCTCCTTCACCAGGCAGCCGGCGGCGCCGGCCGCCACCGCGGCGTCGAGACTGCGCCGGGACCAGTCCAGGCAGAGGAGGACGACCCTGATCCGCCGGGCGGTCAACTGTCGGATCGCACCGACCATCGGTTCCCCGTGGCTGGCTCCGAGGACGGCCACCTCGACACGTTGCAGCGGCCAGTCCGCCAGCGGTCGGCGGCTGTCCACCTCGGCCACGACGTCGAGCTGGCTGTCGCCGTTCAGCACGTCGTACAGCAGGTGACGCCAGAGCGGATCGTGGTCCGCGACCAGGACCCGGGTCCGCATCCTGGCGCGGGTCTCGCCACCGTCGGCCTTCGATCGCGACCGGAACTGGCGCGTCGCATCCTGGACCACCGTCATACCGGCACCTCCCGATGCAGCTCGGCTGCGCTCAGTCGCCGGGTCCCGTCGCGGAACCGGAACTCGTAACAGATCCGACGCTGCGCCGCGGCGATGAGCGCGGCCAGGTCGGCAGGCCGGTCACAACGCCCCCAGTGCAGGTCGAGATGCCGGGTCATCACGTCGGCGTCGAGGACGTCGCCCACCCGTGCGTACGCCCGGAAGCCGTCGATGCCGTCGACCTGGCGGACGTCGGCCGCGCCGCTGATCGAGATGAGTTCGCAGGGCTCGACCGGGGCCAACGTGTGGTATTGGAAGTGGACCCTGTCCGGCTGGTCGATCGGGGGCACGGTCACCGGTTGGCCGAGTGCCAGCTGCCCGGCGAGACGGACCACGTCGAAGCCGGCGCAGTGCCGGGCCAGTGCGCCGATGTGGCCGCCCAGGCGACCGTTCACCTCGATGATCCGTGGCCCGCGCTCGGTCAGCTTGATCTCGGTGTGGGTCAGACCGGGGCCCAGGTCGAACGCGGTGAGGGCACGCGTGGCGAGATCGAGGATCTCCTTCCGCTCGACGTCGGTCACCGCCGCCGGCCAGAACTGCCCTGTCTCCCGGAAGGGCGGCACCAGCGGGAGTTTCCCGGTGACGGCGAGATGCCGCAGCCCCTGCGGCCCGTGGTAGCTCTCCACCGACACGTAGTCGCCGTACGGTCCGCCCGACCGGCCCACGAGCAGCTCTTCGACCACCACTGTGGACGCACGGCCCGCCGGCAGGAGTGGGGCGAGCACCCGGTGCGCCGCCGCGTCGTCAGTGATCACGTACGTGTTCCGGCTGCCCTGGCCGTAGACGGGCTTGACCACGGCGGGCAGGCCGACGTGGTCCCGGGCGGCGGCCCACTCGTCGATCGAGGAGATCGGGCGGCTACGTACGTCGTCGACGCCGCGCACACGCAGGCGCTCACGTTGCCGCACCTTGCTGGTCAGCAGCCCGGTCGTGGCGATCGGGTGAAACGGCAGGCCGAGCGCGTCGGCCAGCCACGCGGTGACCGGCAGCATCGGCTCGGAGAAGGTCAGGACCGCCGCCGGGGTGAGCCGACGCACCGCCGCCAGATCCGCCTCGCGGTCGCCGGTCAACGGTACGACGTCACCCAGCCGGCGCAGCACCTCCCCGGTCCGGTCGGTGTATCCGCTCGGGTTGACCAGGAACGCCACCGGGCCGAGCGTCCCCAGTCCGACGGCGATCTCCGCGGCCGACGCGGCGCCACGGTCGTACACGACAACCAGCGGGCCGGCCATCAGTCGGGCATCCCCGCCGCCGCGTGCAGCGCACCACGGTACAACTCCAGGTACGTCGTCACCTGCGCCTTGTCGAACAGGTCGGGATCGTAGGCCACCGCGACGGCGGTGCCCAGGTCACGCGAGTTGATCATGAAGTCGACCATGAACGGGAAGCTGGTCTTGTCGAAGGCCCACCACGCGCCGGGCCTGATCGCGGTCAACTGCTCCAGTTGGTCGTACACGTGAAAGTGGGTGAAGTTGAACGCCGTGTCGAACGGTGGCCGGCCCAGCCGTTGCTCGATCATGGCCAGCGGGTACCGCCGGTGACGCATCCCCCGCTGCTCGGCGGCGAGGGCGCTGCGCCACAGTTCCACCTGGTCCTCGGGCACCACCGGCACCCGGATGGGAACAGTGTTGAGGAACAGTCCGACGAGGAGGTCCGCGCCAGCGATCTCCGGCCGCCCGTTGACCGTCAACCCGGTCACCACGTCGCGGTCCCGACCGGTCCAGGTGCTCAGGGCCCGGACGTGACAGCCGAGAACCAGACTCTTCAGGGGGACGCCGATGGTGCCGGCCACCGCTCTGAGGCCCTCCAGCAGGGTCTCCCCGACCTCGAAGGTGAGCATCTCCCGGGGGTCGGCCGCGCCGCCGAAACGCCCACGGTCGAGCAGCAGCCCGGGCACGTCCGCCTCGGCGTGCCAGAAGTCGGCGGCCTCCCGGTTGTCGATGGCCTCCCGTTCCAGCCGGAGGAACTCCCGTTGCCCGGAGGCCGGTGGCAGCGGCAGGTCCGCCGGCCGGCCGGTGAGCTTCGCGTCGTACAGCGCGAGAAGCTCGTAGCAGAGTCGCGCGTAGCTCCAGCCGTCGAGGAGGGCGTGGTGGAGCGTGAGGGTGACGTGGAAGCAGCCCTCGAGTGCCACCACGTGGCAACGGAGGACCGGTGGACGGCCCCAGTCGATGGCCTGGGACAGCTGTGTCTCACGCCAGCGGGTGACCGGTTCGGTTGTGGTGGCGTACTCGACGGTCAACGGCGGGTCCACCGAGGACCACAGCAGTTGCGCGGGGACGCTGAAACCGCCCAGGTCGAAGGAGGAGCGCAGGGCCTGGTGTCGGCCGCACAGCTCGTCGAGCGCGGCCGTGAACAACGCCTTGTCGAACGGCCCGGTCACCTCGACACCGATGAGGTCCTGGTAGAGACGGGGGTCGCCCGACGCCTCGCTCAGGTAGATGAGCCCCACCTGAAGGACCGAGGTGGGCCAGGCGTCGCGTACCTCCGCCGGCATCAGCGCCCGGTCGTAGGGGTCCAGGAGGCTGAACGGCTGGTAGTCCCCCACCCCGTCGGCACGTCCGTCACGACCGGCCACCGCCGCCACCAACTCGCTGACGGTCGGAAAGAACATCAGGTCGCGCAGCTCGACCGGAATGCCCCGCGCGTTGGCGTCCGCGACGACCCGTAGGGCGATCAGCGAGTCCCCGCCGAGGGCGTAGAAGTCGTCATCCGGGCCGATCGGCTGGTCATCGAGGTGCCTCCGCCAGATCTCCACCATGGCCTGCGTCGTGTCGCTCATTCGGCGAACTCCCTCGGGGATGCCGTGCGCCGCCGGGTCAGCACGGGCAGGTGTGTGATGCCGGCGATGAAGTTCGATGCCAGGTGCTCCACCGGACCGTTGAGCTCGATCCGTTCGAACGCCCGGAACAACTCGGCGAAGAAGATGGCCAGCGTCATCCGCGCCAGCGGTGCGCCCAGGCAGTAGTGCGGGCCGAATCCGAAGGCGATGTGCCGATTGTCCGGGCGGGTGATTTCGAACCGGTAGGGATCGGTGAAGACCTCCCCGTCCCGGTTGGCCGACCCGACCCAGACCGCGACCGCCTCGCCCTGACGGACCAGGCCGCCGCTGAGTTCCACGTCCTGCCGGGCGTGGCGCAGGAAGCTGTTGGCCGGCGAGGTCCACCGCAGGCCCTCCTCCACCAGGCCGGTCAGTGCCTCCGGTGCGGCGACGGCCTGCGCCGGGTGTTCGATCAGCGCGAGGACGGTGCCGGTGACGGCGTGCGGGGTGGTGGCGTTCGCGCCGAGCAGCAGGCTGTAGCAGTTGTAGATGACCTCTTCGGTGGTCAGCCGCCGACCACCGGCCAGCATGCTGGCCAGGTGCCCGATCAGGTCGTCCCGTCGCTGGCATCCGCCGTCGCGCAACTGCCTGGCGAAGTAGTCGAACAGGCTGTGGTGGGCGATGGCCAGGGTTGCGGCCGGATGACGCACACACAGCCCGGGGTCCGCTGGCGCGGCAGCCATCGCGGTCCACCGCGTCAGCTCGGCCCAGTCTGGTTCGGGAACTCCCATGAGCATCCCGGCGACCGCCATCGGCAGCTGGGCGACGCACTCGGCGAGATCCCATTCCGCACGATCGAGCACGGGCAGCAGGATCCGGCGGACCGCCCGGACGACGTCCGGTTCGAGGTCGCGCACCGCCCTGGCGGTCAGCACGCGGTTGAGCGGGGTGCGCAGCTCGGTGTGCCGGGGCGGGTCGGTCGACACCAACATCAGTCCGGCCGCCTGGTCGCCGTGGCCCAACTGTTGCAGGAGGCTGCCCTGCTCCGAGGTGAACTCGCGGTGGTCGCTGAGCACCCGGCAGGCGTCCCGGTACCTGGTGACCGACAGGAAGGTCCGGCCGTCCGGCAGTTCCTGCCGGTGCAGCGGGTGCCGGGCCCGCATCTCGGCCCACACCGGGTGCGGGTCACCCGTGGCGTAGAAGTCGGGGGCGAACAGGTCGACGTCCGCCACCGGCGTCGTCAGGGGTTGGGCGCCGCTGGAGATCCTCACCGGATCTCCTGCATCTGGTGGGCGGCCTGCACGCTGCGGGCCAGTCCGGCCGGGGTCGGGTCCAGATAGAACGCCAGCGGGGACACCTCGACGCCGTGCGCCTGCCGGAGTTCCGCGAGGATCTGCACCCCGAGGAGCGAGTGGCCGCCGAGTTCGAAAAAGTCGTCGTCGGCACCGATGCCGTCGAGGTCCATGAGGTCCTCCCACAACTGCGTGATGCTCAGCCCCAGCTCCGTAGCCGGTTTCCGGTGATCGGCGCTGACCTCGGGACGGCTGTGGGACTCCCGGCCAGCCAGATCCGTCCGGTCGACCTTGCCGTTCGCGGTCAGCGGCAGCGCGTCCAGCCTGGTCACCCGAGCAGGGACGGCGTACGACGGCAGCACCTCGCTCAGCCGTCTGCGGAGCTCCAGCACGGATGCGGTCCCGGTGAAGAAGGCCGCCAGGCGCCTGCTCCCGCGCGCGTCGTCCTGCACCACGACCGCGACGTCGGTCACGCCCGGCGCCCCGACCGCCACGGCCTCCACCTCCGCCGGCTCGACCCGGAAGCCCCGGATCTTGACCTGCCGGTCCCGCCGGCCGACGAACTCGAGCTGCTCCCCGGTCCGCCGGACGAGGTCGCCGGAGCGATACATGCGCGAGCCGGGGGTGGCGGCGAAGGGGTCGGGGACGAAGCGGGTCGCGGTGAGCGCGGGGTCACCGAGGTATCCGTGGGCGATGCCCGTCCCGCCGACGTAGAGTTCGCCGACCTGACCGTCGTCCACCGGCCTGAGCCGATCGTCCAGGACGTACGCCGTGCTGCCGTGGATCGGCTGCCCGATCGGGACGGTGCTGCCGGTGACCACGGAAGTCATCCGGTGGCAGGTGCTGAAGGTGGTGTTCTCCGTCGGCCCGTACCCGTTGATCAGTACGGTGTCGGGCAGCGCCGCCACGGCGCGGTTCACGTGCGGTACGGAGAGGACGTCCCCGCCGGCCAGCAGGTGCCGCAGTCCACGCAGGTTGTCGAGGCCGGCCTCGACCGCCCGGTGGAACAGGCCGGCGGTGAGCCACAGCACCGTAACGCGCTGTGCGGCGACGTAGGCGCAGATTTCCTCCGGCGAGAGATCGCCCGGCGGCGGGATGACGAGGCAGGCCCCGTTGAGCAGCGGGCCCCACACCTCCAGCGTGGACGCGTCGAACGCCAGCGGCGCGTACTGGACGAACACGTCGTCGTCGCGGATCGGCAGGAAGCCGTTCTCCACCACCAGGCGGACGACGGCCCGATGCGGTACGCACACCCCCTTGGGCCGGCCGGTGGAGCCCGAGGTGTAGGCAAGGTAGGCGAGGTGGTCCGGGCCGGCCCGGACCACGGACGGGGCTGCCGGCCCGTCGTCCAGGGCGTCCGGCACCGTCAGGGCCCGGCAGCCGGTCGGCAGGTCCGGCAGTCCGGAGGGTGTGGTGAGGACCAGGTCGACGGCCGCGTCCCGCAGGATGGCATCGCGGCGCTCCGACGGGTAGCGGTCGTCGAGCGCGACGTACGCGGCGCCGGACCGGAGGATCGCCAGCAGGCCGACCACGGCCGCGGCGGAACGTGGCAGGTGCACTCCGACCACCGCCCCCGGGGCCGTGCCCGCCTGCTGCAACCGGTGGGCGAGCTGGTCGGCGCGCCGGTGCAGCTCGTGGTAGGTCAACTCGCCGTCCCAGGCCCGTACCGCCGTCCGGGCGGAGTGCCGTGGGGCGATCTGCCGGAACAGCTCGTCGATCATCGCGGGGCACGCTCCTGTAGTTGCGCCGACAGCAGGGCAAGCAGTGTCTCGGGTGCGTTCAGGAACTCGTAGTGGCCCCCCGCGAGGACGTCGAACCGCACGTCGTCGCTGTAGTGCTCCCAGCCCCGCAGTTCGGCCTCGGTCACCTCGGGGTCGTCGGCCCAGTGCAGCACCGAGATGTTCATCGGGACCGGCGCCGGCTCGTCGCGTCGGTAGTGGCGGTTGGCCTCCAGGTCCTCGCGCAGCACCGCCATGCTCAGTGCCAGCATCGCGGGATCCGGTTGCCCGCCGCGCCGCACCGCGAGGTCGGCCAGTTCGTCGAGGAGTTCCTCGTCGGTGAGGGCCAGGAACCGGTCGTGCGGACAGTGGTGCGGCGCGACCTGGGCCGAGACCACGAGGCTGGCCGGGTGCGGCAGCCGGTCGACGGGCAGGCGGCGCGCCGTCTCGTACGCCGGCAACGCGCCGGCGCAGTGACCGAAGAAGGCGAACGGTCGGTCGAGCAGCGGTAGGAGTTGTTCGGACAGTACGTCCGCCAACTGCGCGTAGCTGCGGTAGTGGGGCTCACGCACGCGGTTCTCCCGACCGGGTAGTTGCACGAGGCAGACCTCGATCCCGTCGATCCAGCGGGGCCACCGGTTGAACATCGACGCGCCCATGCCGGAGTACGGGAAGCAGAAGATGCGGCCGACGGACTCGTCGGACGGGTCGCGCAGCAGCCAGCGGTTGCGCTTCACGACTCGCCTCCCCTCCGGCGGCAACCGTCCGCGCGGTCGGACGACTGGGTCATCCTCGTTCTCCCCGCGTCGGGCACATCGGTGCCGAGCCGGTCCCGCACGGCAGGGGTAGCTGCCGGCGGATGAGTTCGCCGAGCTCCGCTTCCCGGTCGCGGTAGTAGAAGTGGCCACCGGGCAGCAGGATGGTGGTCGCCGGCCCGAGGGTCAGGTCCTCCCAGCCACGCAGGTGCTCGGGAGTGATGTCGGGGTCGGCGTCGCCTCCGACGATCAACATCGGGCAGGGCAGGGGCTGGGGTGACGCGACGTGCCGCGCGGCCAGCAGCGTGTCGGAGCGGATCGCCTGGATCGCGAGGCGCCGCATCTCCGGGTCGTCGAGGATCTCCTCGGTGACGGCGTTCTCCTCCCGGAGGACGGCGACCCACTGTTCGACACCGCGTGATTGGATCTCGTCGGCGCACAGTGTCTTGAACGCCGTCGGCTGGGCCGAGGAGATCACCACGAGTTCGACGTGGCGGCCGGAGCGGGTGAGCCGGTGTGCCAGCTCGAAGCAGAGCAGCCCGCCCAGGCTGTGCCCGAGGAGCACCAGGTTGCCGACAGTGTGCTGGTCGATGTCCTGTGCCAACTGGTCGGCGAGATCGTGCAGGCTGGCCGTGGGCGGCTCACCGATACGTGGTCCCCGTCCCGAGTACTGGAGGACGAGCGTCTCGTCGGCGGTGGGTGCCACGTGCCGCAGCAACTCGTGTACGGAGTAGGCGCTGCCGCCGCCGTACGGCGCCACCACCACGGTACGGGCGGCAGGGCGGCTGGGCTCGCCGGCAACGCCGCGGTACCGCCACAGCCCACGCGTTATTGGCTCCAGCGCCATGCGGCACACTCTCTTTCGTCAATGGATCTCGGCCCAGTGAAGCACCCGGCTGTGGAAACACCGTGGAATCGGCGTGGAAGGCGGGAGCCGGTCGCCGGTCGCCGGTCGGGGCGGCCGGCCACGCACGGTGCCGGACCTCCACCGATGGTGGAGGCTGGGCGCACGTCCTCCACCATCGGTTGAAGACAGGCCGATGCATCAACGACATGATCTGAGAATCGCCGGGCCTCTGTTCTCTGGTGCGCGCCTGGACCGTGCCGTATCGGCACTGCCGAGCAGGCACCCCCGAACTGGCCGGGCTCACCGTCAGCGCCGTGCTTGCGTCACCGCGAGTGAAGGATGAGCATGACCCCAACCGAATCGCGCCGTGGTGTCGGCGGCTGGGCCGAGACCCTGCTGGCCGGCTTCACCCACTCCGTGCGTCGTCATCCCGACCGGACAGCCGTCATCGCGGACGGGCGAGTGCTCACCTACGCCGAGCTGGACCAGGCCGCCGAGGCGGTGGCCGCGCAGCTTCAGGACCGGGCCGTCGACCCTGGCGCCCACGTCGGCATCTTCCTGCCCCGGACCGCCGACCTGGTCCTGGCGGCGATCGCGGTGATCAAGGCGGGCTGCTCGTACGTTCCGCTCGATCCGGCGAACCCCCGGGCCCGGCTGGAACGCATCCTCGCCGTGGCCGAACCTGCCCTGGTCATCACGACGAGCGACCTGGCAGGCAACCTACCACCGGACACCGCGGTGATCCGGCTGGACCACGATCGGCCAGGGGACCTGCGCTACTCACCGCCGTCGGTGGACTCCTCCGCCTGCGCGTACATGATCTTCACTTCGGGCACGACCGGCCAGCCCAAGGGCGTACGGATATCCCACGGCAACGTCCTGCACCTGTTCGACTCGACGGACTCCCTCTTCGCGTTCGACGCTCACGACGTGTGGTCGATGTTCCACTCCTTCGCGTTCGACGTCGCTGTCTGGGAGATGTGGGGGGCGCTGCTCTACGGCGGTTCCGTGGTCGTCGTACCGGAGCCCGCCGTCCAGGATCCGGCCTTGTTCCGGCGGCTGCTGCGGGACCGGGGAGTGACGGTGCTCAGCCAGACGCCGACCGCCTTCAACCAGTTGATCGCCGAGGAGCAACGGCACGACGACAGGTTGTCGGTGCGTCGGGTCGTGTTCGGCGGCGAGGCGCTGCGCTTCGCCAGCCTTGCGCCGTGGGTCGCCAAGTACGGCGACGAGGCGGTCGAGCTGATCAACATGTACGGCATCACCGAGACGACCGTCCACGCCTCCTACCGCCGGGTCCGCGAGGCCGACCTGCTCCAGGGGGCGAGCCTCATCGGGGTACCGCTGCCGAACTCCTCGTTCCTGCTGGCCGACGACCAGCTCCGTCCGGTGCCACCAGGCGACGCGGGCGAGATCGTCGTCATCGGTCCGGGTGTCGGGCTCGGATACCACGCGCAGCCCGAGCTGACCCGGCAACGGTTCGTCGAGCTGACCGACGCCGACGGGCGGACAATCCGCGGCTACCGTTCAGGTGACCTCGCACGGCTCCGACCGGACGGCGACATCGAGTACCTGGGCCGGGCCGACGACCAGGTCAAGATCCGCGGGTTCCGGATCGAGCTCGGCGAGGTCGAGGCGGCGCTGGTCCGACAACCGGCGGTACGCGCCGGCGCGGTGGCCGTCCGCACCCTGCCGACCGGGGACGAGGGCCTTGTCGGATACGTCGTGCCCCACGACGGGACCACGCCGGACCAGCGCCGGCTCCGCGACGATCTCTCGCTGGTCCTGCCCGGCTACATGGTGCCGGCGGCATTCGTGCTGCTGGACGCGCTGCCCCACACCGTCAACGGAAAACTCGACCGGTCGGCCCTGCCGGAGCCGACCCTCGCCGCCACCACCGGTCGCGCGCCACGGTCGCTGGTGGAGGAACTGCTCTGCCAGCTCTTCGCCCAGGCGCTCGGCCATCCCGTGGTGGACCCGGACGACAACTTCTTCGTACTGGGGGGACACTCGCTCACCGCTGTCCGCCTGGTCACGCGGATCAGAGCGGTCCTCGGGCTGGAGGTGAGCATCCAGGAGCTGTTCGAGTCGCCCACCGTCGCCGCGATCACCGCGAAGATCACCGCCGCGACCGGTCGTCCGCCACTGACCCGACGTACCGACGGTGACGTGGTGCCCCTGTCGCACGCGCAGCGACATCTCTGGTTCCGGCATCAGGCGCCCGGCACCTCCCCAGCCGATCAAGGGGCGTACCTTCTCCACCTGAGCGGTCGGGTCGACGTGGCGGCGCTCGACGCCGCGCTCACCGATGTCGTACGCCGGCACGCCGTGCTCCGCACCCTGTTCCCGCAGCACCAGGGGGCACCTGTCGCGCGGATCGTCGACGCCACCTCGGTCCAGCCGCCCCTGGTCGTCGAACACGTGAGCGCGGAGAAGCTGGCCGACTCCGTCACGGCCGTCGCCCTGGAGCCCTTCGACCTCCAGCGGGAGCCCGCCATACGGGCCAGGCTGTTCCTCGTGGACGAGGACCGCTCGGCGCTCGTGCTCGTCCTGCACCACATCGCCGCCGACGAGTGGTCATGGCATCCACTGCTGCGCGACCTGACCGAGGCGTACGGTGCCCGGCTCGCCGGCCTTGCGCCGCGCTGGCAGCCGTTGCCCGTGGAGTACGCCGACCACGTCCTGTGGCAGCGGGATCTGCTGGGCGACGTCGACGACCCGGACAGCGTCACGGCGCGGCAGTTGACCTTCTGGAAGGGATACCTGGACGGCATACCGCACGCACTCGTGCTGCCGTTCGACCGGGCCCGGCCGGCCGACTCGCGGTCACACGTCGGCCTGGTCCCGGTCGACATCGACGCCGACCTGCATGTCCGGCTCGCCGGACTGGCCGGGGCCAGCGGCACGACCGTCAGCATGGTGCTCAAGGCGGCGGTGGCCGCACTGCTGACCCGGTTCGGGGCGGGCACCGATCTGCCGTTCGCGGTCACGGGGTCCGGTCGGGCCGAGGCCGCCCTGGAACGGCTCGTCGGACGCTTCGCCAACACGCTGGTCACTCGGGTCGACACCGCCGGGGACCCGACCTTCGCGGAACTGCTGGTCCGGGTACGGACCACGGACCTGGCCGCGTACCAGCACCAGGATCTGCCCTTCGAACGGCTGGTCGAGCAGCTCGACCCGGTGCACCCGGCCGGCCGGCACCCGCTGGCCCAGGTCAGGACGGGGACCCAACCCGCGATCTCATCCGGCGTCGCCCTAGCCGGGCTCGGCGTGGAGGCGGAACCGGTCGGCAACCACACCGCGGCGTTCGATCTGTCGTACCGGTTCGCGGAACGGCGCGACGCGGACGGCCGGCCGCAGGGGGTGCTCGGCTCCGTGGAGTACCGCGTCGACCTGTTCCACCGGGAAACCGTCGAACGCCTCGCGGGCGGCCTGGAACGCCTACTGGAACAGGTGACCTCCCACCCCGCCGCCCGGCTGAGTCAGCTCGACGTGCCCGACGCCTGAGGTGGGCCTGGTCGGGCACCCGATCGACAACACGTTGCTCTTCGGTCGGGTCATCGATCCGACCGCCGACGATCCGGACACCGTCGCCATCCGCGAGGTGCACGAACTCATCCACACCGACGACCTGGTGGAGGCGTGTGTCCTGCCCCTGGCTCGACCTCAGTTGCTGCCCTCGATGATCTCCATCAGCTTGGCGCCGCGGTACGCCCGTGCGACGGGGTGGCTGTCCCGCGCGCCCGCGGAGGCGAGCACCTGGACTGCGGTCGCGGCGCCCGCCGCGGCGTGCCGGGAGCTCAGGTACTTCGCCAGCACCGTCGCCGACACCATCTCAGGCGGCCGGCTGTCCCAGCAGTGGCTGGCGTGCGCACGTCCTCGTCGCGGTCTGCTCCGCGGCCAGCAGCTGCGCCACGTGTCGGGCGACGAGCTGGTGCTCGGCCAGGGGTTTGCCGCCGCTCATGACCGCTGCGCGCCACGGTTACCGGCCCGTGGATGGCCCGGCGCGCTACCTTCTTCAGCTGCACTGATGGCGCAGTCCGTAGAACCGGAGAGCCGAGACACGCTGCTGCTCGACCGTGCCGATCTCCTTGGCGTCGGCCGGAGCGAACAGATCGACCTCCTCCAGCGCACCACAGGTCGGCTCCGACGCCAGGACGTACCCGAAGCGGCCGTTGGTGAATTGCCTCAGCAGGCCCGAAGGCCAGACAATCCAGCGCCGAGTGAAACGGCGCACAATTTCACCACACCAGGCTTTCCACGAGGTCATGCCGTTAGGCACGCGGCTTACGACGTGCCGGCCAAGGAGTCGGGATCCAATTGCATACGTACGGTTTCTTGCTCGCAGAAACACGTGGTGACTCCCCGCCGAACGGGGAGCCACCACGTCTGTTTCCACACCTGACCCACGGCTCGTTGCACCAGAAACGGGCGAACAAACTTCGTCAGCCGGAGGGCCTTTTACCGTAGTATGCACCTCCTCGTGCGCGCGCTGAACTTCCTGTTCACACGCGTCACACGATGGAGATCGACCGCACCTGGGTGTTGCCCTTGGTATCGACGTATACCTTGTAATCGCCGACGGTGTAAGTGCCAGCAGCGTTGTTGTCGATGGTGAACGTGGCCGTCACAGGAGACTCGCTGCCGTCGATGTGGGTCTGCTTCACCGTGATGGTCAACTCGTTCGTGTCGCCCTTCAACTTCTTCACCACCGCCGACGGCTTCGCGTCGATGACCGCGTTGGCGACTGTCACGTAGACCGCGTCGGGCGAAGAGAACTCCGCGTTCTTCTGCCCATCACCGAACAGGAAGAAGCCCCGTTGTTCGATGGCCCCGCGCCCCGGGAACGGATCCGGGTTTGAGGCCAAGTACGTCGGATTGACCGTGTACAGGTCCGTCTTGGAATCCGCGAGGACGGCCTGCACCCCGGCGTACGGGGCATCGGTGATCGCGAGGTTGACCGACAGGTAGATGGCGTCGGGGTTGTTGGCCGAGATGCGCGAGGAGAAGTACTTGTCCGCACTCTGCCCCGCAGGAACGGCCAGCGGCACGACCTTGTCGCCGACGAGAATGTTGAACTGGAAGTCGCCGTAGCCGCCGGCCACGAACTTCGCCCAAGCCGCGTCCGACATGTAGTCGGGGCGCTCCACCTTGAACTCCAGACGCATCGGCGCCACGTACGTGCTGTTCTGGTACTCGGGGTCGGTCAGGGGCAGGTAGACCCCTCCCGGGGCGTGCCCCAGTGCGAAAGCCGACGCCGTCGGGGTCGAGTTGCCGCGTCCGTTCCACATCGGGATGTTGAACGAGGTGGCGCCGAGCAGGGCCTGGTTGCCCAACTGGCTCGTGCCGACAGCGGCCGACGCGTCCTTGTAGGTTCCGATCGTGACGTCGAGCAGGTCGAGGTCGGCCCGGTCGGCGTTCAGCCCCGGCATGTCCGCCCACATGAACTTGGCACCGGCGGGCCCGGAGTACCGGGCCATCTCCAGCATGCCATCGGCCATGATCTTGGTCATCTGCACTGCCGAGTCGACCTTCATCCGCTCGTTGGCCGTGTGCCACCAGCGCTCGTTACCCGGGATGACGGCGCCGAAGGCGGTCATCTTGTTGCGGAAGCTGCTGGCCAGGGTGCCACCGGTCGTGCCCTGCGGATAGACCACGTCCCGGAGGGAATACGGATCGGGGAACGCCCCCGGGTTGCGGTTGATCGAGGCTTGGTAGCTCCCGAACTGAAGAGCGGTCAGCGGGTTGTCGTGCGTGACGTACAACCCGGCGCCGACGGGCGAGCCGAGGTTGCCGATGGTGAACCCCTTCGCCTGGAAGGCGGCCGTGACCGCCGCCGCCGCCTGGCCGGAGTCAGCCGCGGTGACGTGCATGCTGCGCACGTACATCGGCATGCTGAGGCTGCCGGAGGCGTCCGTGTAGAAGCTCGTCGGGGTCTCTGAATTGATGCCGCCCATGAGGGCGAAGGTGAGGTTCGGCGTGCCGTTGCTCGGGTTGCGCAACAGATTCGCCGGGATGCCCATGTACTTGCCGATATAGGCCTCGCCTTCGACACCGTCGCGGAAGAACAGGTCGGTGATGCCGTCGGCGGCCTTCTTCAGTTGCAGGTCGGCGGCCGTGCTTCCCAGTGCGCCGAGGCCCTGGGAGAGGAGGAACATCCCCCACACGACGGCATTCTTGCCGTACTGCGGGGTCGGCATCTCCATCGCCACATCGGTGTTGATCTCCAGCGTGAGCGAGTCGCCGGTGATCGTGGTCTGCACCTTGGGGGTGGTGCCGGAAGCAGCCGGGAGCCAACCCTTCGTGGTCGCGGCAGCGGTGATCGCCGACACGAACCGGCCGCGCTCGGCGGAGCCGGCCCCCGCCACGTCGAGGGTGAAAATGGCCCGCGAGGCGATCTGCGTGGTGCTGCCGTAGGCGATGTCCTTGAGCGTCGGGTCGCCTTCGCGCAGGGTGACGCCAGCTGTGGCAGCCGTCAGCCGGAAGGCCTTGGTGCTATCCGCGGACAGGCTCATCGACACCGACGGGGTCACCGATCCGGAGTTGCCGACGATGACCGGGAACCGC
Organism: Micromonospora sp. NPDC002717; assembly: GCF_040295705.1. Lineage (NCBI taxonomy): Bacteria > Bacillati > Actinomycetota > Actinomycetes > Micromonosporales > Micromonosporaceae > Micromonospora > Micromonospora sp. NPDC002717. The sequence continues at coordinate 8,573 of NZ_JBEOVW010000034.1, read as the reverse complement.
GAGTCGGAGGTGTAGGCCGCGATCGGGATCTCCTCGCGGTTCAGGTTCTTGTAGGCCCAGTTGTCGTAGAAACTCGGGTTCGAGTTGTACGGGATGGACTGGAAGGTGGCGGTGTTCGTCGTCGAGGGCGTGCCGGGACCGCCGTCTTCGTAGATTCCCATGACGATGCGGATGCGTCGGTCGAGGGGCAACCCCGCCTCGAGTAGCGCCTTGGCCGCGAGCAGCGTCGCCAGCGTCGGGCCGCTGTCGTCCTGGATGCCCGCCCCGTAGACCCAACCGTCCTGGACATAGGGCGAGTGGTACGCGCCAGGAGTGCCGAGGTTGCCATCGGCGTCCCGCCAGCGCGCCAGCTGGGCCGGCGAAACGGAAGCCGTCGGCGAGTCGAGGTGACTCAACGCCATGACCATCTCCGGGGCGTCCGGGTCACCGATCTCCGCGTAGACGTACTTGTCGGGCTGGCGTTGGACGACCACCGGGAAACCCAGGTCGGTGGCCAGCTTGACCACCCAGGCGAGCTTGGCGACCTTGCGGTCGTACTCGTGCTGGTTGGCTTCGGTGTTGCTGACCGGGAAGGGGTACGCCGTCGCGGCCGTGCCGCCCCGGGAGATGGAGTCGTAGCTCGACCCGTCCAGCATCGCCCCGACCAGAGTGAGCGGGTCGTAGCTGCCGTCTCCCGCCCGCGCGCTGTTGACGCGTCCAGCCAACGCCTCGACTTCCGCGTGGATCGCGTCGCGCTCGGCGTCGGTCACCGACAGGTCATAGGTGACACTCGGCTGGAAGCGCTCCTCGCCGGGGCCGGCCGCGGACGCGTGGGGTGTGGGCGCAACGGTCGCCGCGAGGGCCGCGGCGAGCAGGACGGAGAAGATGGCCGTCCGTCTGTCTCTCATAGAAGCTCCAGAACAGGGGGATGACACGGTGGCGACAGCACACGCCAGCCGTGCCGCCAGCGGCCGACGGGGCGCGATTTCTTGAGGATGATCTGAGAATCGGCCGGTGTCGTCAGCTCGGCCGCAGCCGGTAGCCCACCCCGCGTACGGTCTCCACCAGGCCGACGTCGTCGAGCTTGCCGCGTAGAGCCGCGACGTGGACGTCGAGGGTGTGCCCGGCCTTCTGGGTGGTCTGCCATACGTCCATCAGCAACCGTTCGCGGGACACGACCGTGCCCGCCTGCCGGGCCAACGCCATCAGCAGGTCGAACTCCTTGCGGGTCAGGTTCACCTCCCGGTCGGAGAGCCAGACCTGCCGGGCGTTGAGGTCGGCCCGCAGGTCGGCGACCTACAGCGTCGCCTCGGCCCGCGCGGCGCGGGCGGTCGGGCGCAGCACCGCCTCGATCCGGGCCTGCAGTTCCGCCATGGAGAACGGCTTCACCACGTAGTCGTCGGCGCCCGCGCGGAGCCCCTGTACCGTGCCGAAATTGTGTGTCGCATTCGTGAGCTGGGGATTTGCGAGTGGATCAAGCGGCTCGGCGGTATTCGTTGATCGCGCCCCCGAGGACCCGTCGCCGGCGGATCGGCTTGTCGATCGCAATGACCCGCGCCGGGGTCGTAGTCGGTGGATGCTGGTCCAGACTCTGGTGCGGCCGGTGGCGGTCGTAGTGGTCCTCGTAGGCGCGGAGCACGGTGCGGGCGTGCTGTTCGTTGTAGATCAGTACCCGGTCGGTGCGCTCGGCGCGGACGCTGCGGACGAAGCGTTCCGCGAAAGGCGTTCGCCCGAGGCATACGTGAAGGTGTCTTCACCACATCGATGGGCGGCGGCCGGGCCGACGGTGCGGTGGATCGGGCGCAGGCACGGGCGGCGGGCCGACCGGCGGTGGGGGCGGGCGTGGAGTCCGGAGCAGATTGCCCGGAGGCTTCCCCTCGACTTCCCGGATGATGAGTCGATGAGGGTTCGGCCGCGGCCGTCACCGCCACGGATAGGCGCATCCGCCACCGTCGGAGGTGCGAATGATCTCCGCCCCGGCCAGGTCGGCCACTCAGGGCGACCTGGCCGCAAGGTTGACCGAGTTCAGGCCTTCTCGCAGGCGATTCCATCCTTGTCGTGCGCCCCGAGCCTGCCTCCGGGACGGATCCGCCTCAGAGGCGGCTAAGGACCAGCCGCTCCCCCGCGTCGAGCACGGCCGCGCGCAGCTCGGCGTCGGTGCTGTCGGCACAGCCGGGGTCGGTGGCCGGCCCCAGGCAGGCGCTCAGGAAGCAGGCGACCGCGATCCGGGTGGTCATGTCGGGGTTCGGGCCGCCCAGGGCACGGCGTACCCGCTTGAAGAGCTCCGCGAGCTCGGGGTCGGACTCCAGCAGTCGCGTGGCGGTCGGGTCCGACATCATCACCTGGTAGCCGAGGCGATTGGTGACCAGGCACTCGGCCATGCCGGCGATGACCGTGCCGGCCCGTGCCCGCTGGTCGGTGTGGCTCTCGGCCAGCTGCACCGCCGCGGCGAGCTGGTCCAGGCCGGGTCGCAACGCCGTGATGACGATGTCGGCCTTGGTCCGGAAGTGGTGATAGACGGCGGCCTTCGTGACCCCGAGTCGGTCCGCGATCATCTGCAGCGAGGTGGCGCCGATCCCGCGATCGGCGAAGAGCTCGAGCGCCGCCGCGAGGACTCCGTCGCGGCCCGGCGCGGCCGGCTTCGATGTGACCATTCTCCCAGCCTAGCGGCAAGCACCTGCTAGCCGAACGGCTAGGATGGCGATGTTCGCCACGACGCCCTGGAACCACCGTTCCGGCAGGCACCACGGGAAGAGCGCCGCGCCACGGCTACGACCCACCGAGAAAGGAACCCGTGTCATGGGTGCTCCACACCCCTCCGAGCCTCTCCGAGTCGAGGACACCACCGTCGACCTGCTGGTGATCGGCTCCGGCACCGGCATGGCGACCGCACTGGCCGCCCACGAGCGGGGCCTGAAGGTCGCCATCGCCGAGAAGACCGAGCACGTCGGCGGCTCGACGGCCCGCTCCGGCGGCGCCTTCTGGATCCCTGCCAACCCGGTGCTCGAGCGCGACGGCGCGATCGACTCCGAGGAGCGCGGCGCCGAGTACGTCGAGGCCGTGGTCGCCGGCTCCAGCCCGCGCGAGCGCTGGCAGCCCTTCATCGACAACGGCGCCGAGACCGTGCGGATGCTCGAGCGCACCACACCACTGAAGCTGTTCTGGGCCAAGGGCTACTCCGACTACCACCCCGAGAAGCCAGGCGGCAGCGCCGCCGGTCGCTCGGTCGAGTCGCGGGCGTTCAACCTGAACAAGCTGGGCAAGGAGCGCGGCCGCTTCCAGCCGGCCACGATGGAGGCGCCGCTGCCGATGCCGATCACCGGCGCCGACTACAAGTGGCTCAACCTGATGGCGAAGAAGCCGGGCAAGGGCTTCCCGAAGGCGATCAGGCGGGTCCTGCAGGGCGTGGGCGGCAAGGTCATTGGTCGTGAGTACGTCGCCGGCGGTCAGGCGATCGCCGGCGGCATGTACGCCGGACTCATCGAGGCCGGCGTACCGATCTGGACCGAGACCGCACTGACCCGTCTCGTCGTCGAGGACGGCCGCGTCACCGGCGCCGTACTCACCCAGCGAGGCCGCGAGGTCACCGTGACCGCCCGTCTCGGCGTAGTGCTGGCCGCCGGCGGCTTCGACCACAACATGGCGATGCGCCAGCAGTACCAGTCGCCCTCGCTGGTCGAGGACGTGAGCCTCGGCGCCGTCGGCAACACCGGCGAGGTGATCCGGATCGCCCAGGAGAGCGGCGCAGCGATCGGCAACATGGAGCAGTCGTGGTGGTTCCCGGCCGTGCACCCGGTCACCGACGGCGCGATGCCCTCGATCCTGCTGGCCGAGCGGTCGCTGCCCGGCTCCTTCATGATCGACTCCCAGGGCAAGCGCTTCATCAACGAGTCCACCGACTACATGACCTTCGGCCAGACCGTGCTGCAGCGCGAGCGCGACGGCGACCCGGTCGGCGAGATGTGGCTGGTCTTCGACCAGACCTACCGCAACAGCTACGTCTTCGCGGGCGGCTCCTTCCCGCGGATGCCGCTCCCGAAGGAGTGGTACGAGGCGGGCATCGCCCACAAGGCCGCCACCCCTGCCGAGCTCGCGCGCGCCATGGGCGTCCCGGAGTCCGCCTTCGAGGCGACCGTCGCCCGCTTCAACGCGAACGCCGGCGCCGGCACCGACGAGGACTTCGGCCGGGGCAACTCGGCGTACGACCGCTACTACGGTGACCCCACCGTCGTGCCGAACCCCAACCTGCGCCCCCTCGACGGCCGCCTCTACTATGCCGTCAAGGTCGTGCTCTCCGACCTCGGCACCTGCGGCGGCCTGATCGCCGACGGCCGCGGCCGGGTGCTCACCGAGGCCGGCGAGCCGATCGAGGGCCTCTACGCCCAGGGCAACACCGCCGCCAACGTGTTCGGAGCCGTCTACCCCGGCGCCGGCGCCACCATCGGCCAGGGCCTGGTGTTCGGCTACATCATCGCCTCCGACGCGGCCGAGCGAGCCGCCGCTGCCTAGCGCAGCGACCGCACGACACGGCGGTCCTGACCAGTCCCGGGGTGGTCAGGACCGCCGTGTGCGATCCGAGCCTGGACGGCTCCTCGGCACCTCACCATGCGGCACGGAGGCCGTGGCCGGAAGACTCGGTCGAGCACTCAATCCGCTGGCTCCAGTGTCACCCCGCCCAGCACCTCACCCCCGCCGCGGGTCACTGCCCAACCGGCGCGAGTCTCCTGCGTCCAGGCCTGCCGAGATTCCGGCCTCCGGGTCATGGGAGCGCATCGCATCCCCGCCTTGCACGGCGTCGACCGGCATCGATGGCGCGGGCCGGACGCGGTGCCTTTGCCGGCCTACCGCAGCCACCGCAGCGCGGCGTCGGCGGTATCCTCGGGGCTGCTGTTGAAGGCGATGGCCGCGCCGGGAGCATGCTGCCGGACCAGGTTGATCACCTTCTCGAAAAGCTCGAGCAACGGCTCGTGCTTGCGGATGCCGCCACCGACCACCACGCAGGCGTAGTCCTTGCGGGTCAACGCCTCGATGATCGCTCCCTCGGGATCTTCGTCGGGCGCCACCAAACACAGGTCGGCCTCGATGCCGTGATCGCCGAAACGGGCCTGACCGCGCGCTATCGCCGCCGCAACCGGCTCAGGATCCCAGCCCGGGATCCTGACGGGATCGAGACCGACCACCAGCACTCGCCCCAGTGCCATGCATCCTCCTACCTCCCACAGAACGGTCCAGCCCCGCGCCGCAATACGTGGGCAGGAGTTCGCCAAACACCGTCAACGTGTCGAAAAGGCAGCCACCCGGCCCCGATGCTGCCACAGAAGGAATCAGACGTACTCGATACCCGGCCACCGGGGCCGATGCCGTTCGTTCTCTGATCGGCACGTCCGCGCACACACCGGCTCGACGTACGGTCACGGCGGGTCTCGCTCGACTGGTGGCAGATACGCACGCCTGGCCCTATCGCTAAATCTCGATCCAGTAACGCCGGGCGGGGCGGAACTTGGTGTCCCGGATGCCCTCAAAGACGCCGCCACACCGCTCGATCGACTTAAGGGCGCGTATCGGGTCGTGATCAATGAGCATCGCAGCTTCCGGGGCGGTGCCCGTCTGGAGTACGGGGCCCGGCGATTTGCGGCTGCGCCGTGTGGGCGCGAGTGACCGGAAGCGATGCCGCAGGCAGGCAGCGGCGGGGCCCGAGGGCCCCGGCTGCATGCCCGCCGGGATGGTGTGTCAGACCATGGCGAGCCGGTCCACCAGCAACTCCACCCTCGGCTCGGTGTCCTCCGGCGGCAGCCGTCCCGCTCGGGTCAGAGTGGCCAGCCCATGCACGGCCGCCCAGAACACCTCGGTGAACAGTGCCGGGTGGACGCCGTCCCCGGCGACCTCGCCGAGGCTTTCCAGCAGGGCGGCGAAGGCCTCCTTAAGAGGTTGTGGGGTGTCCTCGCTCGCGAAGGCCAGGCCGCCGTCGAGCTCGAACATGGCGTCATAGACCGCCGGGTTGCGTGCGGCGAAGTCGAGGTAGGTGCGGGCGAGGGCGGTGACCCGGGCGCGTGGGCCGTCCGCGGTGGAGGTCGCGGCCCGCAGTGCCGCGGCCATCTCGGCGGCGCCGTCGAGGGCGACTGCGCCGATGATCTCGCGTTTGCCGCGGAAGTGGCTGTAGAGGACGGGCTGGCTGTATTCGATGCGCTCTGCGAGCCGGCGGGTCGTGACCGCGTCCCAGCCCTGCTGCTCGGCGAGTTCGCGGGCTGTCGCCACGATGAGGCGCTCGCGCGCCGCCCGTTCGCGCTCCTTGCGTTCCTGTACCGACATGATTCGATCCTAGCACCGCTAGACAATCAAGCGGCAGCAGTATTAGCGTTGCCTTATCGTCTAGCAACACTAGATACCGGGAGGGTTTCATGCTCAACGCACTCGAGGTCTTCACCATCGTGGTCGTCGGCCTGATGGTGGGGGTGGAGTTCTCCGTCGCCTTCGTCATCAACCCGATCCTCAACGCACTCCCCGGTGACAGCGGCCAACTCGGCCGCGCCCACGGAGGCCGGATGCTCGGCGCCGTGATGCCGGTCTGGTACATCACCTCGCTCATCCTCGTCGCGGTCTGGGCCATCGCCGGATGGCACCACCACGGCAACGGCCTCGTCGTCACCGCCGGCGCGCTGCTGATCCTCAGCGTGATCATGTCGATCCTGCTGCTCGTCCCGATCAACAACCGGGGCAAGACGTGGACCCCTGACAACCGGCCCGCCGACTGGAAGCAGCAGATGAACCGCTGGGACCGCTTCCACTACGTCCGCGTCGCCGTCATCATCGCCGCCTTCGCCCTGCTGGTCGCCGCCCTCATCTGACTCGCGGGCCGGCACCGCGCCGGTGGCGCACAATCCCCACTCCCCGGGCGGCAGCGGGCCATGGAAATCCCGACATCCCGGAATGCAGCTGCCGCTCAGGGCCACAACTGCGATCCCGACAACTGCGCCCCTCGATGACCTGCGCGGCTCCCGGCTCTGACTCGGATGACGTCTTTGATCCAGATGACCGAGGCACGTAGCCGAAGCCCGGCGAGGTAGCTTTCCGGGGTCTTGTCGTAGCGGGTCGCGATGCCCCCGCCACGCCTTGAGCTTGTTGATCAGGCGCTCGACGGTGTTCCTCTCCTTGTAGAACTCGGCGTCGTGGTCGACGGGGCGTCCCCCTTTGCGACCCTTCGTCTTCCGGTTGGCGGCCTGGTCCCGTTTCTCCGGGATGACGGCCTTGATGCCGCGCCTGCGCAGGTGGGCGCGGTTGCCGCGGGACGAGTACGCCTTGTCCCCGGCGACCGCGTCCGGCCTGGTGCGAGGCCGCCCCACTGGGCCACGGATCCGGATCCTCCCCAGCACCGGGATGAACCGTGGGCTGTCGGCCGCCTGCCCCAACGAGTATCCGGCCCAGCGCCCAGGCGGCAAGTCCGCGCCGACGCGCGGACGGCCGGATGCCGTATCTGATGACCGGCCCACCGCACGTAGTCGTCGCTACCGTGCCGCAGTGCAATCCCGCCGAGCACGCGATCGCTCTCGACGATCCATCGATGCGTGCAACGGCGTTTGCGAACGTCGATCGTCTTCGCCGGATCCGACTGGTCCGCCAGCCGCGCCACCCAGGCCGCGAACCCGGCCGGCGAATCCACCTCGTCGGAGGGGCCCAGCCCGAAGCCGTCCTCGTGTAACCCGGGACCCCACTCCGCATGAGCCTCAAGCCAAGGCACCGTGCAGGCGGAAGGTAGATGCGATCAACTCGGGCACCCGACGACAATACCCGCCAGAGCACACACGAACATCAAGTAAAAATCCTGCGAGCACCCCTACTCTCCTCGGCAAGTCCGGATGCCCGTAGTCAAGCCGTCGTAACGGTCCGCGGCCCCCGGACCGCAGCCGATGGGTGCTCGACCCAACCGCGCCAACCGAGCCGCGCCACTTTGCTCAAGGAGACGGCGTAACAGTTCGCGACGCCTTCCACGTCCAGCAGCACCCGGCGCCGACCAGCCGATGTGCAGCAGGTACGAGGTGGCGCCGCCGGACCCGCGGCCCTGCTCCCGCCAGTTGCCGATGCGCCAGAGGCTCAGGCGAAGTCGGGATGGTTGAGGTCGACCGTCACCGAGTTGCCCCCAGTTGTTGATGAACGCGACCGGCCAGCCGTGCACCTCCACCCTCTCAAACAGGTTGGAGTCGGTCAGCGCCGCGATCCACATCAGGTTGCGGTCCTTGTCGAGCCGGGCGAAGAAGCCTTCGGAGCCGCGTCTGCCCAGTGCGCTCGCCCGGCGGCACGAGCGGCAGCCTCAGGGAAGCCGTTCGGTGAGCGTTTCAGCGGGGTGCACGTCTGGCCTCGATGAGGGTCCGAGTCGAGTGGGCCACGAAGGCGCCGTGGTTGCGAATGTGGGCGTCCAGTCGCTCGAGGGTGTCCCGGTACCGCTCCACGGTAAAGTCGGGCACCCACCAGACGCATTTGCGCAGGGTGTAGACGACCGCGCCGATGTCGAAGAACTCCATCCGGCAGCGAGCGGTGCGCAGGTCCACGATCTCGAGCGCGGCCGCCCGCGCTGCCGCGGCCTCACGATCGGGGTGACG
>NZ_JBEOVW010000033.1:0-65714 GCF_040295705.1 Micromonospora sp. NPDC002717 | reverse complement strand
CAAGGTGATGGACGGGATGGCTGAGTGGCAGAACCGGCCCCTCGACCCGGTTTATCCGGTCGTGTTTATCGATGCCATCAACGTCAAGATCAGGGTTCTGTCGCCGATCTTGTGAGTTCTCAGCGCGCGAGTAGGACGCGTTTGCGGAGTAGGTCGAGTCCGGCTCGGCCGAACATCTGTCTTTTGATCATCTTGAGGCGGTTGATGGTGCCTTCGACGGCGCCGGAGTTGTGCGGCAGGGTCAGGCCGTTGCGGACGGCGTCAAGATCACGGCGCAGGTTGCGGGCGAACCCGGCCAGCGGGGTGAGGGTGTCGCGTTCGACGGCGGTGATCCAGTCGTCGAGGCGGTCGCCATGGCGGCCGGTCATTATCACCGCGAACGCGCGCACGTGTTTGACCAGCCGATTCAGGTCCCGATCGCGGTGGCGCAGGTCGCGCAGTTTGGCGGCGTCGCGGGGATCGAGGTGGTCGGGGTGGGTCATGATCCATGAGGTGACCTGACGGACGGTGGGTGGTTTCGGGCCGGGGTGCGGGGCGTGACCGCGGCCGGTGCGGAAGCGGCGCAGGTAGCGCTGGACGGCGAGTTCGCCGCCGGGGTAGCCCTGTTGCTGGATCTCGCGGAACAGTTGGGTGGCGTTGCGTTCACCGTCGTTCCAGCGTTGGTGCAGGTAGCCGGTGAACGGGTCGACCAGGTGTGAGCGTTGCTCGGTGACGGCGGTCAGGTCCTCCAGGCTCCGGGCGTTGACGAACTTGCGTACCGTGGCCTGGTGCAGCCCCAGCTTGCGGCCAATCGCCGCCTTGGACATGCCCTGAGCTGCCAGTTCCTGCACGGCGGTGTAGTGCTCCCGCAGGCGGGTCACGATCTTCTTCTCCGGTAACGGCCGCACCACCTCAGGCGGCGCGTCCTCAAGCGGCGGCGGTGCCGGCGGGGCGAGCCGGGCGCGATGGGCGTTGACCGTCTTCTCCACCGCTTGGCCCAGGTTCTGCCAGAGATGGAACCGGTCGGCAACCTGCACCGCGTGCGGGGCGCCCTGCCGGGCGCCTTCGCCATAGCCACCGGCCCGGTCCCGGCAGATGATCTCCACCTCAGGATGCTGCGCAAGCCAACCGGCGAGGCTGTCACCGTCACGACCATCGAAGACCTCGACCGGACGGCGCGTGGACATGTCGATCAGGATGGTGCCGTAGTGGCGTCCGCGTCGGAACGCGAAGTCGTCGACGCCCAGGACCGTCACAGTGGTGGCTGCCGGATCGGGCAGACCCTTAACCAGCCGCAACAGGGTGTCACGGCCCACGGTCACCCCGACCGCTGCAGCCAGCCGAGCGCCGGCACGCCCGGCCAACGCGAGCCCGATCCGCGTGAGCAGTTCCCGCAGCCCATGGGTGAAACGGGCATGGGCAGTGGTCAAGCCGTCGACCTGCTCGACGAAGGTCACCGCCGGGCAGCTGCGGTTGTCGCAGCGGAACCGTCGGACCTGCACCTGGAGCAGCACAGCCACCCCGGCAACCGTCACGTCCCGTAATCGCCGCAGGTAACGACCATGAACCCGACTCGATGGCTGCTGGCATTTACCGCACCGCGCCGTCGCTGATCGGACCCGGGCGCAGAGCACGACCGCTTCCTGGTGTCGGCGCTGCTCAATACCGTCGATCAGCAGGTCGGACAGATGAGGCAGCAACTGCTCCACAAGCGAACACGCCGAACATCATCAACGGCTGCGGCCGAGAACGGACCGGACGGTCCACATCACAAGATCGGCGACAGAACCCGCACCTTGACCACGATCGCGTTGATGAACACCGCCGCGTAGATCTCATCCAACGGGCGGTGGGACCAGTCGGTCATCTCCTCGATCACCTTGTCGGTGATCCGGGAGATCGTCTCCTTGCTGACCGACACGCCGTAGATCTCCGCGAAGTGCGCCGAAAGTCGAGTCGGCCCGCAGCGCGGTTCCGGTGTAGCCACCGGCCCGTTTCTGCGGGCCGCTCGCCGAGTGAATCTGGCGGTACCGCACGGTTGCGCCGTGGCGGGACCTGCCGAGACAGACACCGATAACCCTTGGGAGAGGTGCGTCAGTCCGCCGGTGCGCCGTGAGGCGCGATCGATCTGACCCGCTGCCCATCCGGTCGGGTAGCCTGACGCGGTGACGGAGCCTGACCGCGTGTCCATCGCGGTACCCCGGCTCGTTGGTCGTGAGCGCGAGCTCGCAGAGGTCAGTTCCGCCCTCGACGTGCCGGCGGCAGTGGTGTTCGTTCAGGGTGAGGCAGGCGTCGGCAAGACCCGTCTGGTCGATGAGGCGCTCGCGCAGCGGGAGCGGCCCGGCCGGGTGCTGCGCACGGCCTGCCCCGCCCTGCTCCAGCCGTTCACCCTCGGGCCGCTTGTCGATGCGCTCCGGATCGCGGTTGACGCCGGGGCCGACCACAGTCTCAGTGCCCTCGCCGGCGACCTCCGGCCACTCTTCCCCGAGTGGGCGGAGTGGCTGCCGCCGATGCCCGAGCCGGCCGACGACCCAGCGATGGCGCGGCACCGCGTCTTCCGCGCCGTCACCGAGCTCCTGGACCTGCTCGCTGTCGAGCTGCTCGTGGTGGAGGACGTGCACTGGGCCGACGAGGCGACGATGGAGTTCCTGCTCCTCCTCGCCTGCGGCCCGCCCCCGCGCCCCGGCATCCTCCTCACCTATCGGCCCGAGGACGTCCCGCGCGACTCGCTGCTGCCGAGGCTGACGACGGCCCAGCTGCCTCACGGCCGCAGCGTCCGCATTGCGCTGGAGCCGCTGCCACTTGACGACGTCGCCCGCATGGTCTCCTCGATGCTCGGCGGCGAGACGGTGTCAGGCGCGTTCGCCGCCTTTCTCCTGGAGCGCACCGCCGGCCTGCCGTTGGCCGTGGAGGAGTCGATGCGGCTGATGTGGAACCGCGGTGACCTGGTCCGCCGCGGCGACGCGTGGGCACGCCACCGGATCACCGAGATCGACGTGCCGCCCACGGTGCGTGATGCGGTCCTCGCCCGGGCGGCCGGACTCGGTGACGCCGCCCGGGCGGCGCTGCGCGCGGCCGCCGTCCTGACGGAGACCTCGAGCGAGTCCACGGTGTTGGCGGTGATGTCCGGCGACCCGGCAGGCCGGCTCTCCGGGCTCGCGGAGGCCGTGGCGTCGGGGCTGCTCGCCGAGGACGCCGCCGGCATGGTCTCCTTCCGGCACATGCTGGCCTGCCTCGCCATCTACGAGGCGATCCCCATGCCCGAGCGACGAGCCATGCACCTGCGCGCGTCGCGGGCACTGGCCGATGCGTCACCCACCCCGCTCGCCCAGCTGACCCGGCACGCCAAGGAAGGCGGCGACGCGAGGGCGTGGGGTGCCTACGCCGAGCTGTCGGCCGACCGGGCACTCGAGTCCGGCGACGGCTCCACGGCCCTGGTCGTCCTCCACGACCTCCTGGTGCACGGCACGCCGGCCGCGGGCGACGTGGTCCGGCTCACCGACAAGTACCCGGTCGGCCTGCTGAGCGGGCACGAGAGGTATGCCGAGCTGCTGGCCGCGCTGCGCCGAGTCGTCGACTCGGGCGCCGCTTCCCCGGCCGAGGAGGCGGAGATCCGGTTCCAGATCGCCCGGCTGCTCACCCAGATGGAGGCCTTCGAGGACGCCCGGTCCGAGATGGAGCGCGCGTTGCCGGGGCTGGGCCACAACCCGCCCAAGGCCGCCCGCGCGGCCATGTACCTCGGCCTGCTCTCCTACGGCACCTCCACCCCGGCCCGGGAGCTGTTGCATTGGCTGCGCCAGGCCTCCCGCATCCCCACCGACGCGATGTCCGAGGCCGACCGGTTGAGCATGGTAGTCGGGCTCGCGAGCGGGCTGCTGGTGCTCGGTGAGGAGGACGGGTGGGCCGAGGCGGCCAAGATCGGTGACGACGCCGCCACCACCGCGGAGCGGATGGCCGTCTCGGCGGGCAAGCTCAACGTCGGGGAGATGGCCGTGATCTGGGGCCGCCACGACGAGGCCCGGCGGGCCCTGATGACGGTCATCGACCTGGCCGCCCGTCACGGGTTCGACAAGGACGACCGCCTGGCGCGGGCCACGCTGGCCCTACTCGACTGGGTCAGCGGCGACTGGGAGGGCCTGGCCGAGCGAGCCAAGGAGTTGGCCGACGACGAGGAGCTGCTGCAGCCGGTGAGTCGGTTGGCGCCCGCCACGGTCGTCGGACTCCTGCAGGCCGCCCGCGGCGAACGGGCCCAGGCCGAGCAGACGCTCCGCGCTGTGCTGCGTCGTGCCGACGAGCTCGGGGGTGCGGAGTCCTCGATCGGCCCGGCCAGCGCCTTGGCCGGGATCCGTCTCGCCGCCGGGGACGTCGAGGACGTCCTGCGCCTCACCGAGGCTCCGATCGCGTTCCTCGCGGGCAAGGGCAACTGGATCTGGGCGACCGACCTGGCCCAGGTGCGCGTCGAGGCGCTGCTCGCCGCGGGCCGCACGGCCGAGGCCATCGAGCTGATCGACGCCTTCGAGCGCGGGATCGAGGAGCGCCATGCGCCCGCGCCGCGCGCCGCACTGGCGGTGTGCCACGCCCTCGTGCTGGCGCTGGACGAGCCGCTGGCAGCTGCCGCGGCCTTCGAGCAGGCTGCTGCCGCCTGGCAGGCGATCCCGCGACCCTACGACACACTGCGCAGTCGGGAAGCTCAGGCGAGCTGCCTGGTCCGGGCCGGTGCGACGGAGTCCGGCGTGGCGCTGCTCACCGAGGTCTTCGCCGCCCTGTCCGAGCTCGGGGCGCGCGCCACCGCCGAGCGGGTGAGGGGCGAGCTGAGAGCGCACGGCGCCCCGGTGAAGCGGCCGGCCTGGAAGGGGGGCCGTCGCTCGTACGGCGACCGGCTCTCGCCGCGCGAGCTCGACGTCGTCCGGCTGCTGGTCGAGGGGCGGACCAACCGGGAGATCGGCGACGTGCTGGTGCTGTCGCCCAAGACCGTCGCCCGGCACCTGGAGTCGGCGATGCGCAAGATGAAGGTGTCCTCGCGCACCGCCCTCGCCGTGCAGGCCGTGGAGAGTGGCGCGATCGAGGCCCCCCACCCCATGCCCCCGTCAACCCAGGCCCCGTCGACCCAGGCCCCGTCGACCCAGGCCTGATCGTGGCCGGCGCGCTGTCCTGGACCCAAAAGTTGGGTCATCTGCCCAGTCGCGGGAACGGCCGAGCGCGGTGAGACTCCGAGGGTGGAACCGAACCAGCGCCCTCCCGAGTGCGGTGAGACTCCGAGGGTGGAACCGCACCAGCACCCTCCCGAGTCCGAAACCCCTCCCACGGCTGCGCCGTCGTCGGCGCCGACCGCGGCGGACGGGGCCGACACCTCCGGGGAGTACGAACCCATCTGACCCCACGGCACGACCGCACGAACCTCCCAACGAAAGGTCACCCGCATGAGCCACCCCCGTCCACTCGGGAGCAGGAGGCCGGCCCCCGCCTCCGGCGTACCCCGTCGCTCCTTCAGCGCCCGCCCTGCGTTCGCCGGAGCGTCCCTCGTCCTGGCGCTTGCCCTGACCGGGAGCCTGGGGAGCCTCAGCGTCGCGGGCGCGGCCAGCGCCGCCGGGCAGAACGGCACCGACGGGCGGGCCAACCGCGTCGTCGACACCCACCAGGTCACACTGATCACCGGTGAGAAGGTGCTCCTCACCGAGCACGCCGACGGTCTCCAGACCGCGAGCGTGGCGCCCGACGGCACCCGCGACACCCAGGAGTCGTACACCACCCTTCGCGCCGGGGACGACCTCTACCTCATCCCCGACAGCGCGCAGCCCTACCTCGCCCAGGACTCGCTCGACCTGGAGCTGTTCAACATCTCCCAGCTCGTCGACGACGGGTACGACGACCAGGGTCGGGCCACGATTCCTCTCATCGTCACCTATTCCGAGAACGTGGCCCGGGCCCTGGACCGTCCGGCCCCGCAGGGATCGGTGAAGGCCCGCAAGCTGCCCAGTGTCGACGCCGTCGCCCTGCGCGAAAGCAAGGACAAGGCCTCGACATTCTGGGAGGCCCTGGACGACGACCGCGCCAAGGCGCCCCAGCCCCGACTCGCCGGCGGTATCGAGAAGATCTGGCTCGACAGGCCGATGCACGCCTCCCTCGACCAGAGCGTCAAGCAGATCGGGGCGCCGACCGCGTGGGCGGCCGGTTTCGACGGTGCGGGCGTCAAGGTCGCGGTCCTCGACAGCGGCGTCGACCCCACCCACCCCGACCTGACCGGAGTCGTCAAGGAGTCCCGCAACTTCACCACGGACGCGGACGCGGTCGACCACCACGGCCACGGCACCCACGTCGCCTCGACGATCGCCGGCTCCGGTGCCGCCTCCGGCGGGAAATACAAGGGCGTGGCGCCCAAGACCGACCTCTACATCGGCAAGGTGCTCGACGGCACCGGCAGCGGCTCGGAGTCGAGCGTCATCGCGGGCATGGAGTGGGCGGCCAACACGGTCGACGCCGACGTGATCAACATGAGCCTGGGCAGCTCGTCGCCCAGCGATGGGACCGACCCCATCAGCCAGGCCGTCAACCGGCTCACCGAGTCCAGCGGCGCCCTCTTCGTGATCGCCGCCGGCAACTCCGGGCCCGGCAAGTCAACCGTCGGCTCCCCGGGTGCCGCCGACGCCGCGCTCACCGTGGGCAACGTGACCAAGCAGGAGGCGCTGGCGCCCACCTCCAGTCGCGGCCCGCGCCTCAACGACTTCGCGGTCAAGCCTGAGATCACCGGGCCCGGCACGGCGATCGTCGCCGCACGAGCCGCCGGCACCACGATGGGCTCGCCCGTCGACGCCACCTACACCTCGGCGAGCGGCACCTCGATGGCCTCGCCGCACGTCGCCGGCGCGGCCGCCCTCCTGGCCCAGAAGCACCCCGAGTGGACCCCGGACAGGCTCAAGCAGGTCCTCGTCGGCACCGCCAAGTCGGGCACCTTCACGGCCTACCAGCAAGGTGGCGGACGCGTCGACGTCCCGAAGGCGCTCGACGCGACCGTCTACGCCGACCCGGCCGTGGTGAGCCTGGGTCGCCACGAGCGCGACGGCCAGCCCATCACCCGCCCTCTGGAGTACGTCAACCCGACCGACGCCGAGGTCACCGTGGCCCTCAACATGGTGGCGTTCGGTGAGTCGGCGCCACCGGAGGGGATGTTCACCCTCGGCGCCACGAACCTCACCGTGCCGGCGCACGGCCGCGGCAGCGTGGACTTCACCTACGACCCGCGGCTCGGCACGATCGGCGACTACACCGCGATCATCACCGCGACCTCCAGCGACGGCACGGCCTTCCACACCACGGTCGGTGCGACCAAGGACATCCCGATGGTCGACGTGACCCTGACCGGCATCGACCGTCACGGAAAGCTGGGACCCACCGAGTGGGTGGCCTTCGACCTCGACAACCGCAAGCTGCGTCAGTTCTTCAGCAGCACCACGCCCACCACGGTGCAGCTTCCCCTCGGCCGCTACTCGGTGATGGCCTACATCCGGACCACCGACCCGGCGTCGGGCGTCCTCACCGACTTCACCCTCGGCGGCAACCCCGAGCTCGTCCTCGAAGGGCCGAAGTCGGTCACGGTCGACGCGCGGGACGCCAAGAAGGTGCAGATCTCGACCCCCGAGGAGTCGGTGGTCACCATCAGCAAGCTCGGCTACCGCCAGCAGATCCCCGGGCTGGGTGGGCTGGACGCACTCAAGACCCTCGGCAGCAACCTCGACGGCGTCTACGTCGTCCCCACCGAGCCGACGAGCGTGAGCGACTTCGAGTTCGACTACCAGGAGCGCTCCTCCTCGCCGACCATCAAGGCTGCGTACGCCGACGGCACAGGCGCGATCCCGCTGCGGCCGGTCACCTACGCCCTGTCGCTCTACGGGAACAAGACGCTCCAGGCCGTCAACGCCGGTCTGGCCCGTCCCGCCGAGCTGGAGGGCCGCGACCTGAGCGGCAAGCTGGCCGTGATCACCCGCGACCCGAGTGTGCGCACGATGGACCAGCTGGCCGCCATCGCCACAACCGGCGCCGAAGCGGCGGTCCTGGTCAACGACCGTCCCGGCCCGTTCTCCACGATCGTCCCGCGGGTGCTGCGCACCAAGATCCCCGCGTGGTCGCTCACCCAGGACGCGGGTCAGCAGCTGCTCGCCCGCATCCACCACGGGCGCACCAACGTCAGCCTCCGCGGCATCGGCAAAGACCCGCAGGTCTACAACGTGGCGCTGATGGTCCCCGACACCATCCCTGCCGATCCCACCGACGCCGTGACCTCCGCCAACTCCGCGACCACCCACGCGGACTACCGAGGCCCGGCCGGTACCTACATCGGCGACTCCAACGCTGCGGTTCGGCCGGGGGAAGCGTCACTCTTCAACCTCATCGACTACTTCGACGCACCCTCTTCCCGGACCGAGTGGTACTCCACGGGCAACAAGTGGCCGACCAGCGACCAGATGCGCTGGTGGCACACAGTCCACGCCGATGACGCAGACATCTCGCGACAGATCATGGGCGCGATCACCGGCTACGCGCCCGGCAGCACCCGAGACGAGACCTGGCTGGGGGCGGCCATCACGGCCGGCGGACCCCAGGGAGGCGGCGCCGTGCGCGACGGTGACGCGCTCATCTTCGGCCTGCCCGAGTGGGTCGACAGCGGCGGCCACTACGGCTGGTCGGGCAATACCACCGATCATGCGACGGCCCGGCTGTTCCGCGAGGGCGAGCTGGTCCGCGAGATCCCCTGCCCGGCGTGCCGCAACGTGATCGCCGTCGGAGCCGACAACGCCACCTACCGGCTCACCCTCGAGACCCAGCGCCCCGACTGGATGCCGCTGTCGACCAGGACCAGCACCGAGTGGACCTTCCAGTCGGCGCGTCCCACGGCCGACAGTGAGCAGCTCGCCATGCTATGGCCGCGCTACGAGCTCGAGCTGGACGACCAGAACCGGATGTCCGCCCGTGGCACGAGGACCTTCGACCTGTCCATCCTCACCGCTTCCGGCGAGGTTTCGAGCCTCGAGGAGCTGAAGGTCTGGGCGTCCGGCGACGACGGCGGCACCTGGTCGTCGGCCGAGACGAAGCGCAAATCCGACGGGTCATACACGGTGACGGTGCCCGCCGTCGGTTCCGGCTACGTGTCGCTGCGGGTCAGCGCCCGCGACGGTCACGGCAGCGCGGTCACCCAGACCCTGATCCGGGCCTACGAGGTTCACTGAGCGTCAGGCGATCACGGAGGGGCGGTCGCGTGGACGACCGCGCTGCAGCATAGTCGTGGGCGGATCCACTCTCAGCAGAGAGCCCATGACGAGAACGATGCGTTGCGCCGCCGAGGCCCCACACCGCCCGTCGCCAGTGACCGCGCATGGGGGGTGAAGCGGGGGATGCAGTGAGCGCAGCGAGCAAGCCCGGAGCTCGCCGAGTCACCATGCGTGGCCGGCGAGTTCTGGGCTTCCCGACGTCGACGTCAAATCGGTCCCGGACACTGGTCGTTCCAGCTGCCGGGTCTGCCCTTCGGCCACCCACGAGCGGGACGGCCGACCACCTCTTGAACCCGGCTGGTCCGGCCCAGCCGAAAACCAACGGGGCATTCGGGTGGGCGTCAAAAATCAGCCACTTGCCAGGCCTCAGGGGGTCAACTCGCGGATGCCACGCAAGCGCGACCTCCGGTGTCGGTGACGCGCGCAAGCATGCTGCCGATCATGAGATCCACCCAGATCGTGACCGCCGATGCGGCCCGCCGGACTCAATCCCCCCTGCCGATGATCTCGCAGTGGTTCTCAAGGGCGGGGTCCAACAACAGCATCCTCCCGCCGGAGCTGTGAGCAGAACAGCTCACCCCGCGGACTCGGCGATGGCGCCTGCCGCGTAGACGCTGGATGTGCTCACGCAAACCACCCCAGTCTCCGAGGCAACGACCCTCGATGTTCACGGCCGAGCGACGCACCCTCGCACAGCCCTCCTGGGCGCGTACATGGCCTCCGGCACATAGCCAGCCGCTCGCGGCTTTGCCGATGATTCGGCGTACCTTCGGCTTGTCTATCAGGTGCCGCGCCGTGGTGTCACCGATTGCTGGTTGGCGGATCAGTGGGTGGTGCGGTCAGTCGGCCCAGTTCGGTGCCGGCGAGCCGGCGCACCACGGGGTCGGGGTCGCTGGCATACCGGTGGAGGATGTCCGGGGCAGCGTCAGGCGCGAGATGTCGCGCCGCAACCGCGACCCGCTGACGGACGTCGGGGGCCGGGTCGGTTGCGAGCTCAACCAGGAGTTTCTGCCAGTGCGTTGTGCTGCCACCGGCGCTGGCGAGTCCACGGATGGTGGCCGCGCGTACCACTGCCTGGTCGTCTCGCGCCAGCGCCATGAGCTGCGGTGCCACGCGGGGATCGGAGTCGACCGCCTTCGCGAGCGCGTGGGCGGCGTCGATCCGCAGTTCCGGGTCTTCGTCGGCAGCGAGCGTGAGCAGGGCGTCGACTGCGGTCGGTCCGCCGACTGCGCCGAGGGCGTTGCGGGCGTTCTCGCGGACGTGCGAGTCGGGGTCGTTGAGTAGCCGCAGCAGGGCCGGGGTCGCCTCGCGGTTGCCGAGTTGCTCGAGTGCGTACGCGGTCATGGATCGTACCCGGGGCGCCAGGTCGGCGGCGAGGGCAACCAGCGGCATCACCGCGTCAGCCCTGCCGCTGTAGCCAAGTTGGCTGATCGCCGATACTCGTACCTGGTCGTCCAGGTCGCGCAGTGCCTTGATGAGAACTTTGAAGGCCCGGTCGTCGGCGGCTGAGTCAGGAATCGAGGCGATTGCCACGGATCTGATCTTCGGATCGGCGTCGGTCGCCGCAGCTGCCAGCAGTTCGACGTCCTGCGCTTCGGCCACGAACCCGAGTGCCTACCGCCCTTCGCGGCGCAACTCGAGCGCGTTACCGGTGACCAACTCGAGCACCGCGCGCCGGGCGGCTGGCCGGTCCCCGTGCAGCAGGTGGATGATTTCGGCCTGCAAGCTGTCCTGGTCGTCCCCGAGGTCGCGGGCCGAGGCGCGCAGCAGCGCCGGAAGCGCCGCCACACCCTGGATGCCGGCCAAGACGCCGGCGATCAGGTCGCGGCCGTAGAAGTTCCCTTCGTCAAGGAACCGGTCGAGTGCCTCGGTCAGGTGGGACACCAACGTGATGTCCCCGCAAGCCTCCAACTGTCTGAGAGTCGGTGCGATGGCGTCGTAATCGTCCTCAAGCTCCACGGCGTGCCGGACCACGGCTTCCAAGGCCCCACGGCTGTCGATCACGCGGCCACCCTGCCACACCCGATGGTGGAACAGTGCACCGAACCTGCAAGATCAATCCGCTTGTCCGTCGCCGGCCAGGCGCGGAGTCGCGCCGATATGCGGAGGCAGGATCCTCATACTGGGCGCATGGCTCGGGATGTTTCGTCGGTTGACGCTATTCTGCGCTTCGCCTCCGCCCTGCGCGAGTTGCGTGGTCGACTGCTCACCGACTTGTTTCCCGTCGCGGACATCGCGGATCTTCTGGCTGCGGTCCGCTCGCGCGGAGAGTTGCCCCGGGAAGGTGTCACCCGTAGCGGGATCGAGTACACCGTCCACGGCGCGGGGTGCCGGTTAATCAGCTCCGACGGCAGGGAGGTCGACGTCGACCTGGTCACCGATCCCCTGCTCGGGCGCGAGGTTGAAGCATTCGACGCCTGGCGAATCCGTTGGTTCCTCAACGACGCCGCCGATGACGGCTACAGCCATGAGGACATCGTGGCGGCCTGCACCCATTTCGCCGGCGAGGGCCCCCTACGCGAGGTGGTTGAAGGCCGTTGGTTCGCGTTGCCTGGCGCTCCAGGCGGCCCGGCATGAGTCACCCACACGCAGCAACCCACCGCTGTCCGCCTTGAAGCAGCGCATCTTCAGGTACCCGGATCTTCCGCCGTGCGTGAGCTGGGCCGCCAGTGTTGCAAGGGGTTTTGCTTCGCTGGGCTCATGCCGACTGGAGCCGGCGGGTATGGATGTCCTGGTAGCGGAGCGGGTCGACGGTGGCGGGGTCGTCGAGAGTTCGACGAGTAGGGCGCCGTTCGGGAGCCGGCGTGCCTGGGCCGCGATCTCGGGCAGCGGTGCCGGTGGCAGGTGGCGGTCGGGGCCCAGGTAGGTCCACCAGCCGAGCTGCCCGTTCACCGCTGGCACGTTCGGTCGGCCGTCGCCCTACGCGCCGCCGCCTGCCCCAGTACCCGGCCGAGATCGGCCACCACATCCCCGACGCGATCTTCGCCGCCGTGCAGCGCCTCACCGGCAGCCCCCGCCCCTACGACTTGGTGGAGGTCACGACCAAGATCTTGGGCGAGCACCTCCGCGCGCAGGCTGGCCCGGCGTGCGAGCTGACCGGCGGTGAGCTGATCCGCCGGCGTCTCCTGCTCGCCTCAACCGATGTGATCACGATGGCGCTCTACGCCGCCGTCGCGCCGCACGACGAGCGCCGCTGCCCGGCCCCCGGCGGCGAGCCGACCGTGCAGCGGCGCAGGCTGCGGCTTCGACCCCGACGACTTCGCCAACCTCACCCGCTAAACGGCCAGGGCGGGGCGACCCAGGCCGGTCCGCGCTGCCCGCTCGCCCCGCATCTGCCCTACCACTAGCTGCCGAAATACGCGTGTATTACACTAATGGAGTGCCGTACGAGTGGGAAGAGTGGGCCCTGCAGGCGCTCGCTGGCGTGCAGCCCTATGAGGTACGCCAAAGCTTTGGAGGCCAAGCAGCGGTGGCCGCGTGCTGCCGCCGATGCCGCAGGCTTCCAAGTGTTGACCGTCTGGGCCCGTACCCACGACGGCCGGCCGCTGATCGTGGCCGTGCACCACGTCCACGGCTTTACCTGGAAAATCATCGGCGCGCGTGACATGGCCGACGCCGAGCTGGCCGAGTTCACCCGATGGGAGCAGACGCGATGAGCGACAACCAGCACCTGCCGTCCACCCCTGAAGAGGTGGCCGCGCTGATGAACAACCTCACCTTCGAGCCGCCGCCCACCCCTGAACGGGAGGCCGAGCTGCTCGCTTCCCTGCCTGAGGCCGCTGAAGTCATGGTGGTCCGGTCCCTACGCATGCCCATCGACCTTGACGAAGCCGTCGCCGCAGCTGCTAAGGAAGCCGGCGTCACCAAAACCGCCTGGATCCGTCAAGCCATCGAGATCGTCCTGACCATGCAATCCGACGACGACCAGCCCATCTCCCGGGCCGACGCCCTCCGCGCTCTCACCCTGCTGCGACCCGTACGCCGGGCCGCTTAGGCGACGAAACCACCGCGATGAGCAGATTCGACGACGTCCGCTCTGTCGAACTCTCGTTCGAATGAATACTCTCGCGAAGTGAGGATCAGCCATGGGTGACCGCAGCGCCATCGAATGGACAGAGGCGACGTGGAACCCTACGACGGGCTGTGACCGCGTCAGCCGTGGATGCGACAACTGCTACGCATTGACGCTTGCCAAGCGGCTCAAGGCGATGGGGCAGCCACGGTACCAGCGAGACGGGGATCCGCGGACGAGTGGACCGGGGTTCGGGTTGACGCTCCACCCGGACAGCCTCAGCTTGCCGTTGACCTGGAGGCGCCCCCGGCTCGTGTTCGTCAACTCAATGAGCGACCTGTTTCACGCCCAGGTGCCGGTGGAGTTCGTCCGCCAGGTCTTCGAGGCCATTGCGGCGACTCCACAGCACACCTATCAGGTGTTGACCAAGCGGGCCCGCCGTCTACGCCGGCTGGCACCCTCGCTGACCTGGCCGTCGAATCTGTGGGTGGGCGTCTCGGTGGAGGATGCCGACGCGGTGGATCGGATCGATGATTTGCGGGACGTGCCCGCAGCGCTGCGGTTCCTGTCATGCGAACCACTGCTTGGTCCGTTGTCGGACCTGAATCTCGACGGGATCGGCTGGGTTATCGCCGGCGGCGAGAGCGGCACCAACGCCCGGCCGCTACATCCGACCTGGGTTGTGGACCTGCGCGATCAGTGCACCCGCGCCGGAGTGCCGTTCTTCTTCAAGCAGTGGGGCGGGCGCACGCCAAAGGCTGGCGGTCGCGAGCTGAACGGCCGAACATGGGACGACATGCCCCTCAGCTCGACTGCGCCCTGAGACTCCTCCCGGTCTACGCCCGGCAGGTCAGACCGCCGCGGGGACAAGCGCATCCTCAGGCGCACGTGCGGCCAGCTGGCGCCGCCGCAGAGGCTTTCCCTCCCGATGTCGCAATGAGACACTTCTTCGTAACACCTCGTGATCATCGGGAGGGCTGCATGCCGGTCGACGGCCCGGTGCCGTGGCCGTGTGCGGAGCACACGGGCGCCAAGCACGACATCTACCGCCGCTACCTCGAGCGATGGTTCCCCATTCTCCTCGCCGGCTCCAACGCCTACCCCTCTGTCACCTACGCCGAGGGCTTCGCCGGGCCCGGCATTTACAGCGGCGGAGAACCCGGGTCACCCGTCATCGCGATCCGCGCGCTCGTCGACAAGGTCCCCGCGACCAAGGGCATCGCCCGATTCGTCTTCATCGACGACGACCAGCGCTGCGTCAACATGCTCCGGAAAACTCTCCAAGAAGCGTTTCCCGACCGGCCGCGGTCCGAGGTCGCGATGCCCGTCACGATGGGCAAAGGCACCTGCGCCGACGATCTCGAAGCAGCGCTCGACCGCATGGACGCCTGGGGCCAGCCGATATTCGCAAACTTGGACTCCTGGGGCAATGCACCTGTGCCCTTCAGGCTGCTGAAGCGCCTCGCCGCGAACGTATCCACCGAGGTCATCGTCACGCTGCTCCCGCAGCACTTCGTCCGGTTCGTCAGCAACTTGGGCGAGGCGGGTGACGACGTGTTCGGCGGCGACCCGCGGTGGCGCGATGTCGTCAACCTGCCACCAGCGGCGAAGAGCCGGCACATCCTCACCTGCTACCGGCAGGCTCTGCAGGCGGCGGGCTTCCCGTACCTGCTGGACTTCGAACTGGTCCCCCGGAATGGCCAACCCCTGTACCTCGTCTTCGGCACCGGGCATCACCTCGGCGTGCAGAAGATGAAAGACAGCCTCTGGGAGGTCGACCGGGTCCAGGGCGTCGGCTTCCGCGATCCCCGCGACGAACAAGCAGAGACCCTGTTCGCCATGGACGAACCGCTTCTCGGGCCACTGACCCGGTTGCTGCAGCAGAGGCTGCGTGACAGCGAACCGGTCCGCGTAGAGGACCTGCGCCAGTTCGCTCTGTTTGAGACGGTGTACCGACCTGAACACGTCATCAAGGCACTGAAGCCGCTCATCGACGCCGGCAGCGTGAAGATCGAGGACGGCGGCCCGCTGCGGAGGGCATCCTTCGTTTCGCTAGTGCATGCGCCCCTTCGTTAGGTGTACCGAACTTCCTCGGCCCCCGGGTAACTGCCCACCGAGCAAGGCAGACCGGGCCGATCCTCCGACCCGGTGCGGATCTCGTCACGTTGGGAGGTGTACTTCCTCGAGAGAGCGCCCGATCATTGGGCGCAGAGGTGCCACGCGGAGCGGTGCGCGCCATCGGCCACCGGTGGCTCCCGGCCGTCAGGAACGACGAGGCCCGAGACATGGGCGCCCTGTTGTCACCGCCATGACACGACCTCCTGTCCCGAGCGGTGAACAGCTTGTCCGTCCGCTTGTTCCTGCTGCCCTGCCCGCCCGTTCACGTCCTCGTCCCGTACCGATGCCGGTACTGCCCGCTCGAGTTCAACTACCGGCGGTTGTCAATGCCGCGGAGCTTCTGTTGGGGATGGCTGTCCCATCCCGCTGCGGCCGGGTGGCCGCGCAGCCCATTCTGCGTGCGTTGGGTTGGCAGCCGGGCCACCGCCTTGACATCCACCCGCACCGAAGGGTGCTCGTTATTGCCTCGGCCAAGGATGGTCGGGACCGGGTGGGCAGCCGAGGTGCGCTGCCCCTGCCGGCTTCCAGCCGACGTATGTGCCGGATTGGGCATGGCGAGCCGGTCCTGCTCGCCGCGCTCGTCGCCCATGACCTGGTTGTTGTGCACCCGATCGGCGCCGTCACTCGGCTGCTCGCCGACCTGCACATCGAGGTAGCGGGAGGCGACCATGTCTGCTGATTCTGCCGCCGTTGCCGCCGCCCGGCAGGTCCTCGCGCATCTCGGTGTCACCCTGGCCGACCTCCAGTCCAACGCCGGCGTGTTGGTACCAGTGCCGACGGTCGCGGAGTATCTGCCGCGCGTGATCGCGGCGGCGGGCCCGGGTGCGAGACGGACGTACGGCACGTACTGGGAGCGGATGGCCGCTGCGTGGGGTGATTGGCCTCTGAACTGCGTCGCAGCGAGCGACATCGAGGCGATGAAACAGCAGATGGTCGCCACAGCCCGGTCGCGGCGTAACAGCCGCAACGGCCGGCACGCCGGCGAGCACGTCATCGCCGCCGCCCGCGCTTTCTTCTCCCGGGC
Source organism: Micromonospora sp. NPDC002717 (assembly GCF_040295705.1). NCBI lineage: Bacteria > Bacillati > Actinomycetota > Actinomycetes > Micromonosporales > Micromonosporaceae > Micromonospora > Micromonospora sp. NPDC002717. The sequence continues at coordinate 49,318 of NZ_JBEOVW010000033.1, read as the reverse complement.
GGTCGCTGACGGCCTCATCGACGCGTCGGCCAGTCCCGCCCACCGCGTCGCCAAACCCCGCCGCCTCCCCAGCACCCGCCGCGCTCTGACGCCGCACGAACTGGAAAAGATCAACATGGTGGCGCGGACCAGCGGCAACGATGTCATCCTCGACGCACTCCTGCTGCGCCTACACACGGAGAGCGCCTGCCGGCGTGGCGGTGGCCTCGCCCTGCGGCTTGTTGACCTGGATCGTCCCAGCGGGCTTGTGCGGCTGGCCGAGAAGGGCACTGTGCGGTGGCAGCCGGTCAGCCTCGACCTCGCCGAGCACCTGTACGAACATGCCCGCGTCCGCGGTGCCGTTCAGCCCACCGACCGCTTGTTGCGCTACCGCAACGGCCTGCCGATCAGTAGCCGCCGCTACGACCACCTGTGGAAACGCATCGGGGAGCGCCTGCCGTGGGTGGCCGCTCAGGGCATCTCCACCCACTGGCTGCGGCACACCACCCTCACCTGGGTGGAGCGCCACTTCGGCTACGGTGTGGCCCGCGCCTACGCCGGGCACACCGACAGCCCCGGATCCTCGACCACCACCTATATCAAGGCTGATCTGCACGCCGTCGCGGATGCGCTGTCGGCGATGACCGGCCAACCACACCCACTCGCCACGATGGAAGAAACCCGGGCCGCCTGGCCCACAGCCACTCGCCACTGATCGATATTGGATGAGATCCTGTCGCTTCGTGTGGCCGGTGGGGGAGGAGCCCTGGATTCCGCCGCACGAAGCGACAGGCAAGGGCGGGAGCCTGGGGATGAGCGACACCGATCCGACTGGGCCTGGTTCCGCCAGGAGGCTGGGGAGGTGTGAAACTATCGAGGATGGTTGAAGCCCTGGACTGAGTGACGGGAGTTGTGGATGGACGGCGCAGGCGGCGATTGGACTCCCGGTGACGTTGCTGCCATGATCGGCAACCCGTTCTATGCCGTGAATATCGATCCTGACCTGGCTGTCGCGCGCGATCCGATAATCTCCGAGGAAGAATGGGTTGCGGCGAACGCGAGATTGATCGACGAGCTTGGCCCAGAGCCTTATCTGCGTAACCTTCTGGCTGTTCTTAAGGGCGCGTACCCGACGAGTTGACAACTCCACCGCCCTCTTGAGATTTCGCGTCTGCGCCGTCGCTGGTGCCTCGCGGCGCGAACTCCGTGCGGACTCAGCCTGTCGGAGGCGCCCTTCTCCGTGTCCGGATTGATGAGTGCGCTGTCATCGGCGCAGGCAGATCGAATTGTTTGCTTAAATTGCGTCACGTGGCAGCTCACGCCTGTAGTGTTACGCATCGTGAAGTGCTAGGCTTATCGCATGAGCACCCGTTTGTATAGCGGGTGCTACGCACGGGTGGCCGAATCCCCCCTCGGACACAAATTTGCGGCACCGATGCCGTGTCTTGCATACTGGTGGTCAAGCGCACTTGACCACGCGAATCTGAACTCTGTCACCGCCTCTACCGGCTTGGCGCCGGGCGAGGGCGGTGTTCGTTGTGGCTGAGCCCTCGGTGGCTTCCGTCGTTCCTCCGGTTCTGCTTCCGGACCAGGTGAGGGCCTCTCGCGGTGGCTCCGCCGCTCGGCTGCGTCGGGCACCCTTACCGATGCCGGCTCTCCCTCAGCAGCGCACCGAAGCGAGGATGTATCGCCTGGCATCGGTCGACAGCAGCGGCCGGATCCGTGATCGGGCGATCATCGGCGCGCTGGGCTGGGAGCCTGGCGTGCGGCTCGACATCCGTCACGGTGCTGGGGCCATCGTTGTGCGCCGCGATCCCCAAGATATCTTCGCCGTCACCGGTCAGGGGCACCTGTTGCTGCCGGCTGCGGCGCGGCACTGGTGCGGGCTCGGCGCGGGGGAGCGGGTCCTGCTGACCGCGGACCCCGCCGCGAGCCTGCTCGTGGTGTATCCGCCAGGGTTGTTGGACGAGATGGTCGCCCACGCCGAGCGGACGGTGCTGGGCGGTGATGAGGCGTGAGCGCGGCCAGCGCGGGCAAGGCGGAGCTGGATGCCGCGCGGCTGTTGCTGTCGCGGATGGGCATCTCGCCCGCGGACCTGACGGAAGCGACGGCGGACCGTCCGTCGGCGCCGACGTTCGCGGAGTACGTGCCGGTGGTGGCGGCAGCGGTCAGCGGGGGCACCCGGCGCGCGTACGGGTCGTACTGGAAGCGTGTGATCGAGCAGTGGGGCCAGCGGCGCATTGACGAGCCGACGCCATCGGAGATCGAGCGGTTGGCCGAGTACGTCAAGACGCACGTCGTCGCCCGGCGCAACGCCCGGGGTGGGCGAAGCGCGGCGGAACATCTGATCGCATCGTTGCGCTGCCTGTACCGGCGGGCGGTCGCCGACGGGCTTCTGTCGGAGGCGGACAACCCGGCGTTGAAGGTGGCGAAGCCGCGGCGGTTGCCGAGTACGCGGCGGGCGTTGGCGGACGCTCGGTTGGCGGAGATCAACGAGGTGGCGGCGTCTACGGGTGATGATCCGGCGTTGGACAGTCTGCTGCTGCGGTTGCACACGGAGACGGCGTGCCGTCGGGGTGGGGCGTTGGCGTTGCGGCCGGTCGACCTAGACCCGGACCAGTGTCTGATCCTGTTGCGTGAGAAGGGCGAGACGGTGCGGTGGCAGCCGGTGTCGCCGACACTCATGCGGTACCTGCTGCGGCATGCCGAGCAGCGGCATGCCACCGAGGCGGGGCCGTTGTTCCGGTATCGCAGCGGGCAGCCGATCACCTACCGCCGGTACGACCACCTCTGGGTTCGCATCGGTGAACACCTGCCCTGGGTGCACGCGCAACAGATCAGCACCCACTGGCTACGGCACACCACGCTGACGTGGGTGGAGCGTAACTTCGGCTACGCCATCGCCCGCGCCTACGCCGGTCACTCGGGCAGCGGTGGTGACGCCGGAACCACCGCCACCTACGTCCGCGCATCCATCCACGAGGTAGCTGCCGCGCTTGCGGCGCTGACCAACGAACCCCATCCGCTTGCATGACTTGACCCAGAGTAGGAGTTTAAGGCTCTACTTGGCGCCGCCTTGCGGTTGGTTTTTGGCGAGGTGTTACGACGGGCTGTGGAAGCATCATTTCATCTACAGGATGGCAACGTGTTGGATTATCCACCCGCAAGGGCTTGCCAGGTGCCCGCCTGATGGTTCCCTCCACCAAAACCGCTCGTCCCTGATAGTGCCAATTCCATGCCTCTAGGTATTGGTGCATTCGGAGTCTAACGAGAATTTCAGTAGCGCGGCCCTGACGGACAGTCGCGATCGCGATCTCGCCAAATGGATCGTCGTGGCTCTCATGGCGCAGCTGCACGATGGTTCCTGAGAAGACGCGGCTAGGGTCGACCTTTTGCTGACGGAGCTTTTCAGCCACCACCTTTACCAGATCGGCCGCCTCCGCCTCGATGACAACGCTCCTTGGCATCGTCTCGGGCGCAGGTACAGCCGGAGCCCAAGCCACGGTTGCCTCGAACTCTCCAATGGCTCGTTGATCTAAGATCCGAGCCAATGCGGTGCAGAACTCTCGGCTGACGCCTCGGTAGACTAACTCATGAACTTGGTTAGGGGTGGGCGCCCGAGCGTGATCTACTACGAGCTCCCTAACCGCCTGCATCGACTGTGCAAACGTCCGCACCACGCGTCGCTCGAAGGGCTCCGAGGGTGCCCTATGTAATTCTCCGTGAGTGTGATCAAGGGTCGGTTGATGAAGGTCCGGTTCAGACGGTGCAGGTATCGGCACAAGCACCGGAATTACGTACGAGCCCTTCTGTGTGTGACCCATCAGCGCCTGGCGAACAACGTCATCACCAGGCTTGGAATAATTCGTGGCGATATGGGCGCGTTCCCAGCGTGCGGTCGTGGCGGCGGCGCGAAGCATCGCCCTCGCCGACGCCAAGATCTTGACTCCGGTTTCGAGTGGTATGGCGTCGGTGATTCTTGAGTCGTTGGCCGCGCGTAGGTGCGTGACGTCAAAGAGAAGGTACTTCGCCGCTGCGATCACTTCCTTCGGCGTCCTGCGCTCTGCGGCTGCCAATCTTCCGACGACACCTGAAACTAGGTCCGAGTCTTCGGCAGTTGGTACGCCTATTCGTGCGCCATCGCGGAGCCAAAGCGAGCCCGCAGGGCCGGGAGGTTGCTCAACCCAGCCGTTGAAGCGCAGGTATGCGCGCAGTTCGCCGATAGACGGCTGTGCGGCTTCGCTGATCATCAGTACCCACCTTGCGGCTGGGGCTGGAAGCATGCGTCAACGTCGGAGGACCATTGGCGTAGGGTATCTGCCGTAAGTCGCTGGCTCTTGGGAACAGTGATACCCGATGCCTGGGACATCTTGTCGACCCGCACCCAGAAGGCTGCTGCCCGGTGCATGGTGCCGTCGCCTCGATGGTCGAGCCAACTCGGTTGATCGTCAGGATCCATTACAACCAAGACGAAGTAAACCGGTACGCCGGAATTGTGCCACTTCTTCCACCACTGCTCGTCTGCTGGCCAAGTTGCGGTGCCGCCACCGTTGATGCGGAACTTGCCCGTGCACTTCACCTGCACTCGTGCGTCTGCGACAGCAAACTCGATCTTGCCGTCGATCGCTAGCACATCCTCATCGATGGAAGTCTCGGTGAACCCGACGCCAGCTTGGCTGCAGATCGCCCGGAGGTAGGCAACGCCGAACCTCGCCTTACAGCCGTTGGGGCCGAGGGTGGCGATGTCCACAGGGCCTGGCTGATGAGGGACCACCATGACCATCATCATGACGACCTTGCGACACTGAAGGTAGACCTGATGTTGCGCAGGGCTACGATTTGCTGAGTCGGCAAGCCGACAGAGTTCGCAACTTGAAGTTTGCTAAGCCCTTATGGGCAAGGTGCCGCTCGCAACCTGGCATCAGTCGTTGACATCAACGGTGGCGGCCAAGGCCGGACCGGTGCGGGCGGATGTTGCCTTCGACCGGATCCCAGCGGACACCAGCGGAAACTACGACACTCGCCGGAAGCGCCTTGTAAGCGAGGTGCCGCGCGTAGCGAAGCAGTCGCGAGACCGGCCCCGTTGGCCGCAGAGTCCCCGCGGCCAACGGGAACGTCCGTGGGTGCCCAGTTGGGCTGTGACGGAAGAGTTGGCTTCGGCAGCGAGGCAGCGGTAGATCTTGACATCCCGTGGATGTTGCCGAGATGCTCAACAAAGTTGCAATAGGCGCCGGAAGGAACTGAAAATGCCTGAGCCGGGATCTGACGTGGCAGTTGTGGTTCATCCTGATGTGGAAATGGTCCGCGATAGTGGAATTCCTGAACTAATGGCCCAAATCCGGCCTCAATGGCAATCTAAAGGGTTGATCGAGCGCGTCCGTCGACTGATGACCGTTGACCCTAGCAGTGCTTGCCAGCGCCTTCTGAACGCTTCAATTGCGGATCTGCGAGATCAAGATCGCGGGCCTTGACATTGCAGGCGACGCAGCTAAAGCTCATAAACTCCCAACCGTCGAGCGGTCGGAAGATATCGACAACTACTCGACCACAAACGTCATCAACTTGTCGTATCGTATGGGATTGCTTTCCCGTCCGGAGTGGCGTCGACTCTCTCGTTCGTATGACATTCGGAAAGACCTGGAGCACGAGGATTCAGAATACGAAGCTGGGGTAGAGGACTGCGTTTACATCTTCAAGACGTGTATCGAAGCAGTGCTGTCACGCGATCCGGTCACCTTGATCCGGGTGCACGAGGTGAAGCAGGTAATTGAGACCGCTGGTCCTGCAACGGCAGATCCCGAGCTAGTCGAAGATTTCGCGCACGCACCCGACACGCGACAATTGGAGATTTCCAAGTTCTTGGTCTCGACGGCAACAAACGACGGTGAGCCGGACCTGGTTCGACAGAACGCCTTCACACTGTTGGGGACATTGAGCGAAGTGACCCGACCCTCTGTGATCGTCGAGTTAGCCAAGCACTTCCAGGAAAAGATCCGGCGTAACGTCCTCACCGATCTGCAGGTGAGAGTCGCCAATGCGGCGGGCATCCTTCCCTTCCTTCGTAAGGCGCAGCGCCGTGCTTTCTTCGAGTCCTACTTGGATCAGCTGAACCGTACGGGTTACCACTGGGCTCAAAACACATCACACGGAGCACTCCTCCGCAACCTTCAGGAGTACGGCGGGCTTAAGGCAATCCCTGAGGAGACGGATCGAGAGGTCGTCAAGTGGATGGTGCTCTGCTACGTGGGCGAACCCGGCGGACGCGGCATGGGAGTGAACCGCAAGGTCTTCTATAGCAACTCGGCAGCGCCGTTGATTGAAGCCATCATAGAGATCAATCCCGATATTTCCGGCCGGCACCTTAAAGCCTTGTCCGCGGATCCAGACGTAAAGCGAGCCTGTGACCAAAGCACCCACGTCGCTCGGCGCTTCCAAGACCTTCTCGATCTCACCAATGAGTAGAGTGCCGGGCCTACGGACGTGCTTGTAACAGGGCTGCGGCGTTGTAGCGCGTCAACTAGGGAGTATCGAGGCCGTACCCTGATGATCTGCAATTTCAGGCCACGGCGCCAGAAGCAGCGAAGAGGCAACGTCGTCTGAAGGCGGCACGCTGACAGGCCCAGGCGCGGACGAGCTCCGAGCGTGCAGCCGTTGTCGGACGCGTCCGGACAGAACTCAGACGGAAGTAGCCCAGGCGCGAGTGAGATGGACCAGTCTGGGCTACTTCCAGGCGGCCGGGTGCCGCGCTAGATGCGCGCTCTCCGTAAGTGAGGCGTCACTTCGGCCGTTGCAGCCGGGCAAGGGCCAGTCTGGGGCGGGGAGCCTCTCAGGTGGAATGTGATGGGTAGCGGTAGTTTCTCGGTGTGGGCCGACGAGCGTCGGCCGCTTGGCCAATCGTCGTTTGCGCGTTGGTCGGCTTTCGTCGGAACAGGTGAAGGTCGGGAACGTCAACCAGACTGGTCGGCTGATCAGGCTAAGGCTCGGCTCGGGAAGTAGCTGGACCCGGCCAGCACCGCACGAACCGCGTCAACCGTTGCTCGACAACCGAAAGACAACCAGCGCCATCCCGGCCTCCCGAGTCCCGACGCCCCGCGGAGACGTCGAGCCCAGAGTGCCGACCGACCACTGTCGCAGATAGCTGGCGGACGCGTGTCGCTCATCGGTCGACCGAGGACAACAAGGGCGGAGACGGCACTGCCGAAATACTCTCTTCTGGATCAAGGGCCGCGCAAGCGCGGCCTGCCCGCCGCGCTCGGCCTGCTGGCGGCCTCCGGCCGGCATCGGCCGGCGCGGCGGGCCATCGGTCCCGAAGACAGTTCGAGAAGTCGATGCCGGTAGGTCGGGCGGCAACTGCGCCGGGGCGTGGACCTGAAGACGGCGGTGGAGACTGTCACGATGCAGTCGACGATCCGACGCCACCGCGAGTTGTTCTCATCCGTGCACAAGCGGCCCCTGATGTATCTGCTTCGGCCTGACTTCAGCTCAGGCGCCGCCTTCGTGCTCGGGTGCCACGTTGCCGACGAGGCGATCCTGACTGGCTTCCAAGAATGGCTCGTCACACGGGTGGGATGCGGGTCGAACGTCTTCTGGCCGCACCTCGTCCTCAGGCTCACCGAGCCAGTCGGTCCGAAGAACCCACGCGAGCTGGACTCCGAGACTGATCGCAGAGCCTTCGACGCACTGTTCTCCCTGTTGGACGAGTTCCTTGCGCTTCGGGAGGAACACGACAGCCTGCGCAGGGTCTATCGAGCTTACGAAGAGTGGCAGGAGCTGCGCGACGACCAGGGATGCCCGGAGTCCGGGGCCTCGGAATGCCCTGTCGTGGATTGGCCGCGTCCGGCGTCTATAGACCGAGCAGGGCCGTGACGATCGCGGAAGCCCCGAGCACCACCGAGGGCAGGGCGATCGGCTGCCGCGCCGCTTCGCGGCTTGCCACCGATACCGGGGTCCAGGCACGCGGGAAGCCGGCGGCACGGCAAGCCGCCCCCGGCCCGAGATGCCGGGGGCGGTAAGCCGCACGCCGCCGAAGAGCCGCGCGCTCACCGGGCCGCCGTGCCAGCCACGTGCCAGTAGTCGGTGCCCCGGACGGTCAGCAGCGGTCGTTACCGGGCGCCATGGCATCGCTGCTGACCAGGCGTTCCGGACAGATCAGGTCGGCCAGAAGCGATCTTCCAAGCTGGCGGTCTGGCGCTGCTATGGTGCGGCCGTGCCGGATGCCGAGACCGTTGCCGTTCTACTTCGCCCACTCCTGGGACGACGCCTGCTTGCGGTGACCGAGGCGCGGCATTGGTACGACGAGAGGCCAGTGGCGGGGGCTGCCGGTTTGCTGCATTTCTGGCTGCACTTCGAGGGAACGCCAGCCATCATGGCCCACGGCTGCGGTGACCTGCTGACGCTCACTGAGGAAGAGCCCTACTCGTCGTACAACATGCAGGAGTACGGACGGACCGTGGTCGGACCGGCCCAACCCACCGACCTGCTCGGCGAGGTGGTTGGGCAATGCCTCGTTGATGTGGGCCTTGTCCAGGGATACAGCACGGTTCCGGCTGTCGGCGGAACCGTGCTTCGCTTCGAGCGGGCCGAGTTGCTCGTTGCGACCCTGGCGGACGAGTGGATCTGCCAACCGGGGCGGATCCCGGAGAAGCTCCGGCAGTACCTGTGGTTCAGCGGTTGGTTGGGTACCCCCGGCCCTGCTGCCGAAGGGCAGTGACCGCGAGACGTCTGCACGTCACGGCCAGCCGTCAGCGTCCTCGCCCGTGCAGAGTGCATGCAATGATCTTGATCGCTGTTCGAGGAAGCCGACCCGTATGCCCAGGTCACGGCCCTGCTCGCCAGCCAGCCGCAGTCGCCTTCCTAAACCGTGTGTCGCAGGTTCGAATCCTGCCGGGGGCACCTCGAAGATCAGCAAGAACGCTTCCTGACCTGCGGATATGCTTCCGCGTAGGTCGGTCGACCTGTGCAGTGGTGTGCCGCCCGGAGTCGCCGTTTGTCGCTGTCCACGGACTATTCACGGATTGATCTTGACGGCGTTTGCCCAGGTCGCGCCAGCGAAGTCCAGCCGGCGTTGACAAGGACTACGGCCCCTACGAGGCTGTCAACACCGGTCAGCTTCCAATGGAGCCGGAACACATCGGAATACGCTCGGCAATCTGCTACGAGGTGCCTCAGGGCTAATACATCGCTCAGCTGTGCTTGCGGGGGCGCCCACGCTTCGATTTCAGGGGACGCCAACCGCGTAGATCCTCCTCGGTGACAACCCACCGGACCATCAAGTCGTCCAGCAGCGTGCGGTGGCTCCGGTACTGCTGGTCGCCACACCATTGCTTCACCCACGGCAGCAACTCGAGCAGACCGGCGAGCAGCGGAACAGCGTCATCGCGAGTCGGCGCGGCTGACGCGAGGTCGGACAACACCATTGCTCGGTCCTCGACGGGCCAGCCGGCCCACCCCACCATGGCGTCCTTGATGGCGCCTCCCGAACGCGCATAGGACACGAACCTTTCGCCAGGCACGTCGTACTTGCCGCGGTGTCGCCAATAGCTCACCTTTAGGAAATCTGCGCTGCTGTATTTCGGTGGTAGCGAGACCGGCGCGGTAAGCCCCAAGTCCTGTTCCCGTTGCAGCCGCCACGTCTCCTCCCACTCAGCGCGCTTCGCGATGCCTGAATCTCGATAACGTAGGGCGGAGAGAAACGGAACGACCTCGTCTGCGAAAAGACCCCTCACGACGTCGACCAGCGGTTGGCCTGGTGCGTACAGCTCAGCGGCCTCGATGACCGCCGGGTCCTCGCCCAGCAGCTCAACGAGCTTCGTAATCGTTAGCGGTCGCGCCCGCCTTGCGCCGTCTGCGTCGTCGTACCAGAACTCGGCCGTCTCGCACCTGTCGAGCAACCAGGTTCGCAGGGCATCGGCCGCCATGACGTCCCAGCCCGTGGAGGCCCACCGTCGTTTGAACTCCGGCCTTTCCAGAGTCCGCAACCGCCTGTCCTGCTGTATCGCATCGATCCGCCGCTTGACCACCTCACGGTAGGACGCCGGCCAGTGCGCGGGCAGATCGGTGGTCGGAAGGCCGCCGTGCCGCACAAACCAAGCAGTGTCCAGCTCGCCGACGACCACCTGTCGGGCCATGGCGATCTCGAAGGCTCGCTCGCCGAAGCTCAGTGGCGGAATGTCGGAGGCAGCGGCCAGCAGGCCCTCGTCCTCGGCGACGCCATACCGGAGATAGACCTCCCAGTCCAGCTCCTCCTGCAGGGCCACCATACGGGCGCGGATAGCTTCCCAACGGGAGCGAACCGTGGAGAAGCCCTCGCGGCTCGGGGACTGGCGGCTGAGGACCGCCGCGGGAGCGGCCTCAGACAGCTCCCGGGCGAGCCGGTCCAACTCATCGGCGTACGTGGAGTGCAGCTTCTCGGGCAACGGGAGGTCACGCAGCCGGGTGGCGGCGATCTCGTAGAAGGCGTCCCAGTGTTCGCCGGTGCCGGTCTGGTCGAGGCCTGACTTGCCCTTGCTGTTGCTGCCCTGCTTCAACCAAAAGCAGACCGAAGAACTGTTGAGCCATGCTGTCAGGTCGGTTCGGCGCTGTGCCGGCGCGTCTGAGGGGAGCTCGACGATCGGCGCGGATTGCAGTGGCACCTCATCCCTGTACAGGGAGGCGAAGTGATTGTGGGTGGCGATCCAGGAATACGTGATCAGCCGGTCGTTCATGCCCCTCCGGCCGACGAACTGATGCCAGCAGTACCAAGGTCTTCCGCTGTTTTCGGGAGATCCCTCAAACCCGGATGGGCGGTTCTGTAGCACCAGCCTGTACGGCCATAGCCGTCGTAGATGCGCGGGATGCTGCTCGATCGAGATGATGTTGCCCGATGAATCGTATGGACAGAAAGCGTAGCGGTCGGCCCCGGCGTTCCAGTCCCGGACCTCGGAGCCAGAGATCACGCCCACGAGGACGCCATCAGCGGGAATTCCCAGCGTCGCGAAGGTGTGACGTGGCGCGGTGAAGATGTCATCCGATCCCGTGTTGGCGAAGTATCCGATTCGCACCACATAGTCGTTCAGCCGACGTGGCGCACCGGCGATCTGCGCGAGGACCTCGTCCGCCTCGCTTGTTGCAATCCTTAGCGGAAACGAGCGGAGTTGCTCTTGGCTGACGTAGCGAGACGCCGACCACGTGTCGGCGTGACCAGGATGCGCCGTCTGTCGCAGCAACGATCGCCAGACCGGCGCCTGAGCGGGATCGGAGGGGACGGCCGGCTCACCACGCAGACCGGTCACGGTGAGCACCGGCGCCGCGTCACGAGGCGGCTCATTGCGTCCGATCAATATAACGGTGGGCGTGCCGTGGCCTGGAATGAACGCGCCCGAAGTGTCGATGATGTGCGTGAGCGCGACCCGGTGCCCGAAGAACTCCTCGACGAGTCGTCGACCAAACTCGCGCTTCATGAACGAGTTGGACGTCAGCTGACCGACATGTCCACCGGGCCGCGCCAACTGGAAAAGTCTCTGCGAGAAGGGAATCGTGAGGGCGTACCTGCCGACGCAGGCGTCGTACCGGGCGCGGTAGACCTCGTCGAGGATCTTGTCCCGGACGGTGGTGTAGGGCGGATTGCCCACCACCACGTCGTAGTCGCCGCCGAAGGGGTCCTCGACCAGCGAATCGGCGACGGCTACCGAGAACCGCCAGTCAAACCCGGCAACCTCGCTGAGCCTCGTGGCGCCACACGCGCGCACCGCAGCCATGAGCAGGCGGAACCGGGTGATAGCGACGGCGAAAGGGTTGAGATCCACCCCGTGCACGGAGCGCAGCGCACGACCGACCAGATCCTCGACAGCAACCGTGGGAGCGGCCCGCCGCCAGGCGGAAAACAGCCGCGTGAATGCCTCCAGGACAAATTGCCCCGACCCGCAGACCGGATCCATCAGGCGGAGGGCCTCATGCCCACGCTCCTGGATAGCAGGTTCAAGCGTGAGATCCAAGATGAACTCGGTGATGAAGGCAGGCGTCTGCACCAGGGCGTACTGCTTGCTGGCACTCTCATCGATGACCTGGTAGAGGTCGCCGAGGAAGCGGGTGTTCAGGTCCGCGGCGGCGAGGTCGTGCGCCTTGCCGCCGGCCGCGTCGGTGCGGTTCCACAAGGCGGCTAGTTGGCTGGCCATCTGTTCCGAGATCGGCAGGTCGAAGAGCGCGTTCTGCCCGCGCTCGAACAGCCCGGTTCCCGGATCGACCGCAGCGAAGGCCTCGAACCGGGAGAGGAGCCAAGGCAGCTGCTGGCCCGGCACCGCAGGTGGCGACGGTCCATCGATCAGGCGGTTGTCCTCCGCGAACCGCACAAACAGAGTGCTCAGCACCCACCCGACCGCTGCCTGGTCGACCTGCGCGTCCGAGGCTTCGCTGACCCGGGTTGCGCGTAGGTCCTCTTCGACAAGCCGTACGAGCCGGCGCAAAGGGGTGGATAGCTCCACGGTCGACACGCTGAGACTCGCCTCCTGGAATTTTGGAACCGTGTTAGAAACTCCGCTACTCTACCCTCACAGCTTCCCCTCTCCGCCGCACGCTGCTCGCCATCGACAGGCGCTGACGTGCCCCGGTGCCCGACAAGCATCCGGGAACAGCCGGAGGCCACGAAAGGACGGATCGGCAATGACTCCTCCGACGCGCCCCCTCTGGCTCGCGGTGATCATCATCTTCAGCCTCATGGTGGGCGCGGCCGCCGGGCTGCTGACAGGGATGAGCTCGAAAGATCCGGTCGACGGGATCTTGACCGGAGCCGCCAGCTTCACCGGCACCGTGCTCCTCCTGCTGGCGATAGCGGCGTTCCTTACCTCGTCGCCGGGCCGGCCCTGAGACTCTGGATGCGCAGCCGATGAGCCGCACGCGAGCGCTGCTGGACCTGCCGGCCAGCAGCGCTCGTTGGCAGGCCCCACTCGGGTGCCGAAATCCTCGCCCGGCCTGCTATAGCCCTTTTGATCACCGTGGTGAGTACGCGGTACCTCGTACTCACTCGAGCCGACGCGACAGCGATATTCAACAAGCAACTGGACGAGGATCACGGGTTTCCCTGTTCCGGCTGGCCTACCTCGGCGTGACCAACACTCTCGCGTCGCTAGCGGGGAACATGCTGTGCACCGCCACCTACTCCAGCCGGTCTCCCGGCCGAGGGCGACACCCTGCTGAGCGGAGACGGTGTCATCCGCTACCACGGGATATGCTCCTGCGGCCCGGGGGCGGTAGGTTCGGGGACGGCCAAGCGCGGCGCGGAGGGTGAACAGTGGCAGAGACTGGGCAAGACCGGTGGATCGAGGTCTCGCCCTCGCAGTTCCCGCACGAGGCTGAAGGGCTGGCACTGGTCCGCGCGATCATGCCCAGCGAGACGCCGTTTCGAGCCTGGTCGAACTTCGAGTTCCGCGACTCCCGGGGGCGATGGCACGAGGTAGACCTGCTCCTGCTCGGCCGTAAGCAACTGCACCTCATCGAGCTGAAGTACTACTCCGGCACCCTTCGCGGCGATGACCAGCGCTGGGCCCGCGATGGCCGGCGGCCGGAGGATTCCCCACTCAAGCTGGCGCGGCGTAAGGCGCAGTTCTTCGCGAGCAAGCTGAAGGACGAGCTGCGCTTATGGGCGCAAGAGCAGAACGTTCAAATACCCGACGAGCGAGACGTCATCCCGTTCGTGCAGGAGGCAGTCTTCCTGCACCATCCCGATTTGCGATGCGCTCTTGGCCCATCCAGCGCGATCAACCTCTACGGCCTGGACGGCCGTAGCACCCAGAGCAACCTCACCGAGATCTCTGAACTGGTGCTCGAATCCGCGGGGCGGCGGGCGATCGGACCGAACCAGGAACACATCCTGGTTAAGCTGCTCGAACGCATCGGCCTCGTGCAACGCCGGGAGCGTGAGGCAGGGTCCTGGGTCATCGAGGACCAGGCCATCGACTCGGACGAGGGCTGGCAGGACTGGCTCGCCTACCACCGGGTAGTCCAGCAGGACCGTGCCCGGATCCGGTTTCGGGTCCTGCCACCCACCGCGGGTCAGCAAGAGCGGGCGTCGGCCCGACGGATCGCGGAGCACGAGTTCCGGATCATGTCGCGGCTGCAGCACGACGGGCTGCTGCGCCCGCGCGACCTGGTCGAGTCCGAGCTCGGCATCGGGCTCGTATACCCCTACGACCAGCAATGGCAGCGCCTTGACCTGTGGCTGGCCGGCCAGGATCAGGGTGTGCCGCTGGCGACGCAGTTGTCGATGATCCGCCAGATCGGCGAGGCACTGCAGTACGCCCACAACAACCGGGTCGTGCACCGCGGGCTGATCCCGCAGGCGGTCTGGGTGCGTCCGGTTCCCGGCACCCAGAGCGACGTCAAGGTGCGGGTCGGTGATTGGCAGGGCGCAGGCAGCGTCCAGGGCGCCGCGGCCACCCATTCTTCGGTCCACGGGGTGACCTCCCTGGTCGACGCCGCCCTCGCCGACCACGGACCAGGAATGGCCGAGGTGTTCGGCGCCCCAGAGGGGGTGTGGAGCGCAGACGCCGACCGTATCCGGCTCGATGTGTTCGGGTTGGGCACACTCGCCTTCTACCTGATCACCGGGAGACCGCCGGCGCCCAACCGGAGCGCTCTCAGGCAGCGCCTGCGCGACCAGCACGGCCTCGACCTGGCGATCGAGCTGCCTCAGGTCCCGTCGACGCTGCGATCGCTCGTCCTCAAGGCAACCGATCCGGCGCCCAGTCGGCGGACGGCCGACGTCGCAGCGTTCCTGTCACAGCTCGCCGCAGCCGAGCGCGACGCCGCGACGAGTGAGGAGACCGATCCGCTCGAGGCGGCACCCGGCACGGTCCTCGACGGAAGGTTCCGGCTAGTTCGGCGCCTTGGGCAGGGCTCGACCGCGGTGGGTCTGCTCGTGCAGGATCTGCACGTCGAGGGAAACGGCGAGTGTGTCCTCAAAGTGGCTCTCGACGACACCGCCGCGACCCGTCTCGACGATGAGGCGGAGGCGCTGCGGCGCCTCGACGTCCCGCGGATCGTGAAAGTTCTCGAAGGACCGATCGTCGTCGGCGGCCGGCGCGCCCTCCTGCTCGAAAGTGCCGGGCCGGAGACTCTCACCACCGCGCTGCGGACGCGCACCCGTCTGTCATTTGACCTGCTGGAACGGTACGGGACGGACCTGCTGGACTGTCTCGTCGCGCTGGACAAAGCCGGGGTCGACCACCGGGACATCAAGCCGTCCAACCTGGGCGTGCGGGAAAGCCGCGGTGACCGTACCAAGCACCTGATCCTTTTTGACTTCTCCCTGACCCGCGCTGCAGCCTCCGCTACGCAGGCCGGCACCCCGCCGTACCTCGACCCGTTCCTCATCGGCACGCGGGACCGGTACGACTCGGCAGCGGAACGATATGCCGCCGCGGTGGTTCTCTTCGAGATGGCGACCGGCAGCACACCGGTCTACGGGGACGGTGAGGGCGACCCGGGAAGCATTCTGGATGAGGCGACCATCAGGCCGGAGATGTTCGACGCCACGCTCGCCGGCGACTTGGTCGATTTCTTCCGTAAGGCGCTGGCCCGCGATGCCGGCGCCCGGCATCACACCGCCGAGGCGATGCGGGCTGCTTGGCTGAGGATCTTCGCGAAGGACGCCACGACCGAGCCCGACGAGTCCTACGACGAGCTGGCAGCTCGGGCGACCCTGACCACGCCACTGCGCGACTCCGGGCTGACTGCCCGCGCCCTGTCGGCGCTGGAACCCTATGCCGTCCAGACGGTCGGCGAGCTGCTGACCGTCGACCCGGTCCAGCTGTCCCGCCTTCAGGGCGTCAAGAACGCGACCCGACTGCAGCTCACCTCGCGCATCAAGGAATGGCGCGCCCGGCTCGGCTCCGAGATCCGCGCGGCGGAACGAAGCGGTCCGGAGCTCACCCCCACGGCAGCCGCAGACCTTCTGCTGAGAGTTGTCGCCACGCCGCGCTCACCGTCACGCGGTGGAGTCGTCCGCCTGATCCTGGGGTTCGACACGACGCTCGACGCCTTCGCGACGCACGCTCAGCTCGGGGCCAACCTCGACGAGCCAGTCCAGCAGTCGCGCATCACGACGCTGCTCGGAACCCTGCAAGAGCGGTGGGCCGGAGATCACGACGCCCGAGCGCTTCTCGACCGGTTGGCCGAAGCGGTCTCGGCCCGTCTCACCGAACTCGGCTCGGTCGCGACGATCGCCGAGTTGACCCGCACGGTGGCAGAAACGCTCGCGCCTGAGGCCCATCCCGACGAGCGGCTGGCTCGTGGTCTGCTGCGTTTCGCGCTCGAACGCCGCAAGGCGATGAACAAGGCCGACGGCTCGCAGCCACCCGTCTGGGTACGCCGGCGCGCGGGAGTGGTCACGTTGCTGGCCGAGGACCAGGCGCTGTGCGATGTCGCCGAGTCGCTCGCCGTGGAGGCGGACCGCCTGGTCAACGCGACCGGCGACGCCGCGAACGCAGTCATCCCGGCGCAACGCGCGCAGGCCCGCCTCGAAGCGGCTGTCCCCACCGAGAGCGGATGGCCGGCAGCCCTCGCCGACCCGCTGCGCCGGGTGACTCTGGCCGCCGCCGCATCGACTCACGCGGCTGCCTCAGGTGCCGGAGATCTGCACCACCGCGGCTTCACCGCGGTCGCGGCCCTGGCCCAGACGTTCGCGGACTTCGGCGGGCAGCAGCTCACCCCGGACGAGATCCGCGAACGCGTACGGGTTCGGTTCCCCGCCGCGCCGGAGCTGCCGCGGCGGCCGACGCTCGACAGCCTGATCACGGAGGCTGGTCTCGGCCTGATCTTCGACGACCGGCTTCGGGTCTACCGGGCCCTGGACACTGGTGCCGCGACAACCGGGCTGGATTCTCGGTCGGCGACCAGTCTCGCGGTGACCACCTCCCCGGTGGGTGCCACGGGTGCGTTGGGCGCCCGGTTGGAGACCTCGATCGGCAGCCGGTCGTTCCTCGCGCTCGGCACCCGCGCCGATCGCCTGGGCCGTCTGATCGACGCCGCCCAGGCGCGGTACGGGGCGACGACGCTGGACCTGACCGGCGCGCTGCTGGACGCGCTGCGTGCGGTGTCCGCGGCCGCCAACATGCCCTGGGATCTGGTGCGCGCCGCCGACGCCGAACGGGAGTCGAGCCGTCCCCGTCGCGGTCTGGAGGAGCTGATCCGCCGATCCTGGCCCGAGGTCGAGGCCACCGTCGAGCGGGCGCTGTCCGCGGGACGTGACGACTCGCCCGTGCTGCTCACGGACGCGTCGCCGCTCGCCCGTTACGGCAACATGGCGCTGCTCACCCGCTGGACCGACCTGGCCTCCCCGCGCCGCCGTGCGGTCTGGCTGCTCGTGCCGCAGCTCAACGGCAACCACGGTCCTGTCATTGACGGCCGGCCGGTGCCGCTCGCCGCACCCAACCAGTTTGTCAACCTCGACAACGAGTGGATCGACAGTACGGCTGCCCTGAGCGCAGCCGCCGAGAAGGAGCAGTAGCAATGGCGGTCTCAACGGGGTTGACGGCAGCGCTCAAGAAGGTCGTCCTCGATCTGGAGGACGACCTTCGCGACCGCGTCGCCTCGCAGCCGGAAGTGCTCCAGGCGTGGGAAGCCGAATGGCGTGACGCGGTCAGCCGCGAACGGACGGCTATGTCGTGGCAGGAGTGGCGCGACGACCGGGTGACGCAGGCAGCGGTCGCGTGGGTACTGACCACGGTTTTCGTACGGTTCTGCGAGGACAACCGCCTACTCAAGCCGGTCTGGATCGCCGGCCCAGCCGACCGCCGGCAGGAGGCGCTCGACGCGGAGCTTGCCTACTTTCGCGCCCATCCGGAAGACACCGATCGGGAGTGGCTGCTCCAGGCGATTGAATACCTGCGGAGTGCGAAGGCAACGCGGGATCTAGTCGAGTCGCACTCGCCGCTCTGGACGGTCTCTCCGTCGGGTAAAGCCGCCAAGCGCCTTGTTGCGTTCTGGCGCGAACGCACTGCCGACGGTGACCTCATTTGGGATCTCGCTGATCAGGATCTGTCGACCCGGTTTCTCGGGGACCTTTACCAAGACCTATCTGATTACGCCAAAAGTACCTTCGCCCTCCTTCAGACGCCGGAGTTCGTCGAGGAGTTTATCCTCGATCAAACGATGGAGCCGTCACTCGCTGAGCGGCCACTCGAAGGCTTCAAACTCATCGACCCCACGTGTGGATCGGGCCACTTCCTCCTTGGCGCCTTCGCACGGCTCAACGATCGCTGGGCGGCCTATGCGCCGGGATTGGAAGTACAGGCACGGGTGCAGAGGGCTCTCGACGCCATCCATGGCGTAGACCTCAACCCCTTCGCCGTCGCCATTGCACGCTTCCGTCTTATCGTTGCGGCGCTCGAGACGGCAAGCCTCACCTCCTTGGAAAACGCGCCTTCCTTTGAACTCAACCTTGCCGCCGGCGACTCGCTGCTGCATGGACGCCCGCAGTTGGCGTTGGACTTGCCCGGCATGGAGGACTATGACTCAGGACTCAGCGGTTTCGCCTACGTAACGGAAAACCTCGCGGCCCTGCGGTCAATCCTGGAACCAGGCAAGTATGACGTCGTGGTTGGCAATCCGCCGTACAAGACGGTGAAGGATGGGAAGCTCAACGCCGCCTACCGCGAGCTTTACCCGACTTGCAAGGGCGCGTATGCGCTGACAGTCCCGTTCATGGAGCGCTTCTTCCAACTGGCTAAACCGGCTATAGGTGGCCGACCCGCAGGCTGGGTTGGTCAGATCACGTCCAACTCCTTCATGAAGCGTGAGTTTGGATCTCGACTAATCGAGAATTTTCTAGCTAAGCAAGACTTGAGACTCATCGTCGATTCATCAGGCGCTTACATCCCGGGACACGGAACCCCTACGGTAATCCTCGTGGGGCGTCCACAGTCCCCCATTGGAGATACAGTAAAAGCAGCCCTCGGCGTTCGAGGCGAGCCTGGACAGCCAGCCGATCCAGCCCAAGGCGTGGTCTGGAAATCCATTGTCGACAACATCGATCAAGAGGAGTACGACGACGATGGCTACATAACTGTAACTAAGCTACCACGGAAAGCGCTGTTGACCCATCCGTGGAGTCTTGCAGGAGGCGGAGCGGACAAACTTCTTGCTGCGATCGATCTGCCTGAGAGCCGGCGGCTGCAAGCTGTGTTGGCTGATATCGGTAGCAGCGTAGTTACCAGAGCCGATGATATGTATCTCCTTGGACGCGAAGCTTTGCTGCGCGCGGGTGTATCGGTCAACCACGTCATGCCATTGGTGGACGGTGACGACGTACGCGATTGGACCTTTCTCCCAGGTGTAGCCGCCTTGTGGCCGTACAGTCTAGATACTCTAGACGCCGAAACTGAGCCAGCTATTCAACGGTTGCTTTGGGTTTCTCGCACGGAATTGTCTAGCCGCGTGGCCTACGGCAAGACGCAATTGGAGCGGGGGCTCAACTGGTATGAATACTCGATGTTCTTCCGGGACAGGTTTGCTGGAGAGCTGGCGATATCCTGGTCGGGCCTCGCGACACATAATCATTTTGTCTTGGGTCGGGGCGGTCGCCTTTACAACCGTTGGGCCCCGGTGATCAAGTTACCGAAGGGGGCGACGGAGGAGGATCATCTTAGACTGCTCGTAGTGCTGAACTCCTCAACGGCTTGCTTTTGGCTTAAGCAAAACAGCCACAATAAGGGCAGCACTGTCGATACGCAGGGTGCCCGGCAAACACTCTCCCCGTGGGAGAACTTCTACGAGTTTACAGGTACTACTCTCAGAGATTTTCCACTCCCACACAATATCCCGGTTCACCCGGGCCGAGCACTCGACGAAGCCGCGCGCGAGATTTCAAGCCGTTTCGAATCAGCGTTTGCGGTTGGTGCAGAAACCCCCTCAGAGGAAATCCTCAGCAGACTCGAAACAGACATTTCAAGACTGCGCGCTTCAATGATTCTTGCACAAGAGGAACTTGACTGGGAAGTCTACTATTCATACGGGTTGGTGGATCGCAGTCTGACCTTCCCGATTGATGGCATCCCCGGCATCCAATTGGGTGAGCGAGCGTTCGAGATTGCCTTAGCGCGAAGGACGGCTTCCAGCAAGGAATCGCCTGCCTGGTTCTCGCGCCATAGGTCTACACCCGTTACAAACGTTCCATCACATTGGCCGCAAGGGTATCGGGACATCGTGCAGCGGCGGCTTGAGCTGATTGAGTCGAACAAGTTCATCAACCTTCTTGAGCGTCCCGAGTACAAGCGGCGGTGGGCGACCGAGCCGTGGGAGAAGCGGGTCGAGAAGGCGTTGCGGACGTGGCTGCTCGACCGCCTGGAGGCACGCTCGTACTGGTTTGACGCCCAGGGGCGGCCAACCGCGCGATCAGTCGCTCAGCTCGCCGACATCGTGACCCGTGATGCAGACCTCGTCTCCGTCCTGCAGCTGTGGGACGGACGCAAGGATCGGTCGATCACTCAGCAGCTCGCCACGCTGCTCGACACGGAGAACGTGCCCTTCCTGGCCGCGTACCGGCTGAAGGATTCTGGACTGCGTAAGCGTGAAGCCTGGGAGCACACCTGGGGTCTGCAACGCCGTGAGGACAAGGGTGAGAAGGTCGGCGAGATTCCGGTGCCGCCGAAGTACGTGACCGGGGACTTCCGGAAGCAGTCTTGGTGGCAGCACCGGGGCAAGCTCGACGTACCCAAGGAGCGGTTCATCCTCTACCCGAACGCCGGCCGCGAGACCGACCCCACCCAGTTGCTTGGGTGGGCCGGCTGGGACCACGCTCAGCAGGCCCTGGCCCTGAACGCGGTTATCGCCGAGCGGGAGGCCGAAGGCTGGGCTGACGATAAGCTTGTCCCCCTGGTCGCAGGCCTCGCGGAGCTCCAGCCCTGGGTGCGGCAGTGGCACGACGAGACTGACCCCACCTACCAGCTCAACCTGGCCGACTACCTGGAGGAGCAACTGCGCGGTCGCGCTCACCAGGTGGGCATGACGGTCGAGCAGCTTGGTGCCTGGAGGCCGCCGGCCGCCAGCCGAGGACGCCGACCGAGGTCGTGACAGCCATGACGATGCAGCTTGAGGAGAAGGCGTGAGTACCCCGCTCCGCGACGTCATCACCATTCCCGAGCGTGCCGGCGCGGAGGACTACGTCCTGCGACTGACCGACTCGGTCGGGCACAACGCGGTCCAGCGCACGCTCGACGAATACGTCGTCACCGATGCGCTGGTCGAGGCGTTCGACTCAGCGATGGGCCTGGTGGCCGAGGGCGTCACCTCCGGTACGAGCCGTGGTTCGTTCCTGACCGGCTCGTTCGGTTCGGGTAAGTCGCATTTCATGGCCGTACTTCATGCCCTTCTTCAACACGAGCCGGCCGCCCGCGCCAAGGCTGAGCTTCAGCCCGTGGTGGCGCGTCACGATCCCGTCCTGGCCGACCGGAGGATCCTGCCGCTCGCCTTCCACCTGCTCGGTGCGCGGACGATGGAGGAGGCTCTCTTCCAGGGATACATTCGCCAGATCGCCGAACGTCATCCAAGTGCGCCACTGCCCGCCGTTCACAAGTCCGACGCGCTTCTAGAAGACGCCGAGCGCTACCGGGCGCAGCTAGGTGACCGGCAGTTCTTCGCCGGTCTCAACGGCGAGGCAGATGGTGCGGGCGACGGCAAGGCCGACCCGTGGGCCGCCGTGCTGGGCGCCGGTGAGTGGGATGCGGTCCGCTACGCCGAGGCGCGTGGCGCCTCGGCGGCGAGTCCCAGCCGGCAGAAGCTTGTGTCGGCCCTGGTCGACACGTACTTCCGCTCGTACACCCAGCAGGCGGAGTACGTCGACCTGGACACCGGGCTGGCGGCGATCTCGGTGCATGCCAAGAGTCTCGGCTACGACGCCGTGGTCCTGTTCCTCGACGAGCTGGTGCTGTGGCTGGCGTTCTCGGTGCAGGACCGGGAGTTCTTCCGCCGGGAGTCGCAGAAGCTCACCAAGCTGGTCGAGTCGTCCATCGGCGGGCGGCCCATCCCGCTCATCTCCTTCGTGGCCCGGCAGATGGACCTGCGGCGCTGGTTCGCAGACTCCGGTGCGAGCGGTGCCGAGCAGGACGCGCTGGACCGCGCGTTCCGCCACCAGGAGGGCCGGTTCGGGGTCATTCCGCTCGGCGACGACAACTTGCCGTACGTCGCCAACCGCCGCCTGTTGGAGCCAAAGAACCCTGAAGCTGCCGCGGTTCTCGAAGGTGCATTTTCTGCAATCGACCGGCGCCCCGCCGTCTGGGATGTGCTCCTCGACGGCGTGAACACCGACGAACGCCATCGCGGCTCCGACGAGAAGGCGTTCCGCCTCACGTACCCGTTCTCGCCGGCCCTGGTCTCGACCCTGCGCAGCCTCGCCAGTGTCATGCAGCGCGAGCGGACCGCGCTCAAGGTGATGCAGCAGATGCTCGTCGACCGGCGCGAGACCCTGACCATCGACCAGATCATTCCGGTCGGCGATTCCTTCGATCTCGTGGTTCAGGGGCAGACCGGGCAGGCGTTGGACGCTGAGGCGGCCGCGCTCTTCCGGTCGGCCAACAAGCTATACACGGACAAGGTGCGGCCGCTGCTGCTCGGCATCCACGGCATCGACGAGCGGACGCTGCGGGAAGAGCCAGAGAAGGTTCCGCCCGGCTTCCGTACCGATGACAGGTTGGCTAAGACTCTCCTGCTGTCGGCCGTCGCTCCGAAGGTGCCGGCCCTGATGGCGCTGACCGCTGCCCGGCTCGCGTCGCTGAATCACGGGTCGATCGTGTCGCCGCTGCCGGGCGGTGAGGCGGCCGTGGTGCTGTCCAAGGTGCGCACCTGGGCCCGGGATATCCCGGAGATCCACCTGGACGGTGACGACCGCAATCCGACGATCAGGGTGCAGTTGTCGGACGTCGACTACGAGTCGATTGTGGAGCGGGCTAAGGCTGAGGACAACGATGGCCGGCGTCGTGAGCTGCTGAAGGACCTGGTCAGCCAAAGCCTGGGTGTCACGTTGGCGGCTCAGGATCTGCAGGGCGCATATCCGTACGACTTCGTCTGGCGTGGCTCGAAGCGCAAGGTCGACGTGCTTTTCGGCAACGTCCGTGACCGTAGCTGGTTGTCTGACGACCACTTCCGTGCCGCTCCGGACACTTGGCGCATCGTCATCGATCACCCGTTCGACGACCCTGGCCACTCCACGGTCGAGGATCTAAGACGGCTGGACGAAATGGTGGCCCGGGGCGTACAGGAGCGCACCGTGGTTTGGCTGCCGCGGTTCCTATCGGATGACAAAATCCGTGAGCTGCGACGCCTGGTCATCCTCAACTGGCTGCTCGACGGCAGCGCCGAGCGCTGGCAGGGCAAGGCCGACCACCTCAGCGAGGCCGACCGTGCCCTTGCCCGGTCCATTCTGGAGTCTCAGCGCAACACGCTGCGGCGCAGCCTGGAGGACGCTGTGCAGCAGGCGTATGGCGCCGCGTCGCCACGCCCGGGCGTCCTTCTGGAGGACGCGTCGCACGAGCGTACGCTGTTCTCCTTCGAGCGGCGCTTCGCCCCGGCCAATCCGGTCGGCGCCACGCTCGGTCAGGCCTTCCACAATTTGCTCGATCAGGCGTTCAAGGCCCTCTACCCGGCGCATCCCGCGTTCGAGCCGGGTGATGTGGAGGTCAAGGTCCGCGACCTCAAGGCCGTCGCCCGGTACGTCGCGCGGACAGCGGCGGACAGCGAGAAACGCGTCGAGCTGGAGGCCGATGCCGCAGTGGTGCGTCGGATCGCGGAGCCGCTCGGCGTCGGTAAGGCCACGGAGATGCACTACCTGCTCGGTGACGATCGGTTCACCCCATGGGGTCAGGAGATCGAACGAGCACTCGGCCGGCGGGCGCAGGAACAGGGTAAGCCGGCCGACGGGCCGGTGACCGTCGCGGAGCTGCGGCGCTGGATCCGGGACGTGTCGCCCGCCCATGGCCTGCGGGACGAGGTCGCCGACCTCGTCATCATCGCGTGGGCGGCGCTGCGGCAGCGCGCCTGGTTTCAGCAGGAGACGGCTCTGCCGGTCGTACCGGAGCCGGGCTCGCTCACCCCGGTTATGGAGCTGCGCACTCAGGAGCTGCCGTCGGCCGATGATTGGGAGTCGGCGCGAACCGTGGCTGGCGCCATGCTGGGCGTTGTGGCCGGGGCGTATCTCACCGCGCCGGCTGTGGCCGATTTCGTCGGGCAGGTCACCGCCAAGGCGGCGGAACTGTCGAAGACGGCGCCCGGGTTGGTGGGAGCGATTGAGGCGGCGTACCGGCGCCTGGAGATCGCGGACGGTAACCGGCTGAGGACCGCTCGAGCCGGGTCTGCGCTGGTGCAGCAATTGCGTCACCTCGACGGCGTCAAGCTCGTTCAGGTGCTGGCGAAGGCGAACCTCGGCGATGCCACACCGGTCGCGGCAGGCAAGTCGCTGGCTTCGGCGGAGACGGTCGGGAAAGCGCTCACGGGATTTCCGTGGCACCGGTTGGACCCGCTGCGTGAGGCGATGAAGGGGGAGGACAGCCGCGCTGCGGACGCCGCCGCTGTCGTCAACGGCCTTCGGTCAGCGCTGGAGCAGGACGAGCTGCCGGTACCGATCGGACGCGCGCTCGCAGTTTGCGAGGACGGGATCTTCAGCTGGCTGGCGAAAGCTGCGCCCTCGGCGGATCCTGAGCCTAAGCCGAAGCCATCCGTTGTGTCGGGTCCCACGGCCGGGAGTTCCAGTCGTGCGGGCGGAGCAGGCAACAGCGAAATCATGAACCAGGTGCGGACGTTCCTGGACGCCAACCCCGACGTCACTGTCGAGGTGACATGGCGAGTGCTGCCGTGACCGTCGCCGTGGCCACGACGCGGGTGAGCGCATCGATGGTGCTCGCCATCATCGACGAAGCCCTGGCCAAGAACTACCGTACCGGCGTCATCGGCCTCCGCGGCGTCCCTGATCGGGCCACCTCCGTCGACCTGCAACACCAGGGCCAGACCGTACGGGTCCGGGTGGCCGAGTCCGCACTGGCGGCACGAGAGATGCTCGGCGAGCACCGCGACGGCGACTGGCTGGTGATCGTTACCGACCGTGACGACGACGATCTCGGTGCTGGTATCCTGGCTCATTTCGTCTGGCAGCGGCTGCGCAGACCGGATCCGTGGGAGGCGGTCCGGGCCCGGTTCGCGGCCGCCGGGATCGACCCCGCGTTGACCAGCCGCCCGGACAACCGGGAGCTGGCCACGGCGTTGGTGGCCGCCACCCCGGCCGCAGGCTGGCCGGCCGCGCCGGCCGGCGTTCTCACCCGTACCCATGCGCTTGGTGCCGTTGCCGCCATCCACCTCAACTTCGACACGGACACCGCCGACGTCCTCGGCGTCCTCCGCTGGTCGATCGCCGCGCGCAGTGTCGCCTCCCTCGGCGCTCTGCGCCGTAGCGTCGGGGACCTACTGGCCGACACCACACTCGACTGGATCGCCCAGCGTGCGGGCTCGGCGGCAGGCCCGATACGGGCGCTGCTGTCCCGCGGTGAACTCGCCGACGTGGTACCGCTCGGCTTGGTTCTGCGGCTGCTGACCAACGACCGGTACGACCAGCCAACGACGCATCAGGCTCAACTGGCTCTGGTCCGGCTCGAACCGCGGTGGGGCGAATACAGCCCTACGCCGGCCGCATTGGCCGCCCTCGGGCAAGCCGCGGACGCGCTGCTGTCCGACCTGATTCACGATCGGCGCGCCGACGACGACGTCGCTCGCTGCCTGGACCGGGCCGACGCGATCCTCACCCAGATCCAGGCCGAGCCGCTGGCCCGCCACTCTGAACTTCTCGCCGGCGGATTGCGGGCGCGCTTCGTCGCGCTTGCCGACGGCCTGCGCGGGGCCGTCATGGCGCCCGGCAGCGCCGGCGACACGGACACCGTCGAGAAAGCCTGGGCAGCGGTGCGGGCCCACCGGCTCGCCGCGACCACGCCGTTCCGGGGACCCTTCGAGGCTGCGGTGCGGCTGGTCCGATGGCTTACTGAAGTCGATTCCGCGCCCGGTACCCCCGCGGACACTCCCGAGTTGGGCCTCCTCGCCCGCCGATATCTGGACAGCGCGGCATGGGCCGACGCGGCGATCAACGACGCGTTCGGCGGGGTGGACGATCCGAGCCTGTCCGGTGCGCTGCACGCCGTCGTCACGGCCGCGCAGCAGCGGCGTCGCGCACAGGAACGCCACTTCGCCCGGGCGCTCGCCTCGGCGCCCACCCCTGCCGGCCGCGGTTTGCCAGCCAGCTCGGGAACCGTCTGGTACCTGGAACAGTTGTTGCCGGGCTGCGTCATTCCGCTCGCCCGCAAGGCACCCGTACTACTGCTGGTCCTAGACGGCATGAGCGCCGCCATCGCCACCGAGATCCTGTCCGACGCGACCGGGCGGCTCGGCTGGCTTGAGGCCGCCCTGCCTGGTGCCGATTCGCTGCGAAGGACGGCGGCGCTCGCGGTGTTGCCGTCGGTAACTGAGGTGAGTCGCGCATCTCTGCTCTCCGGCCGCCTCACCCGCGGGCAGCAATCCGAAGAACAGCACGGCTACGCCGAGGTGACCTCCAAGGGCGGGAAGATCCTCGCGCGGCTCTTCCACAAAAAGGCGGTGGACACTACCGCAGCAGGCTGGTCGGTCAGCCCGGATGTCGGCGGCGCCATCGACGACATCGAGCTGCCGCTGGTGACCGTCGTCCTCAACACGATCGACGACGCGCTCGACCGCAGTGACCCCGCGGGCACGGTCTGGACCGCCGATGCCGTCAAACACCTCGAACCGCTACTCGCTCGGGCGGCCGCCGCAGGACGGACCGTCGTCGTGACCGCCGATCACGGTCACATCGTCGAACGCCGTCAAGGCACCCAGCGATCGCACCCCCAGATTTCCAGTGCTCGTTCTCGCCCGGCCACCGCTCCCGTCCAGGAAGACGAGATCGAGGTCAGCGGCCCTCGCGTGCTGACAAACGGCCACCGAGCCGTCCTCGCCGTCGACGAGACCCTCCGGTACGGCCCGCTGAAGGCTGGCTACCACGGGGGAGCGAGCGCGGCAGAGGTGGTCGTCCCGGTCGCCGTCCTCGTACCGGATGAATCCCGCAACCAGGCCGGTCTGGAGTTGCTGCCGCCGCAGGAGCCCACGTGGTGGCTCACCTCTGCGGCCGTTTCGCCGACACCCACCGACTCACCGGCTCCGAAGGCCGCGGGCGGCAAGAATCAAGGGGGGCGCCAGACCGGCCCGACTCTGTTCGATCAGGCGCCGTTTGAGCAGAACCTGTCCGACCAGGCCCCGGAGGTCATTAAGCAACCGACGACGACGCTCGGCCGTGCCGTCGTGACCAGCTCCGTCTATAAGGCACAGCGGAAGATCGCTGGCCGCCTCATCGTCACCGACGATCAGATCGTCGGAATCATCGACGCGCTGGCTGGCGCGACAGCCAACCGGCTGGCGCCCATCCCCGCCGCTCAAGCCCTCGGCGTCGCCCAGACGAGACTGCGGGGTGCGCTGACGCAGGTCCAGCAACTGCTCAACGTCGAGGGGTACGCCGTTCTGGCCGTCGAACCAGCGACCGGCACGGTCACGCTTGACGTCACGCTCCTGTCCGAGCAGTTCGAGGTGCCCTCGTGACGCTGGACGTCTCCCAGCGGCGCCGGCGCGAGGTGATCGATGCGCTTCGCCGTGGAACCGTTCCGGAGAGCGGTCTCGACCTGCTCGCGGTCGGTCTCGACCGATTTTCCGCCGCTCTCGACGGTGAGCTCGACACGGTCAGTTCTGGCGGCGCCGTGTTCAAGGCGGTGCGGGGCGAATACGGCGCTGGCAAAACCTTCTTTACTCGACACTTGGCCGAGCGGGCTCTCCGCCGCGGTTTCGCCGCGGCCGAGGTACAGATCTCCGAGACCCAGACGCCGTTGCACCGGTTGGAGACCGTGTACCGGCGCATCACCGAGTCCATGCGGACGGCGTCGATACCATCCAGCGCGTTCCGCGCTGTTCTTGACTCCTGGCTGTTCACGCTGGAGGCCGATGCGCTCGAAGCTGATTCCGCCGCGGAGGCAGACGTGGGCGCGGCGGTGGATCGGCTCCTCGAACAGCGGCTCGCTCAGGTCAGCAAGTACTCCCCGCTCTTCGCACTGGCGTTGCGTGGCTACCGGGCGGCGTTGAGCTCGGGCGACACCGTCGTCGCCGACGGACTGGCCGCATGGACGGCCGGACAGCCACAGGTCGCGGCGTCGGCGAAACGAGCCGCCGGAATCCGTGGCGAGCTCGACCATTTCGGCGCCATGGCCTTCCTCCAAGGGCTGCTCACTGTCCTGCGGGACGCCGGCCATCCGGGGTTGGTCCTTGTCCTCGATGAGGTCGAGACCCTGCAACGGGTCCGTGGCGACGTCCGGGACAAGGCACTCAATGCGCTGCGCCAGATGATCGACGAGGTGCACTCCGGACGCTTCCCCGGACTGCATCTCGTCATCACCGGCACGCCTGCGTTCTACGACGGGCAGCAGGGCGTGCAACGGCTCGCCCCGCTGGCGCAACGGCTTGCCGTCGACTTTGGCACGGATCCCAGATTCGACAACCCCAGGGCCGTGCAGATCCGTCTGCCGGGCTTCACGATCGGGTCCCTGGCCGAGCTGGGTGGCCGCGTTCGGGATCTCTACGCCGCCGGGTCAACTGCTCCCGACCGGATACGGACTCTGGTCGACGACGCGTATCTTGACCAGCTGGCTCGTGCCGTTGCCGGCGGCCTGGGTGGAAAGGTCGGCATCGTGCCGCGCCTGTATCTGAAGAAGCTGGTGGGCGATGTCCTCGACCGGGTCGACCAGTTCCCGGACTTCGACCCGAGGCAGCACTACGCGCCGACAATGTCGGCAGCGGAGATGACCGACGTGGAACGCAACGCCGCAAGCGCCGACGACATCAAACTAGACGTGTGACCGCCAACCTGCTGCATCCCGTGCTGCTGCACCACATCGTCAACTCCCTGCAATGGCCGGGTCTGCGACCCCTGCAGGAAGCTGCTGTGGGGCCGCTCCTTGCTGGCGAGGACACGCTCCTCCTCGCCGCGACCGCTGGGGGCAAAACCGAAGCGGCAGCGTTTCCGCTGTTGTCCCGGATGGCAGCCGAGAGCTGGTCTGGTACCTCCGTGCTGTACCTCTGCCCGCTCAAAGCTCTGCTCAACAATCTGCTGCCGCGCTGGGAACGCTACGCCGACTGGCTGGGACGGCGAGCCGCGCTCTGGCATGGCGACGTCACCGCGTCGAGACGGCGGGCGATCCTGGCTGCCCGCCCGGACGTGGTCCTGACCACGCCGGAATCCCTGGAGTCGATGCTGGTCAGCCGTAACGTCGACCATCGGGCGTTCTTCGCCGGCCTGCGTACCGTGGTCGTCGACGAGGTGCACGCTTTTGCCGGCGACGACCGCGGCTGGCATCTCCTCGCCGTCCTGGAACGGCTGACCCACCTGATCGGCCGGCCCGTTCAGCGGATCGGGCTCTCGGCAACCGTGGGCAACCCGGATCGCTTGCTGACCTGGCTGCAGGGCTCCGGCGCGGGTGTTCGGGCCGGACGCGTCATCGCTCCTGACCTGCCGGTCGCCGCGACAGCGACTGCGGCGACACCTCCGCCGGGCGAAATCGAACTCGACTTCGTCGGATCCCTGCAAAATGCTGCCACGGTGCTCGCCGGGCTGCACTCCGGTGAGAAACGGCTGGTCTTCTGCGAATCCCGCCAAGCCGTAGAACAGCTCGGCAGTCTCCTGCGGGATCGCGGCATCACCACCTTCCTGTCACACGCCTCGCTGTCCGCTGACGAAAGAAGACGCTCGGAAGAGGCGTTCGCCGAGGCGCGTGACTGTGTCATCGTTTCGACCAGCACACTCGAACTGGGAATCGACGTCGGTGATCTCGACCGCGTCATTCAGATCGACGCACCCTCGACGGTGGCCTCATTCCTGCAACGACTCGGGCGCACAGGTCGGCGGCCCGGCAGCATCCGCAACTGCCTCTTTCTCACCCGCAGCGGCGACGCCCTGCTGGAGGCAGCGGCCCTGCTGGTGCTCTGGGGCCGCGGATGGGTCGAGCCAGTCGTCGCCCCGCCAGAGCCACGGCACATCGTCGCCCAGCAGATGCTCGCGCTCTGCCTGCAAGAACACCGGGTGGGAGATCAGAACTGGCCGCAGTGGTGGAACAGTCTTGACCCCTTCGGCCGCGGCGCCACCCCGATCATTCGCCATCTGATCGATCAGGGCTACCTCGACAGCGACAGCGACATGCTTTACATCGGTCTCGAAGCTGAACGGCGCTTCGGGCACCGACACTTCATGGGCATGACAGCGGTATTCGTCGGAGCACCCGAGTTCACTGTCCTAGTGGGCCGCGATGAGCTGGGCCGCGTTGACCCCGCGCTGCTCACGGAGGAGGTGCAGGGCGACCGTCGACTGCTACTCAACGGGCGAAGTTGGCGGGTCACCTACATCGACTGGCGGCGGCGGCGCTGTTTCGTCGAACCCGCCGAGAGTGGCGGAAAGGCTTGCTGGATGACCGGGGGGTGGGCAGGTCTTGGATTCGAGCTGAGCCGCGCCATGCGGGAGGTACTTCTTGGTGCTGATCCCCCTGTGAAGCTCACTCAGCGAGCAGCGAAGCGGCTCGCTCACGAACGGGATGAACGATCCTCGCTGGTACATCCGGGAGGCAGCGTCATCCTCCGCGATCGGAATGGTGGTGACCTACGGTGGTGGACCTGGGCCGGTTTCCGCGCGAACGCCACCTTGGCGGCCACGTTGACCGAGGTGGTCGACCCGGTCCAACGCTTCGATGACTGCCAGGTCCGCCTACGGGCGAATCTCACTCGGGAAGAATGGCGGGCACTCATCGCCGACGCAGATCAGCGTCTGTGCTTGCCCGAGGTCAACAAGAAAGCTCTTGACGGACTTAGGTTCAGCGAAGCGCTGCCGGAGCGGCTCGCGCTGGCGACGTTGGCGTCTCGCCTCGCCGACCTCGGTGGCGCAACCGCTGTCCTGCAGGAGCCGACGCGGTTCGGTCAGACATAGCCGGGCAGCGGGTCGATTTGGCTGTGTGACGTGTTCGAGTTCGGCTACGAGGTTCGCGAATGTGGCCGCTCCAGTCTCGGGCTCGATGGGACCTCCGACGCGACGCTCTGGCCCTCCAGCGTGCTGACCCTGGCACACCTCACCCTCACCGACCGGGCCCGCCGGCTGAGGGACACGACGGGGGCCTGCACGTACAAGCACTCGGTGGAGGTGTATCAATAATTGTTATTCGTCGCCGTGGCGCCCGGTTGGCTGGGCCGCACTGATCGTGTCGCCGTTGCTGGCCGCCCAAGCCGACCTCTTGTTCCCCAGGGCTGGCCGGCAATATGGGCGTGCAGCGAGGGAGCCCAACCATGATCTTGGCTGCCGCTTCGTCTCGGCGGGCTGCCGGGTCATTCGCGGCGGTCCTGGGCGTCTCGGGGGTAGGGCTGGCAACAGTCAGGGCGGTGCCGGTAGACGCGTGGGTCACGGCCGCGCCGGTGGCCGTACGCGGGTTTGATCTCGTGCAGGCAGGCCTGCCACACGGCGGTCTCCCCACGCCGGGCACCACCTGGCCTGCATTGGGCCCGCCGCTCAGCAGCACCTCCACGCTCTGACGGCCCGAAACGTAGTCAGCGGTCCGGCTGCACCGCGAGCGGCAGGAGCGGGAAGCTTTGTGCCGGGTGGTCGGTGCTCCGTCGGTGCCTCCGGGCAGACTGATGCCGTGCCAGTCATCACCGCCGTTCTCGGGGACATCACGACGCAGGACGTTGACGCCATCGTCAACGCGGCGAACAAGGCTATGCGCGGAGGCGGCGGTGTGGATGGCGCGATCCATCACAGCGGAGGCCCGGCGATCCTGCGTGACTGCATCGCCCGGTTTCCTAACGGCCTCGCCACCGGCGACGCCGGATGGACAACAGCAGGCGACCTGCCTGCCCGGTGGGTCATCCACACGGTCGGCCCGAACTACAACGCCGGACAGCGCGACCGCTCGCTGCTGGTGTCGTGTTACCGGCGTGCCCTGGAGGCCGCCGACGAACTGGGCGCGCGCAGCGTCGCATTCCCGCTGATCAGCACGGGCGTCTTCGGCTGGCCGCGCGCCGATGCCATCTCGGCGGCGATCGAGACCATCGCGGCTGCCGAGACGTGCGTCGACGAGGTGCGGCTCGTCGCATTCGACGAAGCCATGTACAAGCAAACTCGCGCGGCGCTTTGGGTTCGGTGTCCGCCGCCGGTCGGCACAGACACGGTCGGCTTCTTGTTCGAACGCGAGCCAATCCAGTACGGGCTGCGCGGCGATCCCTACCTGTGGCGAGAACTCCGCGCGCGGTTCGCCGACACCCCGCTGCCAGACGACTGGTTCACCTTACGGACGCTCATCATGGACACCATCGAGCAGGTTGTTGGCGAACATCTCGGCAGCCGCGAACTCGCACGATGGCACGACAGCGCCGAAGCGGTATACGTCCCCGAGTTCGATCCAGGCCACGGCATGTCTGCCGGCGCCGTCCAGGTTCGGTGGTGGCTGCACACGGGAGTGCCGATCTTACTCGACCGCTACGCCGCGTTACGTGAATCCGGCGGATTCCCGGCTGACTGACTCACTCTCACCTACACCTGATACAACTGGCCACCGCCAAACCATCGCGACGTTGCGCGTACGGCAACTCGAGCGTCGGGCTGCCGTCCAAGCGCAGCAGGTCGAAGACGTAATAGACGACCGGCGTGCTGCACAGCAGACGCTGTGTCGGCGCCGACACGTGCATGCGGCTCTGCAGCCCGGGAGAGCGAGGGGCCGTCGCCCGCCTCTAAGGCGACGATCTCCCCGTCGACGACTGCCCGCCGAGAGCACCCCATCGAGATGGCGCTTTACGTCCGAGGGAATACAGCAATCATCATCGACATCCCCAAGCGCTGCGGGCTGCGCTGAAGGGCAGCGGTGCCGCCGCGGCGCGGCGACGGGTTGCCAAGATGGTGGGGGACAGGCCGGCGACCTTGCCGTCGATCAAGATGCCGCTGCCGTGTGGGCCGGCGATGGTGGCGCCCTGGTGTCATCCGTCCGATGAGATTCGCCTCTCGAAGGGGCGAGGGTGTCGGCGTCGGGGTATGTCGTCGAGGTCGCCGGTGACCGCAACGCGGCGGGTCAACCCGCTGCCGGTGCAGGATCGGGGCGATCCCGGAGAAGTAGGTAGGCGACCAACAACGCCGCGAATGCTTGCCGGGATGGCCGGGTGCCGTCGGAGGCAGGCTGCGCGGGTAGGTCTGGTTGGACGGGCTCCCGATTGACGATCGCCGCCGTAGGGTCGACGGTGACTGTTATGGCTTTGCCCGTGATCAGGTTTGCTCTGCCACTGGCGTCGGAGGTGCGCTGGTCGGACATGCTCGCCGTAATGCTTGCGACCGATCCCGTGCCTCTCGGCGAAGTGCTTGGGTTGTCCGGGCCGCTGTGCGACGTTGTCGTCCACCGGGAGGTAGCCGTTGATCCCGCGAGCCAGCCAGACATTATCATCGAGCTGCAGGGACAACGGATCGCAGTCATTGAGGTGAAGGTACTCGCGGGCCTCGGTACCGCACAGCTGGAGCGGTACGCCGACGCCGTCCCGGACGCTGCTGTCTACGTGCTCGTGTTTCCTAGCCGTCTCGTCATTGACGTCGGGCCGAGTTCAGGCTGGCGGATGCTCACATGGGAGACGCTGCTCGACGCGTATCAGACCAGCAAGGATTCCTGGGTAGCCACCTGTGCGACCGCTTGGCGCGAGCACCTAGACCGTGCACTGCCGACCGTCGATGCCGCAACAGTGTGGAACGACCTGGTGCCCGGGGAAGACTTCGTCATCGCGCTTCGTGCGCGGATGTCATGGCTTCACGGGCAGCTCGCACCTCCACCGCCGATTCACCATGATCTTGTCTCCTCCTCCGCCGGCGTCAGCTGGGTCGTCCGGTTGTACACCGAGGCTGCGGAGAAGGGCTACCTAATCCTGGTCGAGGTCGAGGAAAACCTGCCGGTACGAGACTTCCCCAAGTACTTGAGCAGCGGCTCCCGGCAGCCGCGCGGGCCGTCGATCAAGGTGTGCCTGCAGCAGCAGGACATCACCACATCCGCCGGCTACAACTGGCACTACCTTGCAGCCATGTGGCCACTCATGCAAGGCGCGCGAGGCGATTGGGTTACCAACCCAGCCCGCCCCAAAGCCCCGCACGACAAGGCGGGCCACCAAGAGATTCTTGCCGGTGGCGCACCCCCATACCTCGGTATCGGGTTCGGTGAAGCTCAGGCCAAGATCTCTGGCGCGTGCATGTTCGGCGCCCGTATTCAGCTGCCAGCGACGATCTCCCTCGGAGAAGTCTCGCAGGAACTCTCCAGCCTGTACGACCTGATCATCGGAATGGCGCGCGTTCTCCCGCCCACCAAACCGCAGTAGTCCCGTCGCTCCTGTAGTGAATCGTCGGGAAGTTCCCGTTATCGTCGCGCTGGGCGACCGGCCTTGCCGGTTGACCGGCTCGGGGTCGAGCCGCATCGGCAGGCCTCGTGGCCCCAGGGACGTTTGCAGACCGCGCAGGGCTGGTAGTAGAGGTGTTCGAGCAACTGCTCCTGGGTTGCCTGGTCGGTGCCGCGCATCCTCGCGAATGCCCGCGGGTTGTGCTTGTATAGGACGTCGCCGGGCACGAGTGACTGGTCCATCTCGGCCGCGCTGTTGGCGCGTATGCCCACACCGTGGGCGCGCTGCGAGGGTGCGGGCCGTTTCGGCTTCGGGGATGGTTCCTCGGCGGTCGATGACTCTGGGAGCCCGATTCCGAACTCCAGGTCGTGGAACTGTGCGCTTCGCCGGTCCTTCTTCTGGCTCGACGTGGCCGTCACCTCGAGAATCAGGTCGTCGTCGACCATGACGTCGAGTTCGAGTCTCTCGACCAGCGGTGGCGCCTTATCGTCAACCGAAAGGGTGACCACACCCAGGTTGGTCCGAGGGTCGCTGGCCTGCGGATGGTCGGACAGCGCCGTGGGCGCCTCGATGGGCAGCTTGACGACGCCGTCGGACGGGTCCGTGCAGTACAGGTGGATCCGCACGTTTCGGACCTCGCCGTCGCCAGGCATCTCAGTGCCGGCGTGCAGCAGCGGGAGGCGCGAGCCTCGTGCCATTTCCAGCTCCAGCGGCTTGGCCAGGACCAGCCGCTGAGAGTCCTTCGCGATCCACGCGGCGCCCTGGGAGATGAGCGTGGCGCTGTTGCTGGGTACGACGACCTTCTCTGGCCCGAACAGCTCGTGGAGTCGGCCACGGATGCTGGGCATGGCCGCCATGCCGCCGGCGACCAGGCATAGTGACACCTGCGCAGGCGACATGTTCACGCTGTCCAGGAGCGACTCGATGTGGCGTATTCCGCCGACCACGAGGGGCCGGGTGATCTCCTCGAGTTCCTGGCGGCTTAGCGGATACTCAAGGGTCTTCCCGGACTCCGGGAAGTAGCCTGGCCGGTAGAACGTGACGTTCGTGCGCTCGGAAAGTGCGATCTTGTTGCGTTCGGCATCCTGCAGCAGCCTTCTCCTGGCCTCGGGGGATGGGCGGTCGCTGTCGGTGATGCCGTTCTTGAGTGAGAAGCGTTTGACAACCTCCTCGCGGATGACCAGGTCGAATCTGTCGCCGCCGGCCTCATCGGTGCCGCCGTTGCGAAGTTGAAGAATGCGACCCGGTTGGAGCCGGCACAAGGTGAGGTCGAGGGTGCCGCCACCCCAGTCCACGACGAGCACGTTGCGCCTCATCAAGCTCCTCGTCAACCCCGGGTCGGCGGAGCCGCGCAGGTGCCCGTAGAGTGCCGCCAGCGGTTCGTGGACGAACTGGGCGATGGTGATGCCGGTGCGAGCGAACGCTTCCCGCAGAGCAGCACGCCGGGGGCCGTTCATGTTGACGGGAATGGTCACAACCGCCCGGTCGAGCTGTCCGAGTGTCTGCCGCTGCGCGCTCCTGAGCGACTCGCTCCGCACGAAACGGATCACGTCGGCGACGATGTCGATCGGGTTGCGTTCCACGCCGCCCACGGTGATGACCTCCTGGCCGAGCAGGAACTTCGGCGACTTGACCGTGTTGCCGTAGACGCCGACGCCAGCCTCTTCGAGGGCGTGCCGGGCCTCCCGCCCGACGATGATCTCCTCGCCTTCGTAGCGGACGACGGACGGGTGGGGCAGGCCATCCTCGTCGAGCACGTCGATGACACGGTCGCCGACAACCACCGATACCAGGCTGTTGGTGGTCCCGAAGTCGAAGCCGACGATCACCGTGTTCCTCCGAGTTCCTTAAGCCTTGCGACTTCCTGCTGGATCGCTGTCAACGCGCGATCGACGAACTCTTCCGCCACAGGCGTGCTGCCACTACGCAGCGCGTGAAGGCCATCGCTGAGGAGTTCGACTTGACTGCCCAGCCGCCGGATCACCTGGGTCCGCAGAACCTCGTAGTCGTCAACCATGTGGCTCTTGTCGACGAAACGGTTGGTGCGCTCGGCCTCGATGTCAGATGTCAGAGCGGTGACCTGGTCTGCCAGGCTCTCGCTGCGTGACCGCTCCGACGCAATGGCTTCGCGAAGAGCAAGATTGTCGGACTCCGAGCGGTCCGCTCGTTGCCTCTCGGCGCTGGTCTCGTCTTTGGCCTGGTTGAGCTGCGCGGTCAGCTTCTGGTGTTCGACCAGGAAGTGTCCAACCAGATGGTTGAGTGCATGTCTTTCACCGGCAGTGACCAGGGCGACTGCGATGTCCGCGCTCGACACGGCTTCGGTGGCCGGCCGGGCCCACACGGCCGAGGTCATCTCCGAAATGAACTGGGCGGACGACCAATGGCCCTGCAGCACCCACAGCAACGCAAACGAGATGACTGCGTTGTCTCTCAGCAGTCCACGTTGGGCATCCCGGTAGGCGCTGGGCTCGACGTCGAGACTTTCGGGCGTGACCTTCTTGGCCGCCTCCGACACCTTCGCGCTTGAGACGAAGGGCGGCTGATCGGGGTCCGTGCCGGTTGGGTTGGCAACGTAGTGGTGGTAGATCGGATGAATCGCCAGAACCCTGTGGGTCAGCTCGATCAGGGCCTGCCGAACGGGATCGTTGGGTCTCAAGGTCGCCGCCGCAGCCAGGAGTTGGGGCGGCACTCTCAGAAAAGGGTCCTTCCTCGCCAGATCTGACAGCCATTGCGAGCCCAACGCGTCGGCGCCCGACGTGACCACCAGTGCCGACAGATCGTTCCCCGACAGGCGCACACGCCGGCCAGGAACCCGGTAAGCGCGCTCGATCAAGTCGCGCAGATCGGCGGGCTTGGACGCACGCACCGGCGTCTTCTTCCCGGCCGTCGTCGGCGCCTTGGCACCGGCCCTCGCCGCGCCCTCTCGCGGCTCCCGCTCGCCTGACCCTGGCACGTGCTCGGCCTGCCCGGGCGATGCTGGAGCGCTGTCGGCGTCAGCCGTTGGTGCGGAAGCGTCTGGACCTTCAAGCCTTGGCGCGGCTTTGTCCGCCGGGCCCCCGGCTGGCCCGTCCGTGCCGGCGCCGCTCGGGTCGGTGTTCACTGGGTCAACGCTCCTTGGACTCGCTTGCGGAAGGTTTCATACCAGCGCTCGGTGTTTCGTCCGTGACGCAGGAGGTCGGCGTTGCGGATCGCTGCGGTGTGGTCGCCGACTGCGAGGTAGTGCTCCGCGGCGACCAGGCGGAGCTTGAAAGCGTCGTGGGGGCGCTGGGCGCTGATCACTGACCCAAACTCCTCGACGGTTTCACCCGCGCTTCCGTCAAGTGGCAGCGCGCTCCACGCAAGGACGCGTTCGATGACCGTGTCGCTGAGCACATGGTCCCAGCTCGTGTGCGACTCGGCTCTCAGATCATGTCGGGTTGACGGCATTTCACCTTCGAGGATCTCGCGGAACCGTAGAGAGACGGCGGCCACCCGTCGGCTCCTTGTTCTGGCAGCGGCCCGCGGGAACTGGCTGTAATGGAACGCCACGATCCCGCAGATCGCCTCAGCCGGGTGACGGTCGAAGTCGCCGAGCGTAGTGACGGCCTGGTTGTACCGGCCCTCGTATCCCTGCTCGCCCTGGCGATCTGCCAGCCCGGACTCGGCCGAACCCTCGCGCGCCAGCACCCCGTACAGATAGTTCGCCAGTCCCGATAGGTAGGCGCGGGCGGTCGGGAGGTGTTTGCTTCGCATGATGAAGTGATCGATCGAGCTGTGGGACAGTTCCCCGCTGTCCACGAGCTGCCCCAGTGCCACGTCGACGCTCTGCAGGTCCTCCTCGTCGGCCAACGCGAAGGCGAACTGGAACTCCTGCCGCGCCTCGCCGTTGACCAGCGTGACGTCGTGCACACCGCTGCGTTGCTCGCTCAGGTACGTCGCCGCGGTGCCGGCGGAGAACTCGCGGCCGTTCACGCTGATCGCCTTGGCGTTCCGGAACACCCAATCGGACGCAGATGTCTCTTTGGAGATCGCGAGTCGGCTTCGGCCGCATTCACGTCCCCGAAAGACGAGCATCGGCTGCATCGTGTGATGTCCGCCGAATTGGTGGACGCGCAGGTCCTCGTCGGACGTGAATGTGACGTTGCACTTGGGGCACGGGAATGTGGGCGGCGGTGGCGGTCCGAACTCTGGCACGATATGGGGAAGCTCGTGGAACTCCATGTACCCCGTGTGCCAGAACCCCATTCTCTCCCGCCTGGGACGTTGGACGGGACCGCACCCGTGCGGGTCGCGGCGCCAGGACGCTCATGATAACCAGGACGGTCCACATCGGCCCCCGCGCGGGCGGCAACCGCCAGCGAGCTGCGGCGGGACCAAGATGCGGCGTAGCAGGGAAGAGGTGGCAGTTTCTTCAGGGGGACCGGACGGGAGACAATCACAGCGTCATGTCTGATATGCGGTCAGGGGGTTCAGTGAGCGGCGCCGACCTGAACGATCTGGATGGTGTGCCTACGCTGATCGCCCGGTACGGGCAGCTCCTGGGCGGCGATCATGACGAGCGGGAGCGCGGCCAGCTGCTGCTGGACATCCTCCACGATCTCCTGACCGCGTCTGGCGTTCAGCCGCGGCCAGCGGCGCCGCTTGTCGGCACGAGTCCGACGCTGGGCCTGCGTCGTGGTGACACGAAGCTGCTGCTGGGCCTAACTTGGCGCAACTCGCCGCTGACGGCACAGGACGTCGCCATGTGGCAGCAGGCCGCGCAGCAGCGCAGCAATATGCAGGTCGCGCTGATCTCGATGTCGGGGTTCGACGCCCACGCCGGTGAGGCAATGGACCCCCAGGTCCCGTCAGTGGTCCTGCTGGATCGCACGCATGTCGAGGCCGCGCTGTGCGGCGTGCTGACCGTCGAGAAGGCGATGCAGGAGGCCAGTGACCGGGCGGACTTCGACGGCACCGCCTTTACCTCCCTGACCAACCTGCTGCTGACGGCACCGCGTCACAATCCGCCGTCGTTCGTGTCGTTCACCCGGTCGCCGATGCCGTGGGAACTCGAGATCGCCGCCGCAGGCGAAGTCTCGCTGCAGCATCTGCTCAGCGGAGGCGCGGGATGGGGTGAGATCACAGGTTTCACCGTTGATGGCCCCCGGATGCTGATCACGACCGGCGAAGGTGTCGTGGAGGTCGACACCCTGCGCGGCACCGCTCACTGGCTCCTGCCGCTGGCGGGTTGCTCGGGAAGCGCTCTGGCTTCGGCCGACGGCGGGATTCTGGTCCGGCGGGGCTCGGCCGTCTTGGAGTGGAAGGACGATGTTCTAACTCCGATCGCCGGGGACCTGGGCAATACCCGGATGCTGCTGTGGGGTCCCGGTGGGCAGGCATGGGCCTTGTGTGGCAACGGCGCCGAACTGGGCGGCGCGACGCTGGGCCTGGTCCGGTTGGGTGGCACCGTCGGTGATCAGCAACGCTACTCGATCTCGTTCAACGCGGACGTGCTCAGCGCGGCATGGTTGGGCGACCTGCGCTTCTTCCTCGGCGCGGAGGGCCACAGCGCAATCGTGGACCTGGGCCGCAGCACTATGGTGCGGCGCGACGACTGGATCGAGTCGCCGCCGAGTCCCCAATACCTTGTGGCCCGGGGCGGCGAGGTGATCGCCGCAGGTTCCAGTCGTACCGGCGTGCATGTTTTCCTGCATCGTGTTGATCCTGCCGGCAGAACGACCAGCCTTGTCACACAAATGCAACTCAACCGGGTCCAAGGGCTTGGCGTCACCGCGCAGGGGCGGCTGCTCCTGCTCGGCGATGTGCGGGGCAACAGCCGAGTTCCACACCCGGTCATCGTCGAGATCAGCATGGGCTCCGGAATCCGTACCGCGGCACGCACCAGCGCGCTGGGGAGAGCGCTCGAAGCTGAGCCGCCTGCGGCTGATGCGGCTCGCGGAACGCCGGTCGATACTGCGGCGGCCCCCTCGGTTGTCGCGGCGGACACCGCTGATCCGTACATGCCCGTGCGGCTTGTGGCGCATGGTGAGCGCAAGGACTATGCCTTGGAGCCTCGACCGCTCAAGACCGGTGGGCAGGCACAGGTGTTCCGGGCCAAACACAAGAGCACCGGCACGCCCGTCGCGTTGAAGCGGCTGCGAATGACGGGAGAAGACCAGCGGGCCCGGATGCGCCGCGAGGTCGAAGCGGCCGGCATGTTCGGCTCGAACCGT
This sequence comes from Micromonospora sp. NPDC002717, assembly GCF_040295705.1. Taxonomy (NCBI): domain Bacteria; kingdom Bacillati; phylum Actinomycetota; class Actinomycetes; order Micromonosporales; family Micromonosporaceae; genus Micromonospora; species Micromonospora sp. NPDC002717. Next base: position 8,699 of record NZ_JBEOVW010000033.1, on the reverse strand, counting down.
CACCTGATGCCAGTCCTGGATTTCAGCGCTACCTTCGACTGGCTCGTCATGCCGTTGGCGGATCACTCGGCCGAGGACATGGCCGCCGCGCTGTGCGTTGATGGACCGCTGCGGGCGTTGATCACGGCGATCTGCGAAGGCATGCGGGAGCCACACCAGGCCGGGTGGATCCACCGCGACCTGAAACCGGCCAACATCCTGTGGCTTGACGGCCGCTGGGTCGTTGCGGACTGGGGCTTGGGCCGCCGTCCTCGCGGGCATACCACCGCGCCGGGACGCACGCAGGTCGGCGAGCTCTACGGCAGCTTGGGCTATGCCGCGCCCGAGTTGTACACCGACGCCCACGCGGTCAGCCCGCAGACCGACATTTACAGCATCGGCCAGATTATCGGCTGGGCACTCCTGCAGACCGATCCCCGCGCGAACGTACCGCATCTCCCCCCGGCAGGCCCCTGGCGGGCGGTCGTACGCGCCGCGACCCACCACGACCCACGCCAGCGCCCAGCGACCGTAGACGAGCTCCTCGCGCTGATCGCGGCCGAACTCGACCCTCCGCCGATTCCCCCCGTCAACCGTGGCCGAGCGCTCATCGCAGCGGCCCTCGAAGGAAGCGATCTAACACCGCCCGCCCTCTTCCGTCTCGCCGCAGACACGAGCAGCGACTACCTGCTGTACACGGAAGTGCTGGTCCACCTCAACAACACCCAGGTCGAACAGGCGGTGTCCGCCGACCCCACGACCGCCCGCGCCGTAGTCCAAGGCATCCAGGAGCTACCTACAGGCGGGTACGAGATGACGATCGACGCCGGCGACGTCCACAACCTCACCCTATGGCTGCTGCAAATCGCTCGTGGCGCCGAATCAATCGAGGCATGGGACCTGCTCGAGGACACGGTCGACGCCATCTTCTACCTCAACAACGACTGGAACCGGGTCCACTGGGAGGTCCACGAAGCCATCCGCGCCTGGCTATCGGAACGGTCCGGCGCCGCCGCGGCCATCGCGGCACATGCACTGCGCGCACACCCACACTCCATCCCGGTCTTCCGCGATCTCGCGCAGCAGGAAGCCGTGGACCACCGCATCCGGCAAGCAACCATCCGGGCAAGTCAGCATGCCTCCGACTACGTCTCTCGCCCAACCCGGCTTGGGCCATCTGGCGAGGTTGTGGGCCGAGTAGTTCATGGCGGCGGGCCGGCCACGACGCGGGCGAGCAGCTCTTCGTAGGCCCCGCGGCGGCCGTGCAGGTGTTCCAGCCACCACGTCGCGCCTGCCTCCGCCTACGCCCGGAACATTGCCCATCGGACGGCCGGGACGAGCCGATGAGCCGAGCACCCCGCGCCGCATTCGCGGAAGTATCGGATGCCGTCCGCGAGTCGATCCGGGGCACGGTCATCCGGCCCAGATCGTCGTCCCCGCCCTTGAGCCAACCGTCCCAGTGCGCCCGGCGCACGGCGGTCCCGCTGCTGCCTTCGGGGAATGGCTGGTGGAGCGCGTTCGGCAAGCGCAAGCGTCGCGGCAAGGGCGGGAAGGTAGGCCCACCGGTGCACGACGACCTCGTGCGCTGGGACTTCACCGCCGACGGCCCGAACCGGTTGTGGCTGGCTGACATCACCGAGCACCACACCGCCGAGGGAAGCTCTACCTCTGCGCGATCAAGGACGTCTGGTCCCACCGCATCGTCGGTTACTCCATCGACTCGCGGATGAAGTCCCGCCTGGCCGTCGCCGCCCTGGACAACGCCGCCGCCAGACGCGGTGACCTGGCCGGTTGCATCCTGCACACCGACCGCGGATCCCAATTCCGGTCCAGGAAATTCGTCCGAGCCCTCCACCGCCACCGGATGGCCGGATCGATGGGCCGCGTCGGCGCCGCCGGCGATAGCGCCGCCATGGAATCGTTCTTCGGACTCCTGCAGAACAACGTCCTCAACCGGCGATCATGGGCCACCCGCGAGCAACTACGGATCGCGATCGTGACCTGGACCGAACGGACCTACCATCGCCGCAGACGACAGCGGTCGCTGTCCCGGTTGACCCCCGTTGAATTCGAGACCATCATGCACCCACCGGCCAGTCAAGCCGCGTGACTACACCTGTCACCTGCCGGTGCAGCAGACCCGACGGCTCTTCGAAGTTTGAACGCGGTTCGTGGTTGGAGCCGACCCGGAGGCGAAGGGCTCGCAGCCCATCGGTGATCATCTGAGCTCACTCGCCCCGCACAGCGACGCCTCGGCCATCGACGCAGCCCGGTCGGGGCCAGCGTAGAGGCGAAGCGGCGCTCCAGCCGGCCGGCCAGCCGGACCAGCCGGTAGTCCACGAACTCGTCGGGCCGGCCCTCGGTCGCGCTGCTCGTCACGGGTCCACCGTACGGAAGACCGCCGATCCGACGGGGAGAATCAGTTACCTGATACCAGATATCAGGTAACTGATTCTCAGGAGGTCCCATGTCCGCCACCGCCGACCCGTTCTTGCTCATCTGCGGACGTCGACCGGGCGGCGTCCCCCGCTTCTCGGGTACCTGTACTGCTGAAGAAGCGCTGTTCAGGTACGGCCGCCGTGCGGGTAGGAGGCCGAAGGTCGATGGTGTCGCGATCGGCTGACTGGTCACCGAGGCCTGCGCTGGCCAGCAACGCGAGCATGTCCTCCTGCCGCGGCTGGCCGAAGGTGAGCCGGTACAAGGCCAGGTCACGTTTCAACTGTTCGTAGCGGGCGAGGTCCCGGCTGAGCGGTAGCGGCAGCACGTGACGCTCGATGTGGGCTTCGCCGGGATACACCCAGTACGGCGCCATGTCGCCGATCCGTGACTGGCGCCGCGCCGCGTCGTAGGCGGACTTCCACACGTCCGGCTCGGCCGACCGGAGCGCCTCGACGCGATGGGCAGCGGCGACGTTGCTCCGTACCGCGTGGCCGCCGAAGCGGTGTACCCGCCCTTCCCGCTGCTCGAAGTCGACCGGGTTGGCGGGGACGTTCCAGTGCACGACCGCCGAGCAATACGTATGGAAGTCGATGCCCTCCTGGCCGGCGCTGGTGGTGGTGACCACGAACGGCCAGAACGGGCTGTTGAAGGCGTGCCGCACGCCGCTCATGCGTGTGGCCTGGGATTCGTCGTCACCGCGGCCGCCGTATCGCAGGGCGAATCGGCCGGTGATCGGAATCCGGCTGCCGGGGTGCAGGGGGTCCAGAGCGGAGTATGGCGCCGAGTGCAGTGTCAGCGCCCGGTGGATGGCGTGGGCGAGTGCCAGTAGGGCATGGTCGTCGAGCGGTGTCTCCGACGCCGAGCTGCGCAGCGTGTGCACGTACTCGTCGAGGACAGCCTGGAGCCCACCGGCGGCGCAGTAGCGCAGCACGGCCCGCCAGTACGGCTCACTCAGGCCCAGAAGATCCAGCAGGAGCATCGACTCAGGACGATTGAACAGGCTGCGTAAGCCCGCCGCGACGACGGTTGCCGCCTGCCACAACCCCTGTGACGTGACGGCGCTGCCATCGTTCACGAGCCGGCCAAGGGCACGCCAGGCGATGTTGGCCGGGCCGTGCAGCCCGATGGAGACCAGATCGTCCACCACCGTCTCCGGGCTCGCGCACACCGGCTCGTCTCCGGCGGCCACGGCGAGGGCCTCCTGAACATGCCGGACGAGCCCGGTGTGCTGATCCTGTCCGCCGTCGCTTGCCGGATCGGCTGCGCTGGTAGCCGCCTCCACGGCCGCCTTGAGCGATATGCCAGGGTCGGCGCCCGGCCATTGCAGCACGGCGCGCCAGGGCTGTGGCTCGCCGGTGTGCGCGGAGGCACGGAAGCTGTCCGGCGCGTCGGCGAGCAGCCGCTGGCGGAGGCCGGACTCGATCGCTGCCAGATCCAGCAGCTGTTCTGGCTCGCGTCGGGCGGCGGCCAGGGGGTCGCAGGCAGCGGCGAGCACGGGATGTGGCCAGAACAGCGCCAGGGTGCTCATGGACGCCACCCGTTGGTCGCTGATCCGGTAGTCCAGCCGGCTGCGAGGCGGCTCGCTACTTCCGTGTCGTACGCGGCGTTCCGCTTCGTAGCTCAGCAGGGCCGAGACGGCGGTGGGGGTGGCGTTCCAGGACGAGAAGACCAGGCGTTTGGTGATCTGCTGGCGGGCCGCGTCCGCAAAAGGCGGGCCAAGCGCGTAGTGGGGCATGGACGGAGGCAGCCACAACAGCTGCCACCAGCCCCGCTCGACGGTGTGCGCGGCGAGGTTGCGCAGTTTGCCGTTGCCGAGGTCGATCGGCGCGTACGCGCGAATCGCCGCCGCGTCGAGCAGGTGCGCCTGGTCGAGCAGCCGCCGAAGCTTGCGGTTCATCCCGCCCTGCGTGGCCTTGCCGAGGCGGTCGCCGAGCAGGTAGCCCTCCACGAAGTTGAGGAAGTACGGCGCCGACTTCCAATAGTCGAGCAGGACCGGGGCATCCAATGCCCTGCCGAGTCGTTTCATGACGACGAACGACCAGATCTCCGTCGGGTTGAGCCCAGCGGCCGGGGAGACGTGTTCGGCCAGCATCGCGTGGCGGCCCAGGGCCGGGCGTTCGGTGCGGCACATGACCCGCAGAAGCAGCTGCCGGATGTCGTCTCGTACCGCGTCGGTCGGGGCTCCGGTGACCACTGTCTCGCGGTAGGCCCGCAGCGCCGCCTGCACCGCGTCCCGCCAGTGCGGATCCGGGCAGAGGAAGTGCAGTACCCGGCCGAGGTCGGCGTGGTGGTCGTCGGTGTCGGCCTCCTCGGCGAAGGTGAAAGGCTTGTAGGGGGTGGCCGACAGCAGCAGGACGCGCGCGCCCTGGTGGTTGAACAGATGGTGGGCCAGTTCGGCGGCCTCGCCGCCCAGTTCGGGGTCGAGCAGGTTCCGAAAGCGTTGGAACTCGTCGAGGATGACCAGGTCGGGTTCGAGGGCGTGGGCACCTGCCTCAGCGAGCACGGTTCGTAGCCGACCGACGAGATCCTTGCATCGGGCGTGTTCGGAGTCGGTCAGCGTCGACCGTCGGCCGATGTCGGCAATCAGCTCGTCGAAGTGGTCGAGAAGTCCCCGGGCGCGGGCGAGGTCCAGGAAGTGGTTGTGCACGCCGGGCTCGATGCCGTGTGTGAGGCTGCGGCTGAAGCTGTCGCATTGGGTCTGGAACGCCTCGAACGAGCGTGTCGTGCACTGCATGATCCGCAGCGCGGCCTTGCGCTGCCAGCCGTCCCAGCGCTCGTTGCGCAGCAGGTAGTGGAGCATGGCCCGTTCCTCAGCCTTGCCGGTGCGCCAGCCGGGGGTGAAGGAGGTGCCGGGGGTGAAGGACACGAGATTGACGGGCTTGGCCGCCGACGGCTGCGGCGTGATGCGAGGCAACTCGCGGCCAAGCAGGGTGAGACGGCTCGACATCGCGTGCGAGGCGCGCTGCGGTCCCGCCAGACGAGCCAGGTTCTGCGCGGCGACGTCCTGGTTCGAGCAGATGTAGATGATGTCGATGCGGCTGACGGCGTCGTCGCGCTCAAGCCGATCGATCATCGCCGCCACCACGCCACTGGCGACGACGCTCTTGCCAAGACCGGTCTCGTCAGCGACGAGGAACCGGCGAGTCGGATCAGCGCCAAAGTAACGCTCCAACACCCACGCGACAGTGTCCCGCTGGAAGTCCTTGAGCCCCTTCATGCTCCCGCCCCGCTCTTGCGCAGTTCCCGGCGCACCTGGTCGACGTGCTGCCACAGGTCCAAAAAGCCCTCCGGCAGCACCGCCCTGCCGCGATCGGTGGCCGCCAGTTGCCTGACCAGCCCGGCGAGCTCGTCGAGCTGAGCGGGCCGGTCCGCCAGCGCGCCCAGCAGAAGCTCCAGCACACCGGTGCCGCCCCGGCGCCACAGCCCCGCAACACCGTCGGCCCCTGCCACAGCGACCGCGTCGGCCGACACACCGAAGCCGAGCAGCAGCATCAGGAACTGCAGGAACTTCTCCGGGGTGTTGACCTGCTCGGCGAGCACTCGGTCCAGCCGATCGCTCGGGTCGCCGGTCAGACTGGCGATCGCCACCGCCCGCCTGCTCGTGCCATCGCCAGCCACGGCGGTCAGCAGCAGGAAACGAGTGATCTCCGTGGTGGACAAGCCGCTGAAGACGACGTCACCCGGCAGGTCCGTCACCAGGTCGGGTCGGGTCAGCAGAGCGACCATCAGCCGGCCGCCGGGCGGCGGCGACAGCTTCTCCGCAGCACGTACGCGCAGTTCGTGCGGCTCGTCGCGCGTGCGCACCGAGGCCCGGAAAGGGACGGTGGCAATGTCACGCAGATATTCCTCAAGCTGCCGCCCGACTTCGTCCTCGGGCTCGGCGAGGTCACGCCGCTCGTAGTCGTCGAGGATCGCCCGGAGGCCCGCGCTCTCGCCAGCCATCGCGTCGATGCCGAGTCGGTCCCGCGAGCCGACCAACTCGACCAACAGCTCGACATTTCCGGTAAAGGCCGCGTCGGTGGCGTTGGCGGAGCCCACCATCACCCGAGCACGCCGGCCGTACTCGACGACATACGTCTTGGCGTGCAACCCCGTGAGCCGCGCCGGGCCGCTCTCGTCGTCGAGATCGAGCGCTGCGAGATCGTTGAGCACCAGCACTTGGCACCCGTCGAGCGTCCCCTCGGGTAGCCGATCCAGCTCCTCCTGCCTACCGATCACGGTCAGGTGACCATCGCCCGGGGCGCAGACGCCGAGGCCATCCACCGTAACGAAGGGAGACATCACCAGGTGCCGAGTGCCGGTGAAGTCCGGCCGCCGGACTCCCGGCACGCCAAGGGCATGAAAGTAGAGCTCATCCTGGAAGAAGCCCTCGGGTAGCTGCCAGACGGCCCGATGAAGGTCCCTCAGGAGTTCCTCGACCGCGGCGCGCCGCTGCTTCGGCACCGGCTGCGTCGCAAGGTCGATCGCGTGTCGGAGCAGCTTGACTACCGGAACGTTCTGCGACCTTGTCCGAGTGCCGATCACGCCATCCAGGCTCAGGCAGACATCCCAGCTCCGGTCGTTGGTCATATTGCGGCTCAGCACAACCAAACGCAGCAGCGGATCATCGTCGCCGACGTAGCGCACCAGCCACATCTTCGGATGAAAAAGCTTACCGGGACGCGGGCGCCGCACCGGGTGTATAGCCTGCTCGAGCAAGAGCAGCAGACCGGAGTTGCCCGGCGGCGGCGCGATCTGACCGGCCTGGCAGAACACGTCGATCCGGTCGGCGCAGCGCCGCACACCGTCCATCACCGAGATCGGGTCATCCTGATCCCGCAGGGCATGGGCAGCGAACGCCAGCGGTGCGGTGAGCAGACTGTCCAGCTCAAGGGTGAACGTCGTGGCGACGGCCCGGTCCAGCCGGTATCCCGCCGGCGGACGCAGAACGTCGGTCAGCAGTGTCCGTCCATCAGGCGGCAGCAGCACCAGTGGCCTCCATGCCCGTGTGGATGTCGGTCAGCAGGCGCCGCACCTGCGGCCAGCGGTACACCAGCTGCCGGCTGCCCGACGCGCCCGTCCAACTGCGCAGCAGCTTGCCGTTGGTCAGGCGCGACTGCGTCTTCTTCACCGCCTTCTCACGCCGAATGACCAAGTCCCGCAGCTGCTCGTCATCTGCGGCGCCCGCAGCCCGACCAGCAAGGACGAGGTCGAGCCACGCTTCAATGAACGCCTGGGTGCGCAGGTTGGTCTTGATGCGCGGGTTGACGGCGACGACGCGCCTCCACATGTCCGCCCGGTCCCACGGCCCGACCGTCGAAACCCGTTCGGCCCACTCTGCCAGCGCCTCGCGGTAGTCCGGCGGCTCAACGCGGTCGTGACCCGCCTGGTCGTACTGCTCGGCAAGGATCAGGTTGTAGAGCAATGCCGCACCGTGCAGACAGGTGGAAAACCCACGGGCGTGCTCCAGGTCACGCCTCAACCGCTGCGGCGCCGTGCCCGCCGCCGATACCAGCCATGGTGCCGCCGCCTCGTCCTCCGGCCGGTTGCCCACCTGCAGCAGATGGGCGAGCAGGCTGCCGGAGGTGCTGGTCGCGATGCGCTCCCGCAGCCAGTCCGCCTCCCAAGGGGTCAGGTCCAAGCCCGTCCCCACAGTTTCGGGAAAGCCTGCTGGCGGCTGCGGCAGGGTTGCCGGCCATCGGCCCGCTCGCAGGTCGGTCAACTCCGCCACATCCGGGTCGTCCGGCGTCGAAGTCAGCTCGATGCCGTTGTCGATGCCGTAGCGACGAAGTGCGGACGCATAGATCGTCGAGGGCAAGGTCTTGACGCCGGTCGACGCTCGGCGTCCGATGAGCCCGTCGGTCGCGCCGGCCGCCTGCAAAGCCGAGATCACGCCACGCTCCACCCGGTCCAGCTGCACCGCCTGATCGCGATCGGCTCGTCGACCTGCGTGGCGAATACACCATGGCACGATCAACAGGTAGCGCGCCCGTGTGTGCAGCGTCGACGTCCCGGGAAACAGCAGATCGCTGAACGCATCACGGACCTGGCCAATGCCCAGTTCGTCCCTGCTCTCCTGCTCGCTGAACATGTTGAGCATCTCGCGAACACGCTGCTGCTCCGCCGGAGAGCTGTCCAGCCACGACAACTGCGACACCACGGTCCGCCTCCCGGTTTCGGCTCGCAAGTATCGCGCCCTGACCGCTCCTAAAGGACGTCTCGTAACTCGGCGGTCGGTCCATGGTGGATCATGTCGGGGTGCAGGTGATCTCGGCGACCCGTCAGGAGTGGATCTTTCCGTT